>NZ_KB907309.1:1200000-1545889 GCF_000381925.1 Nocardia sp. BMG111209
CGCTCGCGCGGCGGCGGGGATCAGCACCAGGCCGGGCACATCGTCCTCGCCCGGATGGCCGGCGCATTCGAAACCGTCGATGGAGACGCCGTCGACGCCGATGGCCTGCGCCTTGAGCGCGTGCCGGACGCTGGTGCACTTGTGCAGCACCTTGATCCCGGCCTCGCGGTAGGCGGGCAGGAACGGCTCCGGATTGCTGCCGGCCGTCTCGACGATCTTGATTCCGGAGTCGATGATCGCGGCGGCGTACTCCTCGTACGGCGGCGGGTTGATCGACGGCAGGATCGTGAGGTTCACGCCGAACGGCTTGTCGGTGAGCTCCCGGACCTTGGCGATCTCCGTGCGCAGCGCCTCGGGGGTGGGCTGGGTGAGGGCGGTGAGGAAGCCGAGTCCACCGGCGTTCGCCACGGCCGCGACGAGTTCGGCCCGGCCGACCCACATCATGCCGCCCTGCACGATCGGGTGCTCGATTCCGAACGTCTCGGTGAATCTGGTGCGCAACATCGCCTGTGTCCTCCCTGACCGCCCGGACCTGCCTCCGGATGCCCCCGATGGTGGCACGGCCGATCCGGCGGAACAACCTTCATGTGAGCCGTTGTTTGCGATGCCCATCCGTTCGGCCGGTGACTCCACTCCCTGGAGCTGCGTCGAAACACGTTCCAATATCGGATTTGAACTGGGAGTATGATCGGCGCTCGGGTGCCCGGAGGGCACTCCTGTAACTCTTGTCACACAAAAAGTTAGTTGGTATTCTCATTGTCGATTCGGCCGTCGGTGACGACTGCCCGAATCGTCGGATGCAGTAGGAAGCTAGGAAGGCACGGCATGACCTTCGTCCCCGGCGCGCTCGACGAGCCCGTCCGCTCTCGCCGCAATCACTGGAACAACCAGATCGCGACGCATGCGCAGATGCGCCCGGATGCCGTCGCGATGCGCTACCGCGGACGGGACATCTCGTGGAAGCAGTTCCACGACCGCTCGCAGCGTTTCGCCGACGCGCTCGCCCGGCGCGGGGTGGGCTTCGGTGATCGGGTGCTGATCCTCGCGCTGAACCATCCCGAATATCTGGAGGCGGTGCTCGGTATCACCGCCCTCGGCGCGATCGCGGTGCCGGTGAACTTCCGGCTCACGCCGCCGGAGGTGGCCTACCTGGTCGCCGATTCCGGCGCCACCGCGATCGTCACCGATACCGTGCTGCAGCCGCTGGCGGTCGGGGTACGGTCCCAGGCCCCGGGTCTGCAGACCGTCTTCGTGATCGGCGGCGACACCGGCGAGGAGGTGTTCGGCTTCGAGGACGTGCTCGCCGAAGGTGGCGAATCCCATACGCCGCTGGACATTCCGGAGGACACTCCGGCCCTGATCATGTACACCTCGGGCACCACCGGTAGCCCGAAGGGCGCGATCCTCACCCATTCGAACCTGAATTCGCAGGCCCTCACCTGCATTCGGGCGATGGATCTCACCCCCGACACCGTCGGCTTCTGCACCTCGCCGCTGTTCCACATCGCCGGATTGGGCAGTCTCGTCCCGTATTTCGTGCTCGGCGCCAGATTCGTACTGCATCCGCTGGGCGCGTTCGACGCCACCGAATTCCTGGACGCGGTCGAGGCCGAACAGGCCACCGCCGCGTTCTGTGTGCCGGCGCAGTGGCAGCTGATCTGCGAGGAGCCGACGGTCAAGCAGCGCAAGCTGGCGCTGCGGATGCTGTCCTGGGGTGCGGCCCCGGCCTCCGACAGCGTGCTGCGCGCGATGGCCGACTGCTTCCCCGAGGCGCAGAACGTCGCCGTCTTCGGTCAGACCGAGATGTCGCCGATCACCTGTGTGCTGGACGGCAAGGACGCGCTGCGCAAGCTCGGTTCGGTCGGGCAGGTCATCCCGACCGTCGCCGCCCGCGTCGTCGACGACGAGGGCAACGAGGTCGCCCCCGGCGAGATCGGTGAGATCGTCTACCGCGGCCCGACGCTGATGCTCGGCTACTGGAACAAGCCCGAGGCCACCGCGGAGGCGTTCTCCGGCGGCTGGTTCCACTCCGGCGACCTGGTGAAGCAGGACGAGGAGGGCTTCGTCTGGGTGGTCGACCGCAAGAAGGACATGATCATCTCCGGCGGTGAGAACATCTACTGCGCCGAGGTGGAGAACGTCCTGTTCGCGCATCCGAAGATCCACGAGGCGGCGGTGATCGGCCGTACCCACGAGAAGTGGGGCGAGGTGCCCGTCGCGGTGGTGGCGCTGGCCGATCCGGCCGACACCCTCACCCTCGAGGAGCTCGAGCCGTTCCTCAACGCGAACCTGGCCCGCTACAAGCACCCCAAGCACCTGGTGGTCGTGCCGGAGCTGCCGCGCAACGCCAGCGGCAAGGTCGTGAAAGTCGATCTGCGCAAGGACTATTCGTCCTGATCCGATCCGATCGCCGCGTGCGCGACAGCGATGATTGCGCGCGGTGACGACTCGAAGCGGGCCCGGCACCGGCCGGTGCGGAGGATGATCGGCGGATGACCGATCGACTCCGCACCGCCGTGCTGGCCCTGCACTGGCAGGTGAATGTGATTCGGCCCGAAGGCTTCTTCGGGCCGATGCTCGCCGCGCCGATCGCGGCGAGCGGTGTGCTGGAACGGGCCGCCGCCTTCCACGCCGCCGCGCAGACCGCCGGAATACCGGTGGTGTTCACGCGTTTCACCGTTCCGGTCGGTGGCGGCGGGCTGGTACGCAACACCGGATTCATGCGTTCGGTCGCCGCCGCGCAGACCGACTTCCGGCCGAATTCGCCCGGCGCGCAGATCGTTCCGGAGATGGCCGCACAGGCCGCGGCCGGCGCGGTGTTCGACAATCAGAAGCTGTCCGGCCTGGCGGGTAATGCGCTGCCGGACTGGCTGGCCGCCCGGGGCGTGGACACGCTGCTGCTGACCGGGGTGGCGACGAATCTCACCGTCGAGCAGACCGCCAGGCACGGCACCGATCTCGGTTTCACCGTGCACCCGATCGCCGACTGCGTGGCCGCCGCGGCGCCGGAGATCCACGCGGCCAGCCTGGCGAATCTCGAATTAGCCACGGCCGGAAGCCTTTCCGCGGGGCAAGCGCTCGCCGAGATCACCGCGACCCGCTGAAGGCCGTGCCGTACGGCGGGTTTCGCTCAGATCATCTTGCGGTCGGTGAGCCAGTGCATGATCGGCCAGCCGCAGAACACCGGCAACCAGCAGGTCAGCACCCGGTAGAGCAGGACCGACGGCACCCCGATCGCGGCCGGCACGCCGAAGGCGGCCAGCCCGCCGATCAGCGCCGCCTCCACCGCGCCGACGCCGCCGGGGGTGGGGGCCGCCGAGGCCAGCGTGCCGCCGATCATCGTCACCACGGTCACCGTCACGAAGGTGGCGGCGCCGCCGAACGCCTCGATGGCGGCCCACAACGCACCCGCCGCACCCAGAGTGGTGGTGGCACAACCGCCCACGATCATCACCAGCCGCTTCGGCTGCGTCGCCAGCGTGCGCAACTCGCTGACCACCTCGGCCAGCTGCGGCCGCACCTCGGTGCGCAGCCAGCGCCGCACCGTCGGCACCAGCGTCGCCACCCCCGCTACGCCCAGCAGCGCACCGGCCGCGAAGTACAGCACCGTCGCACTCGGCACGAGATGTGACAGATTCGCCGACACCCCGGCCGCCACGCTGAACACGATCAGCAGCACCACGTGCGTGACCACCTGCACGCTCTGCTGCAACGCCACCGCCGCGGTCGCCTTCACCGCGCCCAGCCCGCTGCGTTGCAGGAATCGCACGCTGAGCGCGAGCCCGCCCACCCCGGCCGGGGTGGTGGTGGCCGCGAACGTGTTGGCCACCTGCATCAGCAGCAGATTGCGGAAGTTCACCGACTCCCCGGCGCAGCCCCACAAGGCCATCGCCGCACCCACATAGGTGAGCGCCGAGATCGTCAGGCCGAGCAGCCCCCACCACCAGTTGGCGTTGCCCAGTTCGGTGAAGAACGTCGGCACCTGGCTGATGAACGGATAGGCCACGTAGACCAGGGCGAACAGCAGTACCAGCTGGATGATCTGGTTGCGGGAGTACCGGGTGATCTGCGCGGTCTCGATGCGATCCTGGCCGGTCTGCTCCTGCACCTGCGCGCGGACCGCCTTGATCACCTCCCCGGAATCCGGTACCGAGGCGCGTACGTGCCGGGGGATCCCGGATTTCGTCAGCCGGCGCGACGCGTCCAGCACCACCTCGTCGCCGAACACCCGCCGCGCGGTGCGCACGGCCGGTTCGGCGCCGAACAGCCCGCCGGTCGACAACAGCAACTGCGCGACATCCGAACGGAACCGCACCGGATTGGCGCCGAATTCGGCGAGCATGAAGCCGCCGAACAACACCCGGCCGTCGGTGACCCGGATCTCGTCGGTCCGCAGGTCGCCGTGCGAGATCTGGGCCCGGTGCAGTTCCTGCAGCGCGCGCCACACCATCGTGAGCAGACCCTGGTCGCCGGGTACGGTCCGGTCGCTCGCGGCGGTCAGGACCCGGCCCTGCGGGACGGTGTGCGCGTACAGGGTCCAGCCGCGGCCCAGCGCGGCGACGGTGAGCGGCTTACCGGCCGCCAACCCGAGATCGCCGATCGCGATACCCATCAGCGCGCGATGCTCCACCGCGCGGCGCAGTGAGGCGAAGGCCGGGCTGCGCTCACCGGCCCGGAAGGTCAGATAGCGGCGGACCTGCCGCAACATGCCGTAACTGCGCTGGTTCTGGCCGTACATCTCGACGATCAGCCGCTGCCGGGGACCGGTCTCGGCGGCCAGTTGCAGCGGGCCGGGCCCGGCCGGCCGCAATACCGTGAACGCGGTGACGGTGTAGCCGCGGTCGGCCAGCACCCGCACCGCGGCCTCCAGTGGTACTTCCAGCGCGGGGGTGCCGACCAGCAGCACGATCACCGCACCCACGAACCAGCCGACCGCCAGTCCGAAGATGGCCCGCGACGGCACCACGAGGCTGACGAACAGATGCAGCGGCACGAACGCCAGCAGCAGCGCCCACCACCCGCGCCGCCACTTGGGGGGCAGCCACGGGCTGGCGACGGTCAGCACCGCGGCCAGCATCGCGATCCAGCGCGGATCGTCGAGGAATTGGGCGAGGAAGGTGTCCAGCTGTTTCGGGCCGATCCAGTGCCACTGCGGCCAGGACAGCCCGCCGGTACCGGTCAGCGACAACAGCACGATCGCGATCTGTCCGGCGGCGACATAGCCGACCAGCAGCTTCCACTGCCGGCGCAGTACCAGCCGCAGCAGGATCGCGAACGGCAGCGCGCAGATCGCGACGCTGTACAGCACGTACACCAGGTTGGACTTGTCCGGCGGCAGTACCCCGACGATGTCCGACAGCGACCGTTCCAGCGCCTCCCAGCGGGACCGGGTGATCACCGAGCCGATGACGACCAGCACCACCAGCAGCGCCGACAGCATCACGCGGAGGATGTCGCTGGTGCGCCGGATCCGCGGCTGCAGCAGGCTGCCGGATACGGGGATCTCCCGCCCGTCGACTCGCATATCCAATCGGATCTTTCGGATCGAGGGAGCGGCGTCGGTCCCAGGTTCGGCTCGGTGGTGAGTATGCAGCAGGCGCTGGGGCCCGCCGACGGCAACACGCCGCTGCCGCCGCATCCACACCGGACCGGACGCCACGAAGTCGCGAACCGGTTCCAGTGATCATATTTCGCGGGTTCGGGCCCGGAATTCGGCCGGTCGGGAAAACCCGGAGCGAGAAACCGAAACCCGTGCCACGATCACAGCGTGACCCGAGATGTCCGAATCTGTTTCGTGGGGGATTCCCTGGTGGCCGGTCTGGGGGATCGGCAGTGCCAGGGCTGGGCGGGCCGACTCGCGGTACGTGCCATCGGGGCCGGGCAGCCCCTGAGCTACTACAACCTGGGGGTGCGCCGGCAGACCTCCGCGGATATCGCCGCACGCTGGGAAAACGAGTGCGCGCAACGGTTACCGGACGGCGTCGACGCCCGTGTGGTGTTCTGTTTCGGCGTCAACGACGCGATGGCCGAGGACGGCGGGGTGCGGGTGGCGCCCGAACGGTCGGCCGCACATCTCGGCGAGATCCTGAGCCGCTCGCGGGCGCGGGGATGGCCCACGCTGGTGATCGCGCCGCCGCCGAATGCCGACGCGGAGCACAACGAACGGCTCGAGAAGCTGGGCGAGATCTTCGGTGCGGTGTGTGAGCGGGCGTCGGTCCCGTACATCCGGGTCTTCGAGCCGCTGCGGCACAGCACCACCTGGATGCGGGAGGTCACCGCGGGTGACGGATATCACCCCAGCGCAGTCGGTTACGAGGAGTTCGCCGCGCTGATCGTGCCGCACTGGTTGCTGTGGCTGGCCGAGCCGGGACCGCAGTTGCCCGTCGTTCGCTGATTGCCGCTGGATACGCTGATCACGCGCCGCGTCGCGCGGCCGACCGGGAGGCGTCATGACATTCAGGATCACCTCGCAGCATCCGCACGCGATTCTGCTGCGCCGGTTGTTCCTCGCGGTGGTGACCGGCAGTTTCGTCTTCCTGGTGCCGTGGGTCGGCTACCTGTCCTTCAGCCTGCCCGCCCATCACGAGGTCCGGCAGTGGGATATCGCCTGGGTGGGCTTCGACTGCATCCTGGTCGCGGCGGTCGGGGTGACCGCGCTGCTGGCCTGGCTGCGCCGGCAGATCTTCATCCCGTGGGCGATCATCACCGCGACGCTGCTGGTCTGCGACGCCTGGTTCGACATCGTCCTGGACTGGAACACCTCGGACCTGCTGTTGTCCGTGCTGACCGCCGTATTCGGAGAACTGCCGCTGGCCGCGCTGCTGTACTACACCGCGCGGCGGCTGGTGCGGTTGTCGTTGCAGATGGCCTGGGTGCTGACCGGGCATACCGAACCGCCGCCGCCGGTGACGCAGTTCCGCATGATCGACGACGACAGCTGGTCGCCACCGCCGGGGTCCGGTTCGCAGCTGCCGCCGGGGTCCGGTTCGGTGTTACCGCCGGGGCCTGGCTCGGTGTTGCCGCCCGGGCCCGGCTCGCAGCTGCCGCCCGGTCACTGATCCGGCCTGCCCGGGTTTCCGGGCCGGGCCTCTACCTGCGCCTGCCGTCCGGTCCTCGGATTCGCGCTCAGGATCCGGATCTAGCATGGCCGGGTGCGGGATTCCGAAAGTCCTACCGAGCGCGTGGACGACGCCGGAGCGGAACTGCTGGCCCGGCGGGCCGCTTCGTTCGGCGCCGCGGCGGCCGCCTATGCCGAACACCGTCCCGACTATCCCGCCGACGCGATCCGCTGGGCGCTACGGCCGTTGGGCGAGGCCGGGCATCCGGAGGTACTCGATCTGGGCGCCGGCACCGGCAAATTGACCGAGGGCCTGCTCGCGCTGGCAGCGCGGGTGACCGCGGTGGAGCCCGACGAGGGGATGCGCGCCGAATTCGCCCGTCGCTTCCGCGAGACCCCGATCTTCCCCGGCACCGCGGAATCCGTTCCGCTGCCCGATCATTCGATGCATGCGGTAGTGGTCGGACAGGCGTTCCACTGGTTCGATCCGGTCCGCGCATTCCCGGAGATCGCCCGGGTGCTGCGGCCCGGCGGGGTGGTCGCCGCCTTCTGGAACACGACCGACGACAGCGTCGAATGGGTCCGGCAACTCGGCCGGATCTCCCGGTCGAATGCCTCCTTACCTGCGATGACGCCGGACGTGTTGCCCGTGCATCCGCTGTTCGCGCACTTCGAGCACATCACATTTCCGCATGTCCAGCGCCGTACCGCGGAATCCCTGGTGGCCACCATCGGCACCCACTCCCACACCCTGGTGATCGGCGACGAGGAGCGCGCCGAACTGCTTGTCCGGCTCACCGAATTCCTCCGCAGCCGGCCCGAAACCGCCACCGGTGAATTCGACGTCCCGCTGCGCACCTGGGTGATCCGCGCCGTCCTCGCTTGACCTTCACGTGTACGTCAATCCCTAGCGTCGCGGACATGACCACCACGCATACGGTTCTGCTCGCCGCCCGGCCCGACGGACTTCCCGATCCGGCGACCTTCCGCCTCGTCGAACACTCGATTCCGGAACCGGCGGCCGGGCAGGTGCTGATCCGCAATCTGTACATGTCCCTGGATCCGGGGATGCTCATGCTGATCGGTGACTATCCCGGAATTCCCATGCCGCCGTACATGATCGGGGAGCCGCTCACCGGTGACACGGTCGGCGAGGTGGTCGCTTCCCGGGTACCTTCCGTCCCCGTCGGTGCGCTGGTCCGGCACCGCCTCGGCTGGCGGGAGCATGCCGTCGCCACGTCGGCGGAGGTGCGGGTGGTGCCCCACGACCGCTTCCCGTCCCCGTCCGGGCATCTGGGATTCGGGCTGGTCGCCTACGCCGGACTGACCGCGGTGGCCGGGATGCGGCCCGGTGACACGGTGTACGTGTCCAGCGCGGCCGGGGCCACCGGGAGTCTCGCCGGGCAGATCGCCCGGCTGCTCGGCGCGGGCCGGGTCGTCGGCAGCGTCGGCTCGGCGGCGAAGGTGGCGCATGCCCGGGACGTGCTGGGCTACGACGCGGTGTTCGACTACCACGACGGGCTGCTGCCGAATCTGCGCGCGGCCGCGCCGGCGGGCATCGACGTCTACTTCGACCTGGTCGGCGGCGATCATCTCCGGGCCGCGATCGAGGTCATGAACCCCGGCGGCCGGATCGCGTTGTGCGGGGCGCTCACCCGGCAGCACGCCGGAGGAACGCCCGACGGTGGACCGGGCGATCTGCTGCCGGTGATCGGTAAACGCCTGACGCTGCGCGGGTTCAGCGCCTTCGACCATCTCGACTTGGCCCCCGAATACGAAGCGCTGCTGCGGAACTGGCTGGCCGACGGTGCGATCGTGCAGCACGAGACCGTGATCGACGGCCTGGCGCAGGCGCCGGGCGCGCTGCTCGACCTGGTCCGCGGCCGCCATCTCGGGAAGACGGTGGTCCGGCTCACGCGTTGAATCCGGCACCGGCAAAGGAGTTTTCATGTTGATCGGTGAACTGGCCGCACGCACCGGCACCACCACCCGGGCGCTGCGCTTCTACGAGGAACGAGGTCTGCTGGTCAGCGGTCGCACCTCGGCGGGATATCGGACCTTCGAGGAGGACGCGGTGCGACGGGTGCGCAACATCCGGGAGCTGTTGTGGCTCGGGTTCACCCTCGACGATGTGCTCGCCTTCCTGCCGTACCTGGATCACGAAGTGCCCGAGGTGTTTCCGTACGAACCCCGCTGCGTCACCGGCTACGCCCGGGTCGGTCCGCCACGGGTGGCCGAACTGAACCGCCGCATCGCGGCGCTCACCGAACTGCGCGACCGTCTCCTCACCCGAATGCCCTGGCTGACCGACGATGTGCCGTGCAGTCGTACCCGGGCGGAGCGGGGCAGTCGCGGTGGGGCGATGGACGGCCATATCGGGACGATGGCGGACATCCGCACAGAGGCGGTGGCGGACATCCGCGCTGAGGGGGTAGCGGATATCCGTACCGAGGTGGTGCCGGGCAACCGCGCTGAGAAAGTGCCGCTGCGCTACCGAAGCGCAGCCGGGTGACAGCACCGCGGTACTGCGTCAGGCGATCGGGTGGACGCCACCCGCGCTGCGGCGGTCAGCGCGATTCCAGCACCGCCATGGCCGCGTTGTGGCCGCCGATGCCGCTCACCCCGCCGCCGCGGACGGTGCCCGCGCCGCAGAGGAATACGGTGGAGTACCCGGTGCTCACTCCCCATCGGGCGGCCGGGTCCGGATCGTCGTCGAGGCGGTAGGGGAAGGACAGGTCACCGTGGAAGATGTGGCCGCCGGGCAGGCCGATCTCGTGCTCCAGCTCCGGCGGGGTCACCGCCTCCAGGCAGGGGCGGCCGTCGGCGTCGGTGGCGAGGCAGTCGCGGATCGGTTCGGCCAGAACGGAATCCAGGGTGGTCAGGGTCGATTCCAGCAGGGCCGCCTTGGCTCCCGCCGGATCGCCCTCGAACAGGCTTGCCGGCGTGTGCAATCCGAACAGTGTCAGGGTGTGCAGGCCGACGGCGGCCGATTCGGGACCCAGGATCGACGGGTCGGTGAGAGTGTGGCAGTAGATTTCCGACGGCGGCGCCGTCGGTAGCCGACCGGCCGCGGCCTCCCGGTAGGCGCGCTCGAGTTCGCCGTAACCCTCGGCGATGTGGAAGGTTCCGGCGAAGGCGTCGCGGGGATCGACACGGTCCCGCAGGCGCGGCAGGCGGCGCAGCAGCATGTTCACCTTCAGTTGCGCGCCTTCGGGTTTCGGTGGCGCCGGACTGCCGAGCAGTTCGGCCAGCCGGTACGGCGCCGCGTTCACCAGCACGTGCCGGGCGGCGGTCGTGCCGCCGGTGAACCGGACCTCGGCGGTGCGCACCCCGGCGTGGATCGACTCGACCGTGCGGCCGGTGACCAGTTCGGCGCCGGCGGCGCGGGCCGCGTCGGCCAGCGCGTCGGTCAGCGCGCCCATGCCGCCGACCGGGACGTCCCAGTCGCCGGTGCCGCCGCCGATGACGTGGTAGAGGAAACAGCGGTTCTGCCGCAGCGTGGGGTCGTGGGCATGGGTGAAGGTGCCGATCAGCGCGTCGGTGAGCACCACCCCGCGCACGATGTCGTCCGCGAACAGGGCCTCCACCGTCGCACCCAGCGGACGTTCGAACACCGCCTCCCAGAGCGCCGGATCGTCCACCAGCCGCTCCAGCTGCGCCCGGGACGGCAACGGCTGCAACAGGGTCGGGAACACCCGCTGCGCCAGCCGGCCGGTGCTGCCGTAGAACCGTTGCCACGCTTCGTATTCCGCATCGGAGCCGGTGAGCGTCGCGAAACTGTCGCGGGTGCGGTCCGCGTCGCCGGTGTCGATCAGCAGGCCGCCCGCGCCGACCGGGGTGTACGAGGAGATCCGCCGCCGCCGGGTGGTGAAGCGCAGGCCCAGATCACGCACGATCTGCTGCGGCAGCAGGCTCACCAGGTACGAGTAGCGCGACAGCCGGGCGTCGACACCGTGGAAGACCCGTTCCGAGACGGCCGCGCCGCCGGTGTGCGATCGCTGCTCGAGGACCAGCACCGACAGTCCGGCCCGCGCGAGATAGGCCGCCGCGACCAGTCCGTTGTGGCCGGCGCCGACGATCACCACGTCGTAGGAGGAACGCATCTGCTCTGGATATCACGGTGCCGCGCCCGGGTTGTGATCCTCGCCGGGAGTGTCGGGTTCGGAAATATATGTGCCCGCTGTGAAACTGTCAGATTGCTGCGGATCGGATCGGAAAACGTTGAAGGGGATATGTTTCCGCTATTCGAATGCCTACTGTTTCCGAACAGCGGAGTACACCGCTCCGTCGAATGGACAATAGAAAGCAATCGACTGTGCGAACGAAATATACGGCCGCCCGGTTCGGTGCCGCGGTAGTGCTCGCCGGGGCCACGCTGCTGCTCGCGGGGTGCGGCAGCGACCACGGCTCGGGCTCCACATCGGCATCCTCCGGCGCCGCGCAATCCCGTACCGGCAGACCGGATGACGGTGCGATGAGCGCGTTCCGGACCTGCGCGGCACAACAGGGCGTGACCCTGCCCGAACGACCCGCCGGTCACCAGCGTGCGCACGACGGCGGGACGCCGCCGACGGATCGCCCGGCGCCACCGTCGGGAACACAGGCCCCCGGCGGCTCGGCTGCGGCCGCACCGTCGGGTGTACCGCATTTCCCCGGCCTGACCGCCGAACAGGAGCAGGCCCTGCAACCCTGCATGACATTGCTGCCGCAGCCCCCGAAATAATTCTCCGATAGTTTCTTTCGCTACATATCGGCCGGACGGTCCGCACCCGCGGTACCGTCCGGCCGATTTTCGGCGCGGAAAAGCGAATTCAGTTCTTCCGGACCTGGAGATGTACCTGCGGGCACCTTTCCGGATCCACCGGTTCCCGGATCAGCCGGGCGACGATGTCGAATCCGTGCGGCCGCAGCAACTCCTCGATGCGGCCGGTCGACCAGCGGAACGCGGGCGCCACCCGATGGTCGTACGGCTGCACCTCGTGCGGCGCGTCGGCGGCCATGAAGCCCAGCAGCAGCGGGCCGCCCGGCCGCAGCACCCGGCCGAATTCGGCGAACACCTCCGGCAGCAACTGCGGCGGGGTGTGAATGATGCTGTACCAGGCCACGATTCCGGCCAGCGAGGCATCGGCCGCGTGCAGCTGCTGCATCGGGCCGAGCTCGAACCGCAACCGCGGATGCGCGGCGCGGGCCAGCCGGATCATCTCCGGCGAGAGGTCCACGCCGAAGGCGTCCAGGCCCAGGGAGTGCAGATGCCCGGTGATCCGGCCCGGCCCGCAGCCGAGATCGGCCACCGGTCCGGCACCGGCCGATTCCGCGAACGCCGCGAGCATCGCCCGTTCGAACGGCTTGCTGTCCAACTCTTTCGCGAACAGGTCGGCATAGAGCTCCGCGACCTCGTCGTATGCCTGCTGCGTGGGCAGCAATGCGCTCGAATCCATCATCGCCGAGCAGTCTAGGTGCGCCCCCCGACATCGACGGGTGTCCGGACGGCCCGCCTATGCTGGGGCGGACGGTGTTCGGTGACGACGGGGGAGGCGCGGGTGGAACAACTGGATTCCCGGCACATCTATCGCAATCCCTGGATCGAGGTCCGCGAGGACAGCATCCGCCGCTCCGACGGCAGCACCGGCATCTACGGGGTGGTCCGCCGTGCCGATTTCGCCCTGGTGGTGCCGCTGGAGGGCACCCGGCTGCATCTGGTCGAGCAGTACCGCTACCCGATCCGGCAGCGCTGCTGGGAGTTTCCGGCCGGCACGCTCCCCGGCCACGAGACCGGCGATCCGGTCGAGCTGGCCCGCCGCGAACTGCGCGAGGAGACCGGCCTGCGCGCCGGCACGCTCACTTACCTGGGCCGTCTCGACGCCGCCCCGGCCACCCTGGACCAGCACGGCAGCGTCTACCTGGCCACCGATCTGACCCCCGGCGAACCCGAACGCGAGCCGGAGGAGCAGGACATGCGCGCGGCCTGGTTCGAGCGGGCCGAGGTCGAGACGATGATCCGCGACGGCGTCATCACCGACGCGCACACGGTGGCCGCCTACACCCTGTTGTTGCTGTGGGAACGTAATTAGTTGACTTGCGGACCGGCTGGCACGCAATATGTTTCGGGCAAGCCCCGTCCAGGAGAAAATTCGATGAGCACCCTGTCCGCCAACGCTCGCATGCTCGACACCGCCAAAGGCGTCCTGGTGGCTCTGCACCGATGCAGCGTCCCCGCCGCCTTCGATGAGATTCTGCGCGTCGCGCACCGGCATTCCGTACCCGCGCTCGCGCTGGCCGGGGCTCTGGTCGCACTCGCCGACGGCACGGCCGACACCGCCACCGACCCGGCGGCACTGGCCGCCCACCTGGAGTGGGGCCACCTGTTCACCCCCGCCCTGACCAGCGCCGTCTGATTCGGCTGCCGCCGCCCCCGGCTCGGTCGAGTCGGGGCGATTGCAACTCGCGCCGGAGGTGAGTCCGGTGACCGAGCCGGTGGCGGGTTCCGATGACTGAGGTTGCCGCGTGTCCCGACGGTGGCCCGGCCGCAACGGGAGCCGGGTCAGCTCCGGCGGCTCGGTCAGGGGCGGGTTGCAGGGACTCAGCTCGGGGCGGGTTCCGGCTGGTCGCCGGAATACAGGAACGCCGGTACCCCATGGGGTTTCGCGCGTGCCAGCACTATCGGCGGTTGCGTTCCGATGCGGGCGGTCAGCCGGAATCCGTGACGGTCGTCGCTGGTGTCCTGTGGTTCGAACGCGATGTGGGCGAAGCCCGAGCCGGGTCCGGTGGTGGCCGCCAGCCGATCGAGTTCGGCGCTGACCGCGGCCCATTCCGGCTTCGGCACGTACTGCCACATCACCGAATGCCACACCACCGTCAGCACTCCGGGGATCGGTTCGATCCCGGCCAGGAAATCCGCGGCCCCGATCCGCGAGACCTCGGCCGGAACCCGCGCGGCGACCCGCAACGCGCCGTCCAGCCGCGCGAACCGTTCCACCTGATCCGGCCAGACGTAGGAACGCAGCGCGAGCGCATCGCGCGGCGAGGCCGGATCCAGTGGGGTGGGGTCGCAGCCGCGCCGCTCGACGACGGTGACGCTCGGATGGCGGCGCACCGCCTCGGCCAGCCAGCCGGGCACCGGCCCCTGCCACGCATCCGGCACGGTGACCGGCGAGCCCTCCGGGCCCCATGCGATATCGCCTGCGCGCCAACGGAAATGGTCGGCCCGCAGATTGAGCCCGGCGCTGCTGCCCAACTCCAGCAGGCGGATCGGCAGCGGCGTCGCGTCCACCGCCGCGAGCAGACCGGCCAGCAACGGAACCGACCGTCCCACCTCGTTGGTCTGCGGCGGCCGGGTCAGCCAGTCCCGGATCCATTCCTCCCGGGTGTCGACCACCTCACGAAAAGCCTTCCACACCAACGGTTCCGAGCCCGGCTCGGACTTCCCGCCGGCACTCGGATAACAGGCCGCGAGTTCCGGTGCCGCACCGGACAGGGCCAGCGCGTGCACCGCGGCCAGCAGCCGCAACGGCACCGCGGCGGCCAACTCCGATTGCTCGTATCCGGTGAGCACCCGGGCGCACGGTCCACCGTCGCGGATATCGTCGATCATCGATCGGCACAGGGCGGCGTACAGCGGTGATCCGAGTCGTTCGCAGGCTCGCGCCTGCAGATCGAACTGTCTGTCGAGATCCATGCGAGTACTCTCCCGCGTCCGCTCCGACATAATCAATGTTGATTATCATCAACCCATGGCGGAGTACGAACCGGCCCCCACGGCCGCGAGGCGGGGACCGAATGCCGCGACGGTAGATGCGGAACTGGATGCATCGGTCGTAGCGGAGCCGGTCGCGGGTACGGAGCGGTGGTTGGAAACGGGGGCTGCGGCGCAGCGGCTCGGCGTACGGCCGGAGACGCTGTACGCCTATGTCAGCCGTGGTGTTCTGCGTCGCCACTATGATCCGCGACGTCGGCGCAGTCTCTTCGATCCTGTCGATATCGAGCGACTCGCCCGCCGCGGCAGGCCACGACGCCGGCCCGCTCCGACCGAGATCGTCATCGAATCGGCTGTTACCGAACTCGGCGACGATCGCCCGTACTACCGCGGCCTGGATGCCCTCCAATTGGCGGATACCTCGCGATTCGAGGAGGTGGCCGAATGGCTGTGGACCGGCGACCGCCGCGATACCGGCCCGTGGGTAGCGCGACCCGAGGGGCTCGCCGCCGCGCGGCTCGCCCAGCGCCATCTGCCCAGCGGCACACCGGTATTCGATCGGTTGCCGATCATCGTGTCCACGCTCGCGATCGGTGATCCCCTGCGGACGCGCCGCGATGCCGAGTCGGTGCCCGCGCTCGCCCGTGGCCTGATCGCGGGGATGGTCCAGGCATTGCCACAGCGGTCGGAACCGGCCGGGGACTCGATCGCCGCACTGTTGCGCTCGCGGCTCACCGGGCATCCGGCGGATCGCGGACCGGATCCGGCCCTGCTGGACACCGCGCTGATCCTGCTCGCCGATCACGAACTGGCCGCCTCGACCTTCGCCGCCCGGGTGGCCGCATCGGTGTCGGCCGATCCGTTCGCCGTGGTCGGCTCGGGGCTCGGGGTGGTGAGCGGCGCGATGCACGGCGGCGCCTCCGTGGCCGCCGAACGCCTGCTGGCCGAGGCCGACACCCCCGCCGCGGCGATACAGCTCGTCGACGACCGGCTGCGCCGCCGCGACCGCATCCCCGGCTTCGGGCACGCGGTCTACATCGTCGACGCCCGCGGCACCCATCTGCTGGATCGGATCCTGGCGCTACATCCCGATCACCCGAAAGCCGCGGTGGCAGAGGCGATCCGGGACGAACTGCGGATCCGGCGGCGGCCCGCGGCCAATATCGACTTCGCGCTGGCCCTGCTCGGCGCCGTCTACGATCTCCCGCCCGGCTCGGGCGAAACCCTCTTCGCCATCGCCCGCACCGCCGGTTGGCTCGCTCACGCTCTGGAGGAGTACACCGCGGGCACGCGCATCCGCCCGCGCGCGATCGTCACTCGAAACCGTTGACGCGGAGTTTTCGGCCACGCGCGCGGTTGTCCGGCCCACGGACCGGTTTCGCGGCGGTGGCCGCTCCGCAACCGAACCGGATGCGGTCCGCGCGGAAATGGAGCAGGATGCCAATGACCACGAGGCCGATCCGATGCGGTCCGACCGGATCGTGCAGAACCTTCACCCGCGGAGGTGTGCAGGACGGTGTCGCGTTGCAGAGACTCGGTTCGAGGTCTGCGGCGGCTGCGGGTGCAGTCGCCGGTCGACAGAAGGCCGGGGTGCTCGGTTGGCCTGCGGCATGGAACCGGCGTCACCCGGGGTGCGCCGAGCTCGAAGGGATGATCCTCGATGGCGATATCCGACCGGCCCGCCGAGCGGCACCGCCGGATCGCGGGACAGTTCACCGAACGGGTCGAAGGCGTCACGGACTGGGAGGCGCAGTCGCCGGTGGGTGACTGGGTCGCGCGGGATGTGGTGCGGCACTTGATCGAATGGCTGCCGAGCCTGCTGTCCGAGGGGGCGGGTGTATCGCTGCCCGGCGGTCCCTCGGTCGACAGCGACCCGGTGGGTGCCTGGAAAGCCCGCGCCGACGCGGTGCAGGCCCTGCTGGATGACCCGGCCACCGCCGACCGGGTGCTGGTCAATCCGCATATCGGCGAGTTGCCACTGGATCGGGCGGTCGACCAGTTCTACACCACGGACGTGTTCCTGCACACCTGGGACCTCGCCCGTGCCACCGGACAGCACGATCGGCTCGATCCCGAGCACTGTGCGGATCTGCTGGCCGGGATGGAACCGATCGAGGAGATCCTGCGCACCTCCGGCCAGTACGGTCCCCGGGTCGAGGTGCCGGACACGGCCGATGTGCAGGATCGGCTGCTGGGATTCATCGGCCGTGATCCGAGCTGGGCGGCGGCCCACCCGTGATCCGGTAGGTCGGCAACGATTGCGGGGCAACGCAAGTCGGCTCGCGATGTCAGGCGGGCCGTCGTGCGTCGGTGGCGGACCTCGGCCCGGCGTCGCGCAATCCCGTCAGCGCGGCCGGCAGCGCACCCCGGTGCAGGACGCCGAGGCGCTGGGTGGCGCGGGTGAGGGCGACGTAGAGTTCGGCCGCGCCGCGCGGGCCGTCGGCGAGGATCCGATCCGGGTCCACCACCAGGACCGCGTCGAATTCGAGACCCTTGGTCTGCGACGCGGGCACCGTACCCGGCACCCCCGGCGGGCCGATCACCAGGCAGGTACCCTCGCGGTCGGCCTCGTCGCGAACGAATTCCTCGATGGCCGAGGGTAATTCGTCGTCGGAGACCCGGCGGGCCCAGGGCCGGACCCCGCAGGCGCGCACCGAATCCGGCGGCCGGATCGCCGGCGCGAATTCGGCGAGCACCGACGCGGCCACGGCCATGATCTCGGCGGGGGTGCGGTAGTTCACCGTCAGTGCGCGATACACCCAGCGGCCCGGAACATACGGTGCCAGCATCGAATCCCACGATGTCGCCCCCGCCGGTGAGCGGCGCTGTGCGAGATCGCCGACCACCGTGAAGGAATGGTTCGGGCAGCGCCGCATCAGTACCCGCCAGTCCATCTCGGAGAGTTCCTGGGCCTCGTCGACCACGATGTGCCGGTAGGTCCAATCCCGATCCGCCGCAGCGCGTTCGGCCAATTCGCGGGTATCGCGTTCGAGGAAACGCTCGGCCAGGTCCTCGGCGTAGAGCAGGTCGGTGGCGAACAGATGGTCCTCGTCGTCCATCGAATCCTCGCGCGTGACCATCAGATCCAGCACACCCGCGGCATACGCCGCCTCCGCCCGCTGCTGCAGTTCGGCCGATCGATCCGCGGGCTTGTCCGGGCCCAGCAGATCCACCAGTTCGTCGAGCAGCGGTACATCCGACACCGTCCAGGCGTCGCCCGTGGCGCGCAGCAATGCCGGGTCGGCGCCTGCCGCCTGCAATCGTGCCGGGCTGCACAGCAATTCGGCCAGCAGGGCCTGCGGGGTGAGGATCGGCCACAGCTCGTCGAGCACCGCCGCGTATGCCTCGTTGCCGTCGAGTTCCGCACGCAGATCCGCGCGCAGCCGCTCCCAGTCCTCGCGGTCGTCGCGGGTCAGCCAGCCGCGGCCGACGCGCGCGATGGTCCGCTCGGTGAGCACATAGGCGATGATGTCGCCGAACACCGCGCGGGCCTCGTTGTGCGGCAGGCCGCTGGCCCGCGCCTCCTCCCGGGCCCATTGCGCGACAGCGGCGTCGATCCGCGCCGGGATATCGGACAACTCGATGGTCACCGGTTGCTCCGGTAGCCGCTGCCGGTCGGCGACGGCTGCGGCGAGCACGTCCAGGATTCGCAGCGAACCCTTGAGCCGGGCGGCCTCCGGCGTGTCCTCGGCGGTGACGTGCAGGCCCGGTACGAGATCGCCGGTGGTGGCGAACACCACATTCGATTCGCCCAGCGACGGCAGCACCCGGCCGATGTGGTGCAGGAAGGCCGGATTCGGCCCGACCACCAGCACCCCATCGCGTTCCATCCGTTCCCGCTGGGTGTAGAGCAGGTAGGCGACGCGATGCAGCGCCACCACCGTCTTCCCCGTGCCCGGTCCGCCCTCGATGACCAGCACGCCCGGATGCTCCAGCCGGATGATCTCGTCCTGTTCGGCCTGGATGGTGGCGACGATGTCGCGCATGCCCTCGCCGCGCGGCGCGTTCACCGCCGCGAGCAGGGCCGCGTCACCACGGTCGCTGTCGCCGGGACGTCCGAACACCTCGTCGGTGAAATCGACCACCCGCCGGCCGCGGGAGTGGAACTGCCGCCTGCGCCGCATCCCCTCCGGGCTGGCGGCGGTCGCGACGTAGAACGGGCGGGCCGCGGGCGCCCGCCAATCCAGCAGCAGCGGCTCGAATTCGTTCGCCGCGTCGAACAGGCCGATCCGGCCGATGTACGACGGCTCGTCCGCGACGGTGTCCAAGCGGCCGAAACACAGCCCGTTGTCGGCCACATCCAGCCGTTTCACCTCGCGGGCCAGCGCCCGCACCTCGGCGTCGCGGTCCACCAGGGATCCGTCGTTCGCGCGCAGCGCGGCCCGGTACCGGTGGTTCGCACCCGCCCGCTCGGCATCGAGCCGCGTGTACAGCTCGGCCACGTAGTCGCCCTCCGACCGCAGTTCGTCCTGGTACTCGTGCACCGACATACCCCTCCCATATCCGCAGGTTCCGGCGTCGACCAGCGATTATGCGGGGTACCCCGGGCCTTGCCGCAAGCCCCGGGTGGGGATATATGGTGGAAGGGGAAGAGGGTTCAGGATCCCCCGCCGATCGTGGCGAGCGTCTCGCCGACCAGTGTGCGCAGCCAGCGGTGCCCGCCGTCGCGTTCGTGGCGTGCGTGCCAGGTCAGCACCGCCGGGATGTCCGGGGTCGGTATCGGCAGCGGGTAGCTGCGCAGCCCCGGTCCGAGCCGGCCGAGTTTCGCGGGGGCCACCGTGATCAGGCCGGCGGCCTCGACCGCGGTCAGCGCCATCGCCAGGGTCGGCACGGTCAGCGCCACCCGCCGGCGCAGTCCCCGGGCCTCGAGCAGTTCATCGATGAGATTGTGCCGCCGGCCGCGGCGCGAGACCACCACGTGGGTCAGCGCGCAGAAACCCGCCGGGGTCGTGGGATCCGCCGGCAAGTCCCGGCGGCCGATCGCGACCAGGCTGTCGGTGAGCACGGTCGCCGATCGTACGTCGGCGCCCGGCCCGACCCGATCGGTCACCTGCAGATCGACTCGGCCCCTGCGTAATTCGTCGAGATCCGTCTCGGCCTCGGCGAGCATCCGCAACTCGACACCGGGTGCGGTGGCGGCGATGCGGGTGACGAGCTCCGGGATCAGCGCGCTCGCGATCACGTCGTTGCACTGGATGGTGAACGTGCGCGCCAGCGTGGCGGGATCCGGATCCGCGGCCGGGGTGAGCACCCCGTGCGCGCGCGTGACGAGCTGATGCACCTCGGCGCGGATCTGCTCGGCATACGGCGTCGGCAGCATCGAGCGGCCCGACCGGACCAGGATCTGATCCCCGGTCGCCCGCCGGATCCGCCCCAGCGTCCGGCTCATCGCCGGCTGCGAGAGATGCAGCCGGTCGGCCGCCGCGCCGACGCTGCCCTCCTCGAGCAGTACATCCAGCGCGGTCAGCAGATTCAGATCCATATGCACCCGGGTAATCCTACCGATCAGATCTATGCATTTGAATGCATATCGACGCCGCCCTTGAATGGAGTGCGACAACCCTTCTCGAAAGGAGTGGACGATGCACACCATCGTCGTCGGCGGCGGACTGGTGGGACTGACCACCGCGGCCGCCCTGCAGCACATCGGGCATACGGTCACGGTGCTGGAGCAGGCACCGGAGATCCGTGCCGTCGGAGCGGGTATCGGCCTGTGGGACAACGCCTTACGGGAACTCGACGAACTCGGGATCGGCACCCGGGTGCGTGCCCTCGGCCAGGGGATCGAGACCTGGTTCTTCGACCCGGCCGGTCACCCGCTGCGCGCCCCCGGTCGCGACGCGTCCGACCACAGCTTCCTGCTGGTCCCGCGGCCCGAATTGAACGCACTGCTCGCCGATCACGTCGGCCGCGACCGAATCACGGTGGGCGCCAAGGTCACCGGATACACCGAGGACGCCGGCGGGGTCGTCGTCCGGCTCGCCGAGGGCGACCCGCTGCGTGCCGACCTGCTCGTCGGCGCCGACGGCGTGCACTCCCGCATCCGGGCCGGCCTGCTGCCGGGCAGCGAGGCTCAGGTACATCAGGGCCATTACGCTTGGCGCGCAATCGTTCCCGCCGCCGGGCGACCCGAGGGCACCGTCCTCACCGTCGGCCCGGGACGAACCCGCGGCGGCTACGCTCGCGTCGCCGCCGACCGGACCATGTGGATGGTCAACCAATTCGACGCCGGGCCGCTCACCGGCGGTAAACGCGACCGCGCTCTACAACGCGCCCACCGGCTGGCCGACGCCGGCTGGCACGAGGATCTGCTCCGCATGATCGCCGATACCCCCGAGGACGCCATCCTGGAGAACCGGATCATGCGGGTTCCCGCACTGCCGCACTGGACTTCGGACCGCGTCGCTCTGATCGGCGATGCCGCGCACGGTTTGTCCCCGCACATCGCGGCCGGCGGCACGCTGGGCATCGAGGATGTCGGCGTCCTCCGGGCCGCGCTGTCGGCGAGCCCGGATCCGGCCGCGGCCCTGCCCGCCTACGAGCGTGCGCGCATCCCCCGTTTCGACCGGATCCGCGAATTCTCCGAATCGGTCGAGAACACCGCCGACGCAGCGGAATTCGCGGAGACCTACGCGGCCTTCAGCCACTGGATGCTGACCACGGCTCCGCAATGATCAACGGCGGCAACAGGTTACGGTGGTGTTCCCGGTGAAGGGTGATCCCGTCAGTCACGGCGGTGGCGCAGGGTGGCCGCCCGGAGCGTGAGGTGATTGCGTTCGGCGAGGTTCTGCGCCTGCGCGGCGGCCCGGACATAGAGTTCGGCCGCGGTATCGCGATCACCGGCTTGTTCGTGCAGGTAGGCGGCAGAAGCGGTGTAGCGGGGCAGTTCCGGATCGAGTTCGGCGAGGGCGGCGAGACCCGCCCGCGGGCCGTCCGCCTCGCCGACCGCGACCGCGCGGTTCAACCGCGCGATCGGGCTGCCGGTGATGCGGACCAGTTCGTCGTACCACTCGACGATCTGCACCCAGTCGGTCTCGTCCGCGGCCTGCGCATCCGCGTGCAGCGCCGCGATCGCGGCCTGCGCCTGATACTCGCCGAGCCGATCGCGGGCCAGCGCCGCCTGCAGGATGCCGACCCCTTCGGCGATCAGATCGCGCCGCCACCGGCCGCGATCCTGTTCGGCCAGCGGTACCAGGCTGCCGTCGGGGCGAGTGCGGGCGTCGCGCCGAGCATGATGCAGCAGGAACAACGCCAGCAACCCCGCGACCTCCGGGGCATCGGTCATCGCGGCCAGCTGCCGGGCCAGCCGGATCGCCTCCGCGGCCAGGTCGACGTCACCGCTGTACCCCTCGTTGAACACCAGATACAGCACCCGCAGCACGGTGGCCAGATCTCCGGGTCGATCGAGCCGCACGTCGCCGACGGTCCGTTTGGCCCGGCTGATCCGCTGGGCCATCGTCGCCTCCGGCACGAGATAGGCCTGCGCGATCTGCCGGGTGGTGAGGCCGCCGACAGCCCGCAGCGTCAACGCGACCGCCGCGGCCGGCGACAACCGCGGGTGCGCACACAGGAAATAGAGCCGCAGCGTCTCGTCCACCGCGACGGCCGGTCCCGGCGGCGGCTCGTCCGCGACCAGTTGTTCGCGGCGGCGTCGTGCGGTGTCGGAGCGGGTGAGGTCGAGGAAACAGCGCCACGCGGTGGTGATCAGCCAGCCCAGCGGCTCGGCCGGCGGCCGCCGCGGCCACGTCTCGACGGCCCGGATCAGCGCCTCCTGGACGGCATCCTCCGCGGTCGCGAAATCCGCCCCGCGGTGGACGAGGGCCGTCAGCACACCGGGAATCAATTCCCGCAGCCGGCCCGCGTCCACCGCGTCGGCGCCCGTCATTCGGTGACGGTCGGCGGGTGGGTGAGGAACGGCCGCAGTTCCAGCCATTCGTGGATCGGCGCGCCACCCGCCCCCGGCGCCGCCGACAACTCCCCGGCCAGTTCGACGGCCCGCTCGTGCGAGTCCACATCGATGACCATCCAGCCCGCGATCAGATCCTTGGTCTCCGCGAACGGACCATCGGTGACCGCCGGCTTACCGGGCCCGTCGTACCGGACCCATTCCCCCTCCGGCGCCAGCGCCTGCGCATCGACGAATTCCCCGGTCTCCACGAGCCGCCCCGAGAAATCCTGCATGTACTTGATATGCGCCGCGACCTCATCGGGCGTCCACTGATCCATCGGCGCACAGTTCTCCGGCACCGGCGCGCCACGGTAATGCTTGAGGAGCAGGTACTTTGCCATGACATTCTCCTGTCGAGTCACGATCCGGTTGATCGCTCACCCCTGGAACGGAGCCGTCACCACATTCTCGACATCCCCGCCGATATTTTTTCCGGGATTCCGCGGCGACAGCGGACGGGCCGGGTCGGTCCGCCTGCTCTGTTGCCGGACGGCGTGCGGATTCAGATCGTAGTGCGTCACGGACAGCGGGTCGGACAGCGCGGGCCGGGAGCGTACCCGGGCCTGTTCGGCGGAAGTCAGCGACCGCCCCGCGTCGTGACACAGCCACGACCGTCGTTCGATCCGGTTCAGAGGTTGATCGAACCGAAGTTGTCGCCGCGGATGTTGATCTGCTTGGCGTGGTCGAAGGCCTGTGCGACGAATCCGTCGGCCACCGGGTCTCGCCGGGCCAGTGAGACGAGTCGGACGACCTCGGAGCCGAAGTCCGGATCTGCCTGGGCCGCATCGGCGATCCGGGTCGCGACTGCCGAGCGGTCGGCTTCGGTGGGGGTGGTCGCCAACCTCGCGACGGCTGTCTCGGCCTCGGTATCACCGTGCAGTTTCGCGGCGATCACCGTACGCAGATGCTTCATCGCGTTCCATCCGCTCTCGCCGGCGTCCTTCGCGAAGCCCTCCCCGAACTTCGACGCCAGCAGTGCCGCCGCCGCGATACCGAGTGATATCGGCTCCATACCCACCCCCGTGCAGACGAATTCCCGAGCCCACCCAGATGATAGCCGGGGAGCTTATCCGCGGGCCATGTCGACGAACCGGCTCAGGTGCAGCTGGTGGGCGACGGTGATGGTCGCGGTCGGGCCGTTACGGTGCTTGCCGAGGATGAGGTCGGCCTCGCCGCCGCGGGGGTCGTCGCGCTCGAACGCGTCGGGGCGGTGCAGCAGGATGACCATGTCGGCGTCCTGTTCCAGCGAACCGGACTCACGGAGGTCGGAGACCATGGGCCGCTTGTCGGTTCGCTGTTCGGGACCACGGTTCAGCTGACTGATCGCGACCACCGGAACCTCGAGTTCCTTCGCCAGCAGCTTGAGGCTTCGGGAGAATTCCGAGACTTCCTGCTGCCGGGATTCGACCTTCTTACCGGAGGTCATCAGCTGGAGGTAGTCGACCACCACCAGGCGTAGGTCGGCCCGCTGCTTGAGCCGCCGGGCCTTCGCCCGGATCTCCATCATGGTCATATTCGGCGAATCGTCCACGAACAGTGGGGCTTCGCTGATCTCGCTCATCCGCCGCGCGAGCTTGGTCCAGTCGTCGTCGCTCATCCGCCCCGACCGCATGTCACCGAGCTTGATCTTCGCCTCCGCCGACAGCAGACGCATCACGATCTCGGTGCGGCTCATTTCCAGCGAGAAGATGACACTCGCCAACCCGTGTTTGATCGAGCAACTCCGCATGAAATCCATTCCCAGCGTGGAGTTGTGGGTCGGGATCATGGCGCGGCCGGCCAGGTACAGGTGGTCGGGGTTGTCGACCTCGACGCAGCGCACCGGGACGCTCTCGACGAGCCGGACGTCGACCACATACCGGGAGCCGGATCGCGCGGGGTTGCCGGCGGCGCGGCGTTCCTTGTGCAGCAGGTGCTTCCGATGCAATCCGAAGACCTGATCGTCGGTGGCGAAGGTCAGTGTGACAGCGGTCGACGACGCTTCCGATCGTCCGCGAACCCGTTCGGTGGTGCGGTGGCAACGGTAGCCGAGGCCGACGATCAATTCCTCGACATCCTGTGCCAACCGCTGATCGGTCACGGCGAATTGGACCGAGCCGCCGTGGGTCACGGTTCCGTCGGTGTCCAGCAGCCCGGCGAGCAGGGCTCGTCGCTGGGCCTCGGAGGAGCGGAGGTATTGGATCGGAATGTGCTCGGCGCGCAGTACGCCCAGGGTTACGGTGCCGGAGGGCCCCGCGACGATGCCCTCCGCCTCGATGCGGGCGACGATCTCCGGGTCGGTTGTGGTCGGTCGGGCCGCTGCCGAGGTGCCGTCACCGAGCCAGGCGCCGAGGGTGTACGGCGGTACGAGGAGATCCCGGTGCGGCAGTTGCAGTGGGGCGGTATTGGTCACCGAATGGTTGAGACGCCGGTCGGCTGTGGGGCAGCGCAGCGTGGCGGCGATCTCGGCGGTGGTGCGGACGGCCGCGAAGGTTCGCTGGTCGCGGTATCGGCCGTATCCGCTCGCGGCCTGCTGGGCCGACCGCCGGGATGCCCGGGTCTCGGTCAGCCATTGATGCTGCTCGTCCGCGACGATGACTGTCCCGTCGGAGAATTCGACCTCGTAGCAGGGCCGGTCGAGCAATGTCTCGGTGGCTGCGACGACGCGGGTCGGGTGGCCGTGCGCGTCCAGCAATCGGTCGCCGACCGCGACTTCGCCCATCGTGGTCCAGCCGGTGGGTGTGGGCAGGGGGGTGTCGAGGGCGAGCGCCTTGCCGACGCCCGGGCGGGCCGCGACGATGATCATCTGGCCGGGGTGGAGGCCGTTGGTGATCTCGTCGAGTTCGGTGAAACCGGTGGGGACGCCGAGGGACATGCCGCCGCGGCTGGCGATGGAGTCGATCTCGTCCATCGTGGGCTGCAGCAGTTCTTCCAGGGGGCTGTAGTCCTCGCTGGAGCGCCGTTCGGTGACCTCGTAGATCTCGGCCTGCGCGCGGTCGACGACCTCGGCCACGTCCTGGCCGTCGGCGCCGGCGTAGCCGTATTGCACGATGCGCGTGCCGGCTTCGACGAGGCGGCGCAGGATCGCCTTCTCCGCAACGATTTCCGCGTAGTACGAGGCGTTGGCGGCGGTGGGGACGGTCTGGGTCAGGGTGACCAGGTAGGGCGGGCCGCCGATGCGCTTGAGTTCGCCGCGGCGGTCGAGGGAGGCGGCGACGGTGACCGGGTCGGCCGGTTCGCCGCGGCCGTACAGGTCGAGGATGGAGTCGTAGACGGCCTGGTGGGCCGGTCGGTAGAAATCGCCGGGGCGCAACACTTCCACGACGTCGGCGATGGCGTCCTTGCTGAGCAGCATGCCGCCCAGTACCGACTGCTCGGCCGCCATGTCGTGGGGTGGCTGCCGGCCGAAATCCTCTCCGGGAGCATCCGAATACTCCGAGTGCCCGCGATCATCGACGACTGCCACCAGACTCGACCGTCCTCTCTCACCACGCCCGGCTCGCGGACCTTCCGATGCCGCCGGCGACGACATCCGACGATGATGTTGTACGCCTGGGCACTGACATTCGCGCCGCTGCCCGCGCGTCACCTCGGCCGCAGCCGCATTCCCGCAGGGCAGTCGCAGCAAACCGAGGGTGCGCGGTGCAAGCTTCGCCGAATGCCCTGTTCCGAGCGTCCGATCACCGCACCGGGGAAGAACCTAGGGGACCGGGCTGGGGACTACAAACGCTTCTGTGTGCAGACCTGTGGATAAACTGGGCACAGTTCACCTGCTGTTGTGCACCCCCTGTGCACTACTTGGGGACAACTGGCTCGAATCCTGCACGAACTCCAGGTAGATCTGTGTTCTGTGGGTTGTGCATTTGTGGATCAAATTCCCTACGGCGTGTCGTTCGAGGTGAACGGCCGGGCGTGTTGGGTTAACAAGTGTGCGCGCGCTGTGTGACTGCCGACACAATACGGTCGGTCGGTTCTCGAGTTGTCCACATATCCGCAGGACCTGCGGATAAATGCGGCGCCGATGCGGCGTGGGTCACAATTCGCCGGGCAGTGATCTGTGACGGGTCATCTGTGAATCACCGGCTAACTATCCGCAAATAAAGAGCGCGCGCAGGAGAAAGCCACCCCCGTACCGAGATACGGAGGTGGCCTGTCCGAAAGGGTGGCGGCGCCACCGGGCGAGCGGGCGGTACCCGAACGAGTACCGCCGCAGCATCACTCGCCGGCGACGACCTGCAGGTCGAACTTCGCGACCACGTCGGGGTGCAGGTGCACCGAGACGGTGTGCTTGCCGGTGCTCTTGATGTGCGCCTTCGGCAGTTCGATGCTGCGCTTGTCGACGACCGGGCCACCGGCCGACTTGAGCGCGGCGGCGACGTCGGACGGGGTGACCGAGCCGAACAGCTTGCCGGTGCCCGCGGTCTTGACCGTCAGCGAGACCGACTCCAGGCCCTGAATGGCCTGCTTCAGCTCGTTGGCATGGTCCAGATCGCGCACGCGACGGGCCTCCTGGGCCCGGCGGATGCCCGCGACCTGCTTCTCCGCGCCCCGAGTGGCGACGATCGCCAGGCCGCGCGGCAGCAGGTAGTTGCGGCCGTAACCGTCCTTGACCTCCACGGCGTCGCCGGGAGCGCCGAGGTTGTCCACATCAGCGGTAAGAATGAGCTTCATCGTGTGCCTCCCTCTCAGCGAGCCGTGGACACGTACGGCAGCAGCGCCACTTCGCGGCTGTTCTTCACCGCGATGGCGATGTCACGCTGGTGCTGCACGCAGTTGCCGGTGACCCGACGGGCACGGATCTTGCCGCGGTCGCTGACGTACTTGCGCAGCAACGCCGTGTCCTTGTAGTCGATCTCGACGGCCTTGCCTTTGCCTTCCTTGCAGAAGGTGCACGCCTTCTTCTTCAGCACCTTTTCGCGCGCCGGTGCTTTGGCCATTTTTCTCTACTCCGTCATGTCTGGGAGCCGCATCCGCGGACCCGAGCGTAAGCCGTCTAGAACGGCGGTTCGTCGTCCATCTGGCCGCCCCCGAAGGAGCCGGCCGCAGGGGCGCTGCCCCAGGGGTCGTCGCCGGCACTCTGGCCGCGACCACCACCGGAGCCGCTGAAACCCCCACCTCCGCCACCGGAATTGGAATTGGAGTTGGAGTTGCCGCCGCCGAAGCCGCCGCCACCTCCACCTCCGCCACGCGTGGTCTTGTTGACCTTCGCGGTGGCGTAACGCAGGGAGGGACCCACCTCGTCGACCTCGAGCTCGACGACCGAGCGCTTCTCACCCTCGCGGGTCTCGTATGAGCGCTGCTTCAGCCGTCCGCTGACGATGACACGTGAGCCGCGAGTGAGGCTCTCGGCGACGTTCTCCGCCGCCTCGCGCCAGATGTTGCAGCGCAGGAACAGTGCCTCGCCGTCTTTCCACTCGTTGCTCTGCCGGTCGAACACGCGCGGGGTCGAGGCGACGGTGAAATTGGCCACCGCCGCGCCCGCGGGTGTGAATCGAAGCTCGGGGTCCGCCGTCAAATTGCCGATGACGGTGATGACCGTGTCGCCTGCCATGGGTTCCTCCTGCTTTCCGGTGCAGTCCGCGTGCACCCGTCGGTTGCGCTAGAGCCTAGAGACAGACTCCGACGTGTAACCGGTGCGGTCACGCGAACACAGGGGATTTACTTGCCGTGGCGCAGGACCTTGGTGCGCAGCACGGTCTCGTTCAGCCCCAGCTGGCGGTCGAGCTCACTCACGGTGGCCGGCTCGGCGGTCAGATCGACGACCGCGTAGATGCCTTCGCTCTGCTTGGCGATCTCGTAGGCCAGGCGACGCCGGCCCCAGATGTCGACCTTGTCGATCTTGCCGCCTTGTTGCGGGACCACGGAGAGCAGCTTGTCCAGGTTCGGACCGACAGTGCGCTCGTCCAGGGTCGGATCGAGGATGACCATCACTTCATAATGACGCACGGGAACCCATCACCTCCTGTGGACTGGAAACGGCCACGGACGGTCCGTGGCAGGAGGGGTCGTTGCGTCGGCAACCCGGTAAGGCTACATGAGCGCAGGTACATCCCCGAAATCGGGGCACCGGGGAAAGAAGTAGGCGGCGCTGATCGGGTAGTCCCCCTATCGTGGTGCCCATGTCGAGTCGACCCGCTGCCGGCGTCACCGCCCGCACGGTGCGGCGGGGGCTCCCGGTGACCGCGGTCTTGCTCTGCGCGGTGACCCTGCTGTTCGCCTATCTGAACAAAGCCCGTTGTGTGGGAGCGCCTTTCACCGCGGACGGCCGCAGCCTGCGGTTCGACCGGATCAAGGATTCCGCGGTCTGTTATTCGGATATCCAGTATCTCTGGCTGGGCCGCGACATCGACCTGCACGTCTTTCCGTACATCCACGGCGACATCACCCCGGACGGCACGCTGATCGGCGGGGCGGTGGAATATCCGGTGCTCAGCGGCCTGTTCATGTGGCTCGGCGCGGCGGGTGCGGGCAACGACGCCGAATTCCTGTTGCACTCGGCCCTGCTGCTGGCGCCGTTCGCGCTGCTCACGGCGTGGATGCTGGGCCGGTTGTCCGGTTCGGCGGCGTTCCTGTGGGCGGCCGGCCCGCCGCTGGTGCTCTACGCCTTCCACAACTGGGAGCTGCCGGTGGTCGCCACGGCGGTCGGGGCGGTGTACGTGCTGGCCACGCTGACCCGATATTCGCTGCGCACCCGCGGGATCATCGCGGCCGTACTGCTGGGGATCGGCTTCTGCCTGAAGCTCTATCCCGGCATCTTCGTACTGCCCCTGCTGGCCTATGTCCTCACCGGCGGCGAGGAGGACGACCGTGCGGCACGCCGGCGCTACGACGTCGGCTCGGCCGTGGCGGTGGTGCTGGCCGCGGTGACGACGGTGGTACTGATCAATCTGCCGTTCGCGCTGGCCGGATACCGCGGCTGGCGGGCCTCCATCCTCTTCCAGCAGATCCGGCAGGCCGACATCACCACCAATTCCGTCTGGTATTGGGGGATACGGCCGATGTTCGGGGATCTGCCGGGCAGCGAGCAGTCCTTCCAGGACCTGGTGGCGGTGGCCTCACCGGTGCTGGTGATGCTCTCGTTCGTACTGGCGATGTGGTTGGGATGGCGGCGATTCCAGACCTCCGGCGTCTTCCCGTGGGTCGGGGTGAGCGGGGCGATGCTGTGTGGATTCCTGCTTTTCCACAAGGTGCACTCGCCGCAGTACACCCTGTGGCTGCTGCCGTTCGTGATCCTGCTCGATGTGCCCTGGACGGCGATCGGCCTGTATCTGGTGGCCGATCTCGCGATCGGGATCGGCGTGTTCCGGTACTTCTACACACTCGGTACGACCGGTGTCGCGGATATCGAGGAGAACATCGTCCAATTCGGTGTCTGGGGCCGCGCGATCCTGCTGGTGTACTTCTTCTTCGCCTTCGCGCGGGCTCGGGCCCGGCGCGACGAGTCCGAGCCGATCGCGGCCGGCCGCCCGGCGGACGAACTGGTGCCGGTGGGCCGCTGACCCGGCGGTCACACCCCGTGCCGTTGCCGGAACGTCGCGCTCTTGGCGCGATTGCCGCAGATCGTCATATCGCACCAGCGGCGGGAGCCGCCGCGTGACGTGTCGATGTACAGCCGGGTGCAGGCGTCCCGGCCGCACTGTTTGACGCGGGGCCGGTCCGGGCCGCCGAGCAGTTCGATCGCCGATCGGGCGATCGCGGCCAGTGCGTCTGCGACCGTGCCGGTGCGCCGGACGGTGGCGTCGGCGGTCAGCTCCGACCGGGGCGGGCAGTTCCGGGCGACCTCGTTGAGCCGCCGGAGATCGGCGGGGTCGGCCGGTTCGCCGTGCAGGGCGCCGGCGCCGAGCCGGTAGATCGCCTCGCGGAGTGCCACCGCCTGCCGCAGCGTCTCGGCGTCGCAGGCGGGCGGGTCGTCGAGCAGTCCGGCGGCGACCAGCCAGTCCGCCAGATCCGGGCCGGTGACCAGCCTGTCCCGGTACTCCGTGGTGCGTGCCTCGACGGTTCCGGCGTAGTCCAGAGCGAGATTCCCGCTGACGAAGGTGAACACACCACGATCATAACCTCCTTGACAGGTTACTGCGGCGATGTGACAGTAGTAACCAGTCGAGCAGGTTACTTGGGAGGACCGATGCAGACTCGGGCATCGACGGTGGCGGCGCCGACGGCGTTCGTCCTCATGTGGAGCAGCGCGTTCGTCGCGGGCGTCATCGGCGTGGGTGCGGCGCCGCCGATGTTGTTGCTGCTCTGCCGATTCGGGCTGGCCGGCCCGGCGCTCGCGGCGTATGCCGTTGCGGTACATGCCGAATGGCCGCGGGGGCGGCAGCTGGCACATACCGTGGTGGCGGGTCTGCTGATGCAGATCGTCCAGTTCGGCGCGTTCTACACCGCGATGGCCGAACATGTTTCGGCGGCGGTGGTCTCGCTGGTCCAGGGTCTGAACCCGGTGGTGATCGCGGTCCTCGCCAGCCGGTTCCTGGGGGAGGGGGTATCGCGGCGGCAGTGGCTCGGGTTCGCCGTCGGCGGGGTCGGCGTCGGGCTCGCGGTCGCCGATCGGTCGGCGTTCTCGGTGGCGGGCCTGCTGCTGTGCGTCGTCGGCCTGCTGGGTCTGAGCCTCGGCACGGTGTACCAGAAGCGGTTCACCCCCGAGGTCGATTCGCGATCGGCCACGGCGGTACACGCGCTGGCCAGCGCGCCGGTGGCGGGTCTACTGGCCCTGACGCAGCACGATTTCCACCTCTCGGATCCGGTGCGCTTCTCCGGTGCGCTGGTGTGGATGGTGCTGGTCAATGCGATGGGTGCGTTCCTGCTGCTCAACGCCATGTTGCGGCGCTGGGACACCACCCGGGTCGGCAAGCTGTTCTTCGCGACCCCGGCGGTCACCGCGATCCTGGCCTGGCTGGTGATCGGTCAGCCGGTGCACGCCCTGACGATCGCCGGGCTGGCCGTCGGGGTGGCGGGGCTGGTGCTGGCGGCTCGCCGGAATCCCGATTCGACGGGGCAGCGCACTCAGGCCGCGACGGTCGCCGGATCCCGCAACGCCAGCTTGAATTCGGGGCATTCCACCAGCAGCGCGTGGTCGCAGACCGCCGCATGACCCAGTGCGTCGCGCATCCGGACCAGCCGGGCGATGTCCTCGTCCACCTCGCGCGCCTTCGCCGCGAGCCGTTCGCGCAGGGCCGTATCGTCCGGCGTCGCCCGCAGTACGCGCGCGATCTCGGCGATGGTGAATCCGGCGCGCCGGGCGCAGGAGATCAGCGCCAGGCGGTCGACCACGCCGGGGTCGTAGCTGCGGCGCAGTCCGTTGCGGCCGGTGGAGGTGATCAGGCCCTTCTTCTCGTAGAAGCGCAGGGCCGAGGCCGCGAGCCCCGATCGGGCCGCGACCTCGGCGATATCGAGCAGATCGGATGCCATCGCGACTCCTTGACTTGAAGTGCAGTTCAAGTCACACACTAGCGGACATGACGATTCATCACCTCAACTGCGGATCCGTCCGGCGGATCGAAGCGACCTATCCCGGCCCGGAGCCCGCCGCGGCCGTCAACCACTGCCTGCTGGTCGAGACCGACGACGGCCTGGTGCTGGTGGAGACCGGTATGGGCCTCGACGACGTGCGCGATCCGGACGGCACCCTCGGCGCGGAATGGGTCGCGATGGCGGGGCCGGCGCTGGACGAGGCCGAGACGGCGATCCGGCAGGTGCAGGGGCTCGGCTACGAGCCCGGGGACGTCCGCCACATCGTGCTGACCCACCTCGACGTCGACCACTGCGGCGGCCTGCCGGACTTCCCGCGGGCCCGGATCCATGTGCTCGCACCCGAACTCGATGCCGCGCTGGCGGAGGCGCCCTCGCGGCGCTACCGGCCCGCGCACTGGGCACACGGACCCGAGTGGGTCACCCACGCCCCGCGGCGCGACCGGGACTGGTTCGGATTCGACGCGATCGAGCCCGCCGGGCTACCGCCGGAATTCCTGCTGATCCCGCTGGGTGGGCACACCGCGGGACATACCGGCGTCGCGGTGCGTGACGGCGACGGCTGGCTGCTGCACTGCGGGGACGCCTACTACTACCATCGCGAACTCGCCCCGGAGCCGCATCCGCATCCGATCCTGGACCTGGTCCAGACCGGCTTCGAGGTGCACCGGGACCTGCGGCTGGGCACCCAGGCCCGGCTGCGCGAACTCGTGCGCCGCCACGGTGCCGAGGTGACCCCGATCAGTGCCCACGATCCGTGGGAATGGCAACGGCTGGTTCGGGAATCGGTATCGGCCTGAACGGCGGCGGTGCGGGCCGCGGCTGCAATGCGAGCGGCAACCAGGGCAGCAGCGGGTCGACCGCGCGGTCCAGGATGCCGCCCGCCGGGTCGTCGACCCCGCCGCGGCGCACCGGATCCGTTGCGGGCCGGTAGATCTCCCGGACGATCAGCGCGCACAGTCCGAGTACGGCCAGATCCCGCAGCGCCACCGTGCCGGTGAACCACTGCTCCGGCACGCCCTTCCGGTCGGTGCCCAGGTAGTAGTACATCCGGGGGAACCAGACCAGCGCGTCGATCGTCATCCACGCCAACAGGATTCGCCGATGCGGAAACGCCAGGACCGCCAGCGGCACCAGCCACAGCGAATACTGCGGACTCCACACCTTGTTGGTGATCAGGAAGGCCGCCACCACGAGAAATGTCAACTGCGCCAGCCGTGGCCGCCGCGGTGCGGTGAGCCCGATGTAGGCGATCGCCGCACACGCGGCCAGGAACACCAACAGCGACACCGCGTTCAGCAGCGTCGGGGTCTGCTCCGGATGCAACGCACCGTCGAAACCCTGCCAGCCGGTGAACGAGGTCACCACGTTGTAGAGCGAATCCGGGTCGGCGTGCCGTTCGGTGTTGAGCCGGAAGAACTCCCACCAACCGGCCCGGAACGGCACGGCGATGGGCAGATTCACCACCAGCCACGCGACCGTGGCGCCGGCGACGGCGAGGCCCGCGGCGCGCAGCGGGCGGATCCGCGCGCCGGCGAGATATTCGCGGATCGCGTCGATGGGTCCGAAATCGCTGTGCCACAGCAGATCCCGCAGTCCGGGCAGTCGTTGCCGGGTATCGGTGCGCAGGCACAGCAGCACGATCGGGCCGAGCAGCAGCAGCGGATACAGCTTCGCCGCGCCGCCCAGCCCGAGCAGGACCCCGGCCAGTACCGGCCGTCGGCGGGCCCACGCCAGCATGCCGGTGGCCGCGAACGCCGTGGCCAGAGCGTCGAAATTGGTGAAGATGTGCACCAGCACCAGCGGCGACAGCGCCACCAGCGCGGCATCCCACACCCGCCGTCCGGCCAGTTGCGACGAGGCCCACACCGTCACCAGCCAGGCCATCGCCAAACCCAGTGCGGCGGTGTCGAAGTACAGCACCACCGGCAGCGCCTTCGGGGTGAGCCGGATCCGGCTCCAGGCGTACGAGACCTCCGCGGCGCCGTACTGGTAGAGCCCGGACAGCACCGGATACTCCATGTACCGGGTGTGCGGGCGGCCGTCGCTGTCGAAGTCGGTCCACTGCTTGTGGTACGGGAAGGCGAGCTCGTTGAGATGTTCGGCGCCGTAGAGCGGCACGGTATCCGAGTAGCACATCGCCACGTATTGCCGGCCGTTCGACCAGTCCAGCGTGAGCTGGCCGGAACTGTCGGTGGTCTGCTGGATACAGGCGGCCTTACCGGCCCAGCCCAGCGCCAGGAACGCCACCGCGAAGGCCAGCAGGACGCGCAGCGGGGTCCAGAACCGGACCCGGCCGATGAGGGCGTGCTCACCGACCGGTCCGCCCACGAGCGGGGACAGTTGTGCGGTCACGGTATCGGTGCGGCTCGGCTTGTCCCGCCGGTCCACCGACCGTAGGTCCGCGGCCGGCGGCACCGGCGACGTCTCCCCCGACACCGGCGCGCCGTTCACTGCCGGTGTCCGCACCAGTTGCTGCTCGGTCACGGGACCAGAGGCTACCGTTGCCGGGTGGGATACGTCCCGGTCCCGTAGGTCCCGTTCCCGGTACCACCCTGGGAATAACCGTTACCACCGCCGCCACCGGCCGTACTCGGCGCCGCGCCCTCCGAGGTGGCCATCGGCTGACCGGGCAACGGACCGGGCCCCGGATCCTGTTGGTCGTCCGGTTGCTGCTGCTGCGGCTGCTGCCGCGGATTGGGTGCGAGTCCGGGGACCGGGATCTTCACGCCGGGCAGGATCTCCACCTGCGACGGGGTGACCACCACCGGCGGTTCGAACGGCGCGCGGGGGGTCGTCGACGCCGGCGTGTACGGCGCGGACCAGGACGGCACACCGGCCTGGCCACCGATCGCGGCGGGCTTCGGGAAGTCCTCGTTCGGCGTGCCCTTGAGCGCGCCGTCCATGGTGTCCTTCCAGATGTTCGACGGCAGGTTCGAGCCGTACATGATCGCGCCGCCCGGTGTCTTCAATGCGACACCCTGTTCGGTACCGGCCCAGACGGCCGTCGCCAGCGAGGGGGTGAAGCCGATCATCCAGGCGTCACGGTTCTGGCCGGTGTCGCCGAGCTGGGTGGTACCGGTCTTGGCGCCGGACTTCCGGCCGCCGGCCAGGTTGTGGTTGAGCGACCACGCGGCGATCGGCTCCATCGCGGCGACCACGTTGTCGGCCACCGCGGCCGAGACCCGCTGCTCGCCCGGCACCTGGCCGCGGTCGAGCAACACCGTGCCGTCGGCGGCCACGACCTTCTGCACGAAGTGCGGCTTGTGGTAGACGCCGGAGGCGGCGATCGTCGCGTACGCCGACGCCATGTCCAGCGGGCGGACCTGGTACTGGCCCAGGATGAGCCCGTTGTTGGGGCCGTTGCCGTCGGACTCGGTCAGGGTCTTGCCGACGCCCGGGATGGTGTCCGGGATGCCGAGCTTGTGCGCCATCGCGGCGATCTTCTCCGGGCCGTTCTGCATATCCAGCTCCATGCGATAGAAGCTGGTGTTCAGCGACCGCTTGAGGGCCTCGGCGATCGTGCAGGTGCCACAGGTCTCACCCTCGGCGTTGGTGATCTTGATGCCGTTCACGTTGAGGTCGGCGCTGTCGTACAGCGTCGACAGCGGCTTGCCCAGCTCCAGATTCTCCGCGAGGCCGAACACCTTGAACGTCGAACCGGACATCAGGCCGGCGTTGGCGAAGTCGAAGCCCTGGCCGTTGTCACCGCCGTAGTACGCCTTGACGGCGCCGGTCTTCGGATCGATCGACACCGCGGCGGTGCGCACCTCGGGCCGCTGGCCGTCCATATCCTTGTTCACCGCGTCGATCATGGCCTGCTGGGCCTTGGCGTCGATGGTCGTGGTGATGGTCAGGCCCTGGGTGTTGAGCTGATGCTCGTTGATGCCCGCGGCGGACAGTTCGTCCAGCACCTGGGTCTTGATCAGGCCCTCCGGACCGCTGCCCAGGCCGTCGTTGTTGGTCTGAGCCGTGGTGACGACCTGCGGGTACTCCAGCTTCTGCCGGTCGGCCGCGGGCAGGTTGCCGCCGGCGACCATGCCGTCCAGCACGTAGTTCCAGCGCGCCTGCGCACCCTTCGGATTCTTCTCCGGATCGAGGTTGGAGGGCTGCTGGATGGTGGCCGCGAGCACCGCGCCCTCGGCCACCGACAGGTCCTGCACCTTCTTGTCGAAGTAGGCCTTGGACGCGGCGTCGATGCCGTACGCGCCGCGGCCGAAGTAGATGGTGTTCAGGTAGGCGGTGAGGATCTGGTCCTTGCTCCACTGCTGCGCCATCTTGGACGAGATCACCAGCTCGCGGACCTTGCGGGACAGCGAGTGCTCGTTACCGACCATGGCGTTCTTGACGTACTGCTGGGTGATCGTCGAACCACCGCCGGCATCGTCCTGGCCGGTGGCGTTGCGGTACAACGCGCGGCCGAAGCCGGAGATGGAGAAGCCCGGGTTGGTGTAGAAGGTGCGGTCCTCGGCCGCGATCACCGCGTTGCGCACGTGCGGCGGGATCTGGTCGATGGTGACATCGGTGCGGTTGCCCTGCGGCGGCACCACCTTGCCGAGCACGCTGGTGCCGTCGGCGGCGAAGATGGTCGCCACCTGGTTGGTCTTCAGGTCGTCCGGCTGTGGCACCTTCACCGTGCTGTACGAGAGCAGGAACATCGCGCTGGGCGCGATGAACATCAGTGCGATCAGGACGTAGCAGACCCGGCGGACGATCCGCCAGGTCGAGCGGCGTCTGCCCGGCGGTCTGCCGCCCGGTCCGCGGCCGCCCCGGCCCGGGCCGCGCGGCGGGGCGCCGGCGTCGGCGGGGCGCATGGCGCGCTGCACCCGGCGGGTGGGGCTGTCGAGCGCGTCCTTCGGGATCTTCTGGGTGGCCTGGGCCTCGTTCGGCGGCACGCCGGGGCGCCCGGGGGGTTCGGCGCGGCGCGACGGCCCGGTCGGGGGGCGGCTCGGATCGCGCGGGGGCTGTCCGCCGCGTGGCGGCTGGCCGTTGGGTCCGCGCGGCGGCTGGGGACGCCGGGGGTCGCCGTCGGCCGGGCCGCGGCGGACCGTGGGATCAGCGGGCTGCGGCGGGCGGCCGGGACCGCGCGGCGGGCCGCCGGGAGGCCCCGGCGGCGGGGGCGGCGGGCCGCCCTGGGGGCCGGGACCCTGCCCTGGACGAACCGGCGGCAGCGGACGACCCGGCGGCGGCCCGGCCGGTCGGGGTGGCGGATAACCACCCGGGCCCGGTTGTGGGCCCCGCGGGGGGCGTCCGCCTTGCGGTCCATCGTCGTAGGGCGAAGTCACAGGCTGGATCTCCATTACTCGAAGTCGGTCCGGGTGGCACTGGGTGTGGGCACACAGGTGCCCCCCATCTCAGCCGAAGGTCCTCTTCATTCGGCGGCGGTCCGACGGCTGCCGGCCCGCCGGCGAGTAGGCGTCGGCGCGCGACCGAGGAGGTAGGACTGCACCAGATGGTTCCAGCTGCAGGTCCGGCACACCTCGACGACATGTACCGAAAATTCCTCGCGGGTTTCGGCCAGCCGGGCCAGCTCCTCGGGGGTACGCGCGGAGCCGGCCATCGGGCCCAGTCCGTCACCGTAGACCCACGATACGAGGGTCAGCTGTTCCTTGCGGCAGATGGGGCAAGTGATCTCACTCGGCCGGCCGTGGAACTTCGCCGCTCGCAGCAGATAAGGATTCGCGTCGCAGACCTCGGCCACGTCGACGCGGCCCGCATAGACCTCGGACAGCAGCAACCGGCGCCGGAGCGCGTAGTCGACCACCTGCCGCTGGATTTGCACGCCACCCAGAGTAGCTGCCCGCGCCGACGCCGGGTGTGGCGCTTTGGGGCCGCTGCGCGGTGGTCTCGAACACCCTGCGCGAAGATGTATCGCTCCGATATAGTGGGTAATCGTATTGATCGGTTAGGTCTGTACAACAGTCAGGAGGTGGGGCCCGATGCTCGAACTGGCGATTCTCGGGCTGCTCCTGGAGTCGCCCATGCACGGCTACGAGCTGCGCAAGCGGCTCACCGGCCTGCTGGGGCCGTTCCGGGCCTTCTCCTACGGATCGCTGTATCCGACCCTGCGCCGTATGCAGGAGGACGGATTACTCGCCGAGGAGAGCCCGGTCGGGGCGATCACCCGTCGCGCCCGGCGGGTCTACCAGCTGACCGCCACCGGCCGGGAGCGGTTCAGCGAACTGCTCGCCGACACCGGCCCGCAGAACTACACCGACGACGGCTTCGGCGTCCACCTCGCCTTCTTCAACCGCACGCCCGCCGAGGCGCGCATGCGGATTCTCGAGGGCAGGCGACGGCAGGTCGAGGAGCGCCGAGAAGGACTGCGCGAGGCGATCAAACGGGCCAGCGGAACCCTGGATCGCTACACCCGCCAGCTCCACCAGCTCGGCCTCGAATCGAGCGAGCGCGAGGTGCGCTGGCTCAACGAGTTGATTGCAGCAGAGCAATCACTGAACGCGGCACCACAGAAAGAGGGAAATATCGGCCATGAGTGATGTCAACACGGCTGAACACGCGAACGAGATTCGCGTTGCCATCGTAGGTGTGGGTAACTGCGCGTCCTCACTGATCCAAGGTGTGCAGTACTACAAGGATGCGGACGAGACCGCGACCGTGCCCGGCCTCATGCACGTCAAGTTCGGCCCCTACCACGTCCGCGATGTGAAGTTCGTCGCCGCGTTCGACGTCGATGCCAAGAAGGTCGGTTTCGACCTGTCGGACGCGATCTTCGCCAGCGAGAACAACACCATCAAGATCTCCGACGTGCCGCCGACCGGCGTGACCGTGCTGCGCGGCCCGACGCTGGACGGGATCGGCAAGTACTACGCGGAGACCATCGAGCTGTCCGAGCTCGATCCCGCCGACGTGGTGCGGACGCTGAAGGATACGAAGGCCGACGTCCTGGTCTCCTACCTGCCGGTGGGGTCCGAGGAGGCCGACAAGTTCTACGCACAGTGCGCGATCGACGCGAACGTCGCCTTCGTCAACGCGCTGCCGGTGTTCATCGCCTCCGACCCGGTCTGGGCGCAGAAGTTCGCCGACGCCGGCGTCCCGATCGTCGGTGACGACATCAAGAGCCAGGTCGGCGCCACCATCACCCACCGGGTGATGGCGAAGCTGTTCGAGGATCGCGGCGTCCAGCTCGATCGCACCATGCAGCTGAACGTCGGCGGCAACATGGACTTCAAGAACATGCTCGAGCGCGAGCGGCTGGAGTCCAAGAAGATCTCCAAGACCCAGGCTGTCACCAGCAACCTGAAGAAGGAGATGGGCGCGGGCGACGTGCACATCGGCCCGTCCGATCACGTCGGCTGGCTGGACGACCGCAAGTGGGCCTACGTCCGGCTCGAGGGCCGCGCCTTCGGCGATGTGCCGCTGAACCTGGAGTACAAGCTCGAGGTGTGGGATTCGCCGAACTCGGCGGGCATCATCATCGACGCCATCCGGGCCGCGAAGATCGCCAAGGACCGCGGCCTCGGCGGCCCGATCCTGCCGGCCTCGGCCTACCTGATGAAGTCGCCGCCGGAGCAGATGGCCGACGACATCGCCCGCACGAAGCTGGAAGCGTTCATCATCGGCGCCGAGTAGTCCGCCGCGCGTGGAAGCCGGCCGGGGAATCCCCGGCCGGCTTCGCCGTCTCAGTCCAGGGAGACGTAGACCTCGACCGAGGCGGGGCCGGTGTAGCGCTCGATCTCGGCGGTGTGCGAACGGGTGATCGTGCCCGCGCTCTCGGCGCGCGCCACCGCGGCCCAGGCCGTGCGCAGCAGGTCGTACGGCTTGTCGGTGACCACGAACCGCGCGTAGCGGCCGGCCGGGATGCGGGTCAGTACATCGCCGGTGTCGAGCTCGTCCAGGGCGGACAGTTCGTAGCCCAGGACCGCGACGGCGTGGTCGTTCTGGCCGACATAGGCGGCCACCCGGGCCGCGTCCTTCTGGCGGGCCAGGTACCGATCCCAGGTGAAGTTCACCAGATCCAGATCGCGTGCGGTCACCTCACGGCCGGCCAGGGGCACGGTGAGACCGCCGACCAGGCTCTCCGCCAACCGCACGATTTCGAAATCCACGCGTACCCCTACCTGTTCCCGGTCACGGTCTCGTCGGCCAGGGCGACGAACACCTCGACGGTGTGCGAATCCGGATAGTGCTCGAAATCACCGGTGTACGCCCGCACCAGCGTGCCGGCGGCCTCGAGATCCCACACCGACCGCCAGATCGACACGACGGTGTCGCCCAGATTGTCACCGGTGCTCAGGAACTGGGCGAAGCGTCCGGCGGGCACGCGCGCGAGCACGTCGCCGGGCTGCAGATCGGTCAGGCTCTCGCAGCGGTAGCCGACGATATGGGTGAGGTACGAGCCGATCTCCGGCGCGTGGTCCACATACGCGGTGGCCGGCTCGCCGGGGAGGGAGCGGGCGAGATTGCGTTTCCACGCCTCCTCCACCTTCAGCCGGCGCGGTCCCTCGACCGCCAGGGCCGGACTGCGCAGCACCGTCCCGGCTACCAGCGTCTCGTGGCGCTCAACGACATTGAAGTCCATCGGTGTCGCCCCTATGTCTCGTGCTGTATGGAATCCCACCCGGCTCCCTGGTCCATCACTGTCGCGCACATCCTTCCGCATCCTGCCACCGTCGCGCCGTATCGGCCCATCGCATCGCGCGGCGGCAGCTCGGAGAAGCACCGAGAACCCCTGGCGCACCACGCTTCACGCATCCCACCCTATCGGCGCGCCGAGCACGATGGTCGGATAACGAGTTCGCGCTGTGCCTACCTTAGGCCGGGGACGTGGAGTCCGGGGAAGATCTCCCCCGGGAACGGCTCGGGTTGCGGCTCCGGGGCCGGCGCGGTCTCCGGGGCCGGTGGGAAGCTGATCACCGGTGGCGGCGAACTCGGCGGTGCCAGGACGTCGAACGGGCCCTGACCGGGTGCGGAGGAGGTACTCGGCAGGGCCGCGGTGGGTGCGGTGGGCACGCTGGGTGTCGTGGGGGCGATCGACCAGAACGGCCCCGACGCGATCGACGGTTCGGACGGGGCCGGGAACTCCTCGACCGGGGTGCCGCGCAGCGCGCCGTCCATGGTGTGCTTCCAGATGTCGGCCGGCACGGTGGATCCCCAGATCGCCGCGCCGTGCGCGCGGATGGCCTCGGACTGCGCGGTGCCGATCCACACCGCGGTCGACAGCGACGGGGTGAAGCCGATCATCCAGGCGTCCTTGTTGGCGCCGGTGTCGCCGAGCTGGGTGGTCCCGGTCTTGGCCGCGACCGCCCGCCCGCCCGCGAGCGTGTGCCCGTTGGAGTAGCCGGCGATCGGCAGCATCGCCTGGATCGTGGTGTCGGCGATGGTCCGCGGCAGCCGCTGCTGGCCGGGCGGCAACACACCCTTCGCACCCTCCGTGCCACGATCCAGCAAAACCCGGCCGTCGCCCGCGACGACCTGCTGCACGAAGTACGGCTTGTGATAGATGCCGTCCGCGGCGATCGTGGCGTAGGCCGACGCCATATCGATCGGCCGCACCGAATACGAGCCCAGCACGATCGAGGGCGTGGGCATACCGTCCGGTTCGGTCAGGGTGCGGCCGGGTACGCCCGGAATCTGCTCCGGAATACCGGCCTGATGCGCCGCGTCGGCGACCGCCTTCGGCCCGACCGCCTCGGTGAGCCGGTAGAAGCTGGTGTTCAGCGAGCGCTTGAAGGCCTCGGCCATGGAACACACGCCGCAGGAATCCCCCTCGGCATTGGTGACCTTGGTGTCGTTGACGGTCACCGGCGAGCTGTCCAGCTGATACGACAGCGGCATACCCTGCTGCAGGGCGGCGATCACCGCGAAGGTCTTGAACGCGGAGCCGGTCTGCAACGGCGCCTGCGCGAAATCGAAGCCGACCCCGTCCTCGCCGCCGTAGTAGGCGCGGACCGCGCCGGTGTGCGGATCGATCGACACCACCGCGCTGCGCAGATCGGCGGACTGACCGCCGAGCGAGGCGTGCACCGCGTCCAGGGCGGACTGCTGGGCACGGGCGTCGATCGTGGTGACGATGCGCAGCGCGCCGGTGTCCACCTCCTGATCGCTGATGCCGGCCTCCCGCAGCTCGTGCAGCACCTCGGTGCGGATCAGGCCGGCGGGTCCCTGGGTGCCGTCGTCGGCGGGCGGGGCGATCGGCGCGATGGGCGGGAACACCAGGGTGTCGCGGGTGCCGGGCGGCAGCCAGTTCATCTCGACCATGCCGTCGAGTACGTAGGCCCAGCGCGCCTTCAGCTGGTTCGGGTGGGTCTCCGGATCGAGCAGCGCCGGTGTGCGGACCACGGCGGCCAGTACCGCGCCCTCGGCCAGGGTCAGCTCCGGAACCGGTTTGTTGAAATAGGCGCGCGCGGCGGCGGCGATACCGTACGCGCCGCGGCCGTAGTAGATGGTGTTGAAGTAGGCGGCGAGGATGTCGTCCTTGTTCCACTGCCGGGCCATCTTGGCGGAGATGATCAGCTCGCGCATCTTCCGCGACAGGGTGCGATCCGAGGTGAGGAACGCGTTCTTCACGTACTGCTGGGTGATGGTGGAACCGCCGCCGGCATCGTCGTGGCCGAACAGATTGTCGCGCGCGGCCCGCAGGTAGGCGCTGGTGTCGTAGCCGGGATTGGTATAGAAGTGCCGGTCCTCGGCCGAGAGCATCGCGTAGCGGACCGGTTGCGGCACATCGGACAGCGGGACCGGGGTGCGATTGCCCTGGGGCGGCACCACCGTCGCCAGCACGGTACTGCCGTCGGCGGCGAGCACGGTCGCGATCTGGTTGCTGCGGACCGCGGCCGGATCGGGGATCTCCGCACTCCAGTAGGCCAGGGCCAGCAGCATCGAGGGGATCACCACGAAGATCAGGAATACGGCGGCCACCGCCCGCAGGATGCGCTGACGGCGGGTGCGCGGCGTCCGCGGCGCGGAGGGGTCGCCGGCCGGTTTGAGACGACGCTGCAACGGGGTGCGGGAGCGCTTGGCCGCGGCCGCCCGGCGGCGCGCGGTGACGGATTCGATCTCTTTCCAGCCGGCGATCGTCGAGACGACCGGTGGGGTCGCGGGTGGTTGTTCATCGCCGTGGTGGCCACCGGCCGGATCCGATGCGTCGCCGGCCGCCGGAGCACCGTCGTACCGTGCGCGCGAATCTCCGCTGTCCTGCGTCGGCGGCGTGCCGGAGCGGCGCCGCTTGCGGATCGAGCTCACGGTCATCTCCTCCCGGAGAAATCGGTGAACCTGTACGAGCTACCGGTGGAATAGCACCACGAACGAAGAATAACCCAGCCCTCGTGCCTGCTACCGTGCACACAACCCCACCGCGCCAAGATGATTCGCGATCGTAGCAGCGGGGTCCGACAGCGAGCCGGGCTCAGCTCTTGACGCCGCCCGCGGTCAGACCGGCGATGATGCGGCGCTGGAAGATCAGCACCATGATCACCAGCGGCACCGTGACCAGGGTGCCCGCCGCCATGATCTCCACATACGGCGGCACCTTCGGATCGTTGCCGGAGAACCGGGAGATCGCGACGGTGACCGGCTCGGTCTTGTCCGCCGACAGCAGCCGGGCCAGCAGGTATTCGTTGACCGCCGCGATGAACGCCAGGATGGCCGTGGTGAACACCGCCGGCGCGGCCAGCGGCAGCATCACCAGCCGGAACGCCTGGAGCCGGCCGGCGCCGTCGATGCGGGCCGCCTCCTCCAGCTCCCACGGCAGTTCGGTGAAGAACGACGCCAGCGTGTACACCGTCATCGGCAGCACGAACGAGATGTTCGGGATGATCATCGCCTGGTAGTGGCCGATCCAGCCCAGATCGGTGAACAGCTGGAACAGTGGGGTCACCAGCACCACGACCGGGAACATCGAGGCCGACAGGATCAGCCCCGACACCACGCCCTTGCCGCGGAAGTTCACCCGGGCCAGCGTGTACGCGGCGAGCATGCCGAGCAGCAGCGCGATCACCATGGTGGCCGCGCCGATGATCACGCTGTTGACCAGCGCGCGGCCGAAGTCGTTACCCCGGGTGGTGTCGAATACGTGCTGGAAATTGGCCAGCGTGACGTGTGTGGGCCACGGGGTGCTGTCGAAGGTGTAGGCCGGGTCGCGGAACGCGGTGACCGCCATCCAGTAGAACGGGCCCAGCCCCCAGACGAGCACGATCAGCGCGGCGACGTAGATCCGCGCGGATTTCAGTCGTTTCGTCATCAGTGCGCCTTCCGCTGCTCTTCCTGGGTGGCGACGGCATTCGCGCCGAGCACCTTCACCAGCAGGAACGCGACCGCGAAGATCATCAGGAAGGTGATGACCGACAGTGCCGAGGCGCTGTTGGGGCCCTGGCGCACCTGATCGACGACGAGCATCGAGATCGTCCGGGTGGACGGATTGCCCTGCATCATGATCGCGGGCAGGTCGTAGAGCCGCAGCGCGTCCATGGTCCGGAACAGCACCGCCACCAGCAGTGCGGGCTTGAGCAACGGCAGCGTGATCCGGGTGAACCGCTGCCAGGCCGAGGCGCCGTCGACCCGTGCCGCCTCGTAGACGTCGCCCGGAATGACCTGCAACCCGGCCAGCAGCAACAACGCCATGAACGGCGTGGTCTTCCACACATCGGCCACGATCACCGCGAACCGCGACGGCCACGGATCGGTCTTCCACAGGATGTGGGTGCCGAAGAGGTGGTTCACCACGCCGTCGTACTGGAACATGTACTCCCACAGCCGGGCCGTCACCGCGGTGGGGATCGCCCACGGGATCAGCACCGCCGCGCGCAGCACCGCGCGGCCGCGGAAGGTCTTGCCCATCACCGAGGCCATCCCCAGCCCGAGGGCGGTCTCCAGCAGGACGGTCACCACCGTGAACAGCAGGGTGATGCCGATCGCCGCCCAGAACTGCGAGCCCAGATTGCCGGTCGGACAGGATTCGACGCTGCCGTCGGGCAACTGGCACTGCTGCAGCAGCCAGTGCGTGTAGTTGTCGAAGCCGGCGCCGCCGCCCTGGACGAACATGCCGGTCGCGGCGTCGAGTCCGGAGTCCTTCTGGAAGGACATCACCACCGCTCGCACCACCGGATAGCCGATGACCACGGCCAGCGCCAGCAGCACGGGTGCGACGAACACCCAGGCCCGTCCCGAACCGGGGAGCCGGATCCGGCCGCTGCGTGCGGGTTTCTCGGGCGCGGCGGGAGGCGCGGCCGATTCGGTGGTTCCCGAAGGATCTGACACCGTGACTCTCTCCTACGGGAACGACTCGACGGGAACGGGGACGACGGTTACGAACCGGCGGCCTCGATACCCTTCTGCATGCCGGTGATCGCGTCGTCGACCGACTTGCTCCCGGTCAGGGCAGCATATGCGTTCTCCGAGATGGCCTTCGACACCGCCGGGTAGAACGGGGTCACCGGCCGCGGGACCGCGCTGGCGATGGAATCCTTCAGCGCGGGCAGGTACGGCATCTTCGCGATCAGCGCCGGATCGTCGTACAGCGAGGCCCGCACCGACGGCAGCGCGCCGTCGGCGACGATGTGCTGGGCATCCTCGCTGATCAGGAAGCGCAGGAAGTCCAGCGCGGTGGCCTTGTTCTTGGAGTAGGCGCTGATCGCCGCGTTGTAGCCACCCAGGGTGGAGGCGCCGATGCCGTCCTTACCGGGCAGCGGCGCGACCCCGGTGTTGCCCTTGGTCGCCGCGGAATCGGCGTTGGCGGGACCGTAGAAGCTCGGCCAGGTGCGCAGGAACAGCAGCTTGCCCTGGGCGAAGGCGTTCTGGCTCTCGGTCTCGGTGAAGGAGGTGGCCTCCTTCGGGATGTCGCCGTCCTTGAACGAGTCGACGAGTACCTGCAGACCCGCGCGGGACTGCGGGCTGTTGACGGTCGGGGTCTTGCCGTCCGGGCCGACGAAGGTGCCGCCGTAGGCGTTGATCACCTCGGCCGCGTTCACGGTGAGGCCCTCGTAGTTCTTGAACTGCCCGGCGTAGCAGTCGATTGCGTGCGACTTCGCGACGTTGCAGTCGGCGAGCAGCTCGGACCAGGTCTTCGGCGGGCTCTGGATCAGATCCTTGCGGTAGAACAGCAGGCCGCCGTTGGTGTTGCGCGGCGCGGCGTACAGCGTGCCCTTGTAGGTGGCGCTCGCCACCGTCGGGGACAGCAGCGTGGAGGTATCGATCGAGAACGAGTCCTTCAACGGCTGGATCCAGCCCTTGGCCGCGAATTCGGCGGTCCACGGGACGTCCAGCGCCATCACGTCGTAGTCCGGCTGTTTGGCGCCGAGGTGCTGGGCCAGGTCGTCGTACTGCTGGGAGGCGTCGTTGGACTGTTCCTTGAAGGTGACCTTCTCGTCCGCGTGCGCCGCGTTCCAGCGTTCGACCAGCTGCTTCACCACGCCGGTCTCGGTGGTGTCCTTGCCCTCCACATAGGTGATGGGCCCGCGGCCGGAGAGATTCTCGGCCAGCGGATTGCTGCTGCCGGAACTGGAGCAGGCGCTGGTGAACGCGGCGGTCAGTAGTGCTGCCGACGCTGCCGCCAGCGCGGCTCGGGACACGAGAGATCGACGCCGGGGCGCCATCTTGTTCAAAGCCATCGCGGATACTCCAGGGTCGAGACGTGAGCGCCAGCACACTCAGCCGGGTGCACATGGCAAGATACATGGTCGTCACTTCTCCCGCCCGAGGAGTGTCGGTGGATTCTCGTATCCTGGCCGCCATGTCCACTCAGACCGGCACCGCGACGCAGGACAAGCTGCTGACCCGAATCGGCGGCCTGTTGCGGCAGGCCGAGTCGACCGACAACGAGCACGAGGCCGAGGCGTTCCTCGCCGCCGCGCAACGCTTGGCCACCCGCTCCTCGATCGATCTGGCGGTGGCGCGGGCCCATGTGGCCGGACGGGAGCGCCGCGCGGTCCCCATCCAGCGGATGATCCCGATCGGCGAGCCCGGTAAGCGCGGTTTGCGCACCTACGTGCAGCTTTTCGTGGCGATCGCCACCGCCAACGACGTGCGCTGTGATGTGGCGCGCACGTCCACCCAGGTGTACGCCTACGGATTCGACACCGACATCGCCACCTGCGAGGCGCTGTACGCGAGTCTGCTGGTGCAGATGGTGCGGGCCTCCGACCAGTACATCAAATCGGGTGCGTACAAGTCGGCGACCGTGGAGAAGATCGTGGTCGAATCCCGCTGGGGCCGTAAGGTGCAACGACGGGTGCAGGCCCCGGTCGCCGCGGTGACGGCCCGGCTGAACTTCCAGATGGCCTTCGCCGCCAGGGTCGGCCGCCGACTGTCCTCCGTACAGGCCGATGTCCGGGAAGAGGCCCTGCGCGAGGAGGATACGGCCCCCGGTACCGCGATCGCGCTGCGCGACAAGGATATCGAGCTCACCGACTTCTACTCCCGCACCTCGCAGGCGCGCGGGGTGTGGCGCGGCCCGCAGGAGTCGGCGGGCTATTCGGCCGCGGCCCGCCGCGCCGGCGACCGAGCCGGCCGCGCGGCCCGCCTCGGCACCGCCCCCGAACTGGGTGCCGCACGCGGGCAATTGGACGAGGGCCGGTGAACTCCGGCTGTCCCGGATACGCCACGGGCATCTGTGGGCGACGGGCCGGATGAGCCTCCGATGAGCGGCGAACGCGATGTCCAGCGGTCGCGGGTGTACGACGCGGAGGGGCTGGTGCGCCGGATGTTCGACCGCGCCGACGAGTACGGCACGCGCGCGGTGGAACTACACGGTTCGCACCTGACCCTGCCGATCGAGCGGAGGTTCGCCTCGGTCGAGTCGGTACAGAGCTATGCGGACAAGGTGCTGGCCCTGAATTGGGTACGGGCACAATGGGAACGGGCCACCGTGCCGATCCGGGTGCGGTCCCGCGCCGGGGCCGCGGCGGCACACTACGAATTCGAGACCGCGGTACTCGCGGTCCCTCTGCACACCGGCGAAACCGCGTGGGCCCTGCGCGAATTGGTGATCCTGCACGAACTGGCCCACCACCTGGAACCGTCCGGCGACGACCTGGCCCCGCACGGCCCGGAATTCTGCACCCGGTACATCGACCTGGTCGACGGCATCGTCGGCCCCGAGGCCGCGCTCGTACTGCGCACCACATTGCTCGGCTGCGGAGCGCGGCTGGGCTGACTATTCCTCGGTGTGGCAGGCATCGGAGCTACCGGCCTCTCGTCGGCCGGGAGCGTGGGCAGAGCGCACCAGTCGGGTGCGGGCCGGGAGCACCAGCCGAGAGTGTGGGCCGAGAGCACTTAGGGCATGTCCGCTAAATCTTGGCCCAGGTCAGGACCACCGCGAGCAGGTTGAAGATCGTTCGACGACGTTTCGGCCCTTGTGAAACTCAGCGTCGAAAGCGGGCGGACGCCAGCCTTCAGAATCACGTCGCTTCCGGTTCGACTGCTGGTCGCGAGGTTCGGGGATGACAGCCTTGATACTGCGGGCCCTGAGGTCCTTCCGGATCCTCTTCGAGGAGTGTGCCTTGTCACCGAGCAGTGCCGTCGGGGTCGTGCGGGGCCTGCCAGCGTCGAGCCGGAGTACACGCAGGCAGGATCAGACCGAGTGCGCCGAGCATCTCTCGGCCACGCCGATCAGCCGGAGCGCACCGGCGGAGACGTCTTCGACCCACCGCAGCCTTTCGGCGAGCTCGTCCCTGGGCTGAGTGGTCTTCATCACCCTGGCAGCTGCGAACACGAAGGCCAGGACCCCGGCCACGATCCACAAGGCGACGTTCATGGGCTACTCCTTCATCCAGGTATCGATGGCCTCGGGTGTACCGGTTAGGGGGTGAAGATCTTCTCGGCCTGGTCACGCTGGATATGCAGGTCCCAGTACAGCGGGGAGATCTGATCCGCGGTGGCGCTGGGCGTGCCTTCCGGTGCGCGGTCACCGATCCATGCCCCGATGGCCACGTGCGCGGCCTGAATGTCCTCGGGTGCGAGTTCCTTGTGCAAGTTCAGTACCCACGAACGCAGGGCGGCGCCGGCGGTGTTGATGTCACCGAGCATCGGGGTGGGATCGACCGACCCGGCTCCGGTGGTGAACAGCAACGTGCCGGCACCCGCCTTTCGCATCGCGGGTAGCACCACTCCGGTGGCGGCGATCGCGCCGTAGGCCAGGTACCGCATCTGCAGATCCACATCCGCGGCGGTAACCCTGGTGGGTGTGAGGAACCTCGGCTCGGGGCCGCCTGGGGAGTATTCGAGCACGTCGATTCCACCGAAGTGCTGTGCTGCGGACTCGAGTGCGCGGGTGAGGGAAGCTGTGTCCAGGACGTCGGCCGCAAACCCCTTGGCGATGACGCCTTCCGAGGAAAGAGTCGCGGCGTGTGCGTCGAGATTGGCCTTGCTGCGGGACAGCAGCGCCACGTCGAATCCGTGGGAGCCGAAGGTGCGGGCGATGGCCAGGCCCATACCGGGGCCGGCGCCGATGACAGCGATGGTAGGCACGAAGAGAACTCCTTCAGGAACGGCCTCTTCCCTGGGCGGGACGAGAAGCCGGTTAGTTACCAATAGTTCCCTGGTAACTTTGGATAACCACCTAGGGATGGTCAAGAAGGCACTTTCGAGTGCTGTGGTTCTCTGGAGGTAACCATGCAGGTCAACGACAATACGGACCAGATCTGCGGGGAAGGCGGGACCCGGGCGAGGGAGGTCCTGGACCTGGTTTCGGACAAGTGGTCGCTCTACGTTGTGGCCGCTCTGGGGCAAGGCCCACTGCGGTTCAATCAGGCCCGGCGGGCCGTGGCCGGGATCAGCCAGCGCATGCTCACTGTCACACTGCGCCGACTCGTGCGCGACGGCCTGGTCGCACGCATGGTGATCCCCACGGTGCCGCCGCAGGTCACATATTCGTTGACCGAGACCGGGCACAGCCTGCGCCGGGCCGTTCAGCCGTTGACCGAGTGGGCTTTCACCACCGTCGACGACATCGACGCCGCGCGGGCAGCCTACGACGCACAAGTCGACCAGCAGGAGTGACCACGACTCCGCAGGGTTGTCGGGAATTGACGGACACGCCCCAGCCGAGAGTGCGGGGCTGGGGAGCACCAGCCGGGAGTGCGGGCCGGGGGCACCGGTTGGGAGCGTGGGCCGGGGATCGCGGGCCCGGAGCGAAACCGGGATCGCGGTGAGTTCAAGGCAGCAGCAGGCGCACTCGTTCCAGCCGGGTGCGCCACCAGGCGACGCGATCCGGGTCCGGATGCCGGAAGCGTTGCAGCCGAGCGGGATCCGGAGTGGGAGGGGTGCGTGGGACCGGGAGGTAGCCGTCGACCGGGCGGAGCGAATCGACGACCACGTCACCGTCGAACAGGTTCATCGTGCCGAGGCCGCAGGCGAAATCGAGGTGCGGCAGCGCGCCGGCCAGCGCGAGCTGTGCCGACAGTCCGACGCTGGTCTCGAGTGCGGACGAGACCACGCACGGCAGCCCGACCGCCTCGGCGACCTGCAATGCCCGGCGGACCCCACCCAGCGGGGTGCATTTCAGCACGGCGATATCGGCGGCATCCGTGACGGCCGCGCGCAGCGGATCCGCGGCGCGGCGGATGGACTCGTCGGCGGCGATCCGGACGTTCAGACGACCGCGGACGGCCGCCAGTTCCTCGACGTCACGGCAGGGTTGCTCGACGTATTCCAGTCCGCCGGCGGCCTTCTCGATGAGCTGGATGTGATGGACCGCGGTTTCGACGTCCCAGACCGCGTTGGCGTCCACCCGGATCGCACCGCCGGGTCCGAGCGCGTCGCGGACCGCCTCCACCCGGGCCAGATCCTCCGACAGCGAACCGGGATGGTCGGCGATCTTCACTTTCGCTGTCCGGCAACCGGATTCGATGACGATCGCGTGCGCGCGGGCCGGATCCACCGCCGGCACGATGCAATTCACCGGAATCCGGTCGCGCACCGGCGCGGGCCAGCCGACGGTGATCTGTTCCACCGTGGTGGCCAGCCACCCGGCGGCCTCCCGATCGTCGTATTCGGCGAACGGACAGAACTCGCCCCACCCGAGCGGGCCCTCGATCAGCACACCCTCCCGCACGGTGATCCCCCGGAACCGGGTGCGCAGCGGGATCGCGTAGACGAACGCGGCCCGGGGATCCAGCAGATCGTTCATGAAGTCAGAGTAGAGCCCGGGAGACCCGCCCGGATGCTGCGGGACCTGGTGCGAAGTGGGTGCGGACCGCAGTGCCCGGCTGACTGCCGCCGAACCCTTCACCTGCGCGGCGGGCCGTGCGCGTTGCCGAAGATCCCCGCGATTATGCGGACACCGGCGATGGAGGTCGGATCACATCCGGGAGCGCATCGTCTACGCCTCCCACGCCGGGCGGCGGTCGAGGCCCCGGGGCGCAGGCTCAACGCAGCGGTACCTGCTCCTGACGATCGTCGCCGCCGGTTGCGGGTCGCGGCGGATTCACCCCGCCACTGCCGCACCGGTCCGCGCGCGGCCGAGCCAGCGCACCAGGGCGGTCTCCAGCCCGGAGAGGTCGCCGGCCGGATCCGTGGCAGCCCACGCGACGAAGCCGTCGGGCCGGATCAGCAACGCACCCACCCCCGCACCGCTCGCCCGCCCCCGAATCAGGTCCAGACAGCCGGGGTACGACGCGGCCATGCCGGTCAGCCGGCCATCGCCCGTGAGGTCGACCAGCAGGGCCCGGCCGGTACGAGCGTGTTCGGTGAGCCGGGTGCCGTCGTCCAGCCGCAGTTCGGGCATCGTCGTCCCGACCAGCGGATGGCCGTCGCCGAGGTCGTAGCGCTGGCCCAGACCGGAGACCCGTTGCGCGTAGTAGGTCGCCCCGTCCCGGGTGCCGAGGAAATCGGTGACGACGTGACGAAGCGCGCGGCTGTCGGCGTCGCCACGCATCACGGCGACCTGGGCGCGGGTCCAATCGAGTATCTGACCGCCGATCGGATGCCGCTCGGCGGTGTAACTGTCGAGCAGTCCCTCGGGGGCCCGGCCGTGGACGGTCGCGGCGAGCTTCCAGCCCAGGTTGACGGCATCGCCGAGTCCGAGATTCAGGCCTTGACCGCTGAACGGCGAATGCACGTGCGCGGCATCCCCGCACAACAGGACGCGACCGCGGCGATAGGTCGTCGCCTGCCGGGCGTTGTCGGTGAAGCGCGCACCGCTGACGATCTCGGTGACTCGGACATCGACCCCACTGACACGCCGCAGACTGGCCTCGATCTCGGCCGCGGTGACCGGCGCGTCCCGGTCCACCGGCGGCCCGTCGAATTCGACCGTCCGGACCCGGCCGGGCATCGGTCCGTACACGTAGACGCCGGTCGGTGTGTGCTGCCAGCCCTGCCCCAGACCTTCGGTCCCGTCCGCGACCACGACCGCCTGACGGCCGGTGATCCCGGGATCGGTGCCGGGGAACTCGAAACCGGCCAGCCGCCGCACGGTGCTGCGGCCGCCGTCGCAACCGGCCAACCAGGCCGCGCGCACGTCACCGCCGTCCAGACGCACGGTGACACCGGACTCGTCCGCGTCGAATCCGCGCAGTTCGACCCCGCGCCGCACCTCGGCACCGAGTTCCACCGCGCGGGCGCCGAGGATTCGTTCCACCTCGACCTGCGGAATCTCCAGGAACCACCCGTTCGCGCCGCGGCCGCGCAGGAGTGGATCGTCGCGATCCACCGGATCCGCCGGGACGAGGATCCCGCCGAAATGACCGGCGAAGGCGGGCCGTCTCGCGGCCGCCGGTTCCAGGGCGGACAGCAGCCCGCGCCGGTCGAGCGCGGCCGCGGACGCGGTGTTGATCCCACCCGCTTTCACCGCCGTATCGGGTTCCCGCCGCCGCTCGACCACGAGCACCCGCACACCCGCCAGTCGCAGTTCCGCGGCGAGCATCAGGCCGACCGGCCCGGCACCGGCCACGAGGACGTCGTAATCGGTGCGGGTTGTAGATGTGAACTTCTCCGACATGGAATTCTCTCTCCGCCGTGCGACCGGACGCGCAATCCGAATCGTCTGCGCCGCAATCGTTCTCGATGACAAACCGGGATCGCCGACCACCCGGAGCCGATCCGGACGCCCCCGGACCCTCCTCGACGGATTCGCGGCAACGACCGGAAATCGCTTACGAACACTGTTCTACAGACGAACAGTGTTCGTGTCAACCAGAACCGTGCTCGTCCGGCGCTACACTGCCCGCATGGCATCACCCCCGCAGCGACGACGTGCCGCGCGGCACCAGCAACCCCTCGCCGAGGACCCCGGCGCGGCCCGGCGCGGCGCCTCCGCCGGGCGCAAGCAGCCCATCACCGTCGATGCCATCGTCGAGACCGCACTCGGGATCGTCGAACGAGAGGGATACGCCGCGCTGACCATGCGACGGGTGGCCGCCGCCCTCGAGACGGGCCCCGCATCGCTGTACGCGCACGTCGTCAACAAGGAGGACCTGGACGATCTTCTGGTCGGGCGGCTGTGCGCGGAAATCGAACTCCCCGAAGCGGATCCACGCATCTGGCGCACCCAGCTCATCGAGGTCTGCAACCGGCTGCGCGACCGATACCAGCGCTATCCGGGCGTCTCTCTGGCGGCCCTCGCCGTGGTCCCGACCAATCTGGAGACCCTGCGTGTCAGCGAGGGCATGCTCGCCATCGTGCTGGCCGGCGGCATCGATCCCCGAACGGCGGCCTGGGCGATCGACGCACTGTTCCTCTACATCAACGCGTTCTGCCTGGAGAACGCCCTCATCGACCGCTCGGCACCCGACCGCGACGAACTACCCCAGCGCTTCGCGGCCCTCCCCGATTCCCTGCCCAACACCAAGCGCTACGCCGCCGAACTGACCGCCGGAACCGCCGAGGACCGATTCGCATTCACCCTCGACCTGATCCTCGACGGCATCGCCGTCCACCACCACTGAACAGCCTCCATCGGTCACGCCCGCCAGGCTTCGAGCACCTGCTCGGGCCCCCACGCGATCTCGTCACTCCCCAATGTCACGTCATCGGCCAATGCCGACAGCGAGACGATAACCAGGCCATTGCCGTCGAATCCCGGCACCTGTGCCGCCCCACGCCGGAGTTCGTGCAGATCATGTTTGTCGAATGGGGTACCGAGCCATTTCACCGAGCCCGCGAAGTGGATTCGGCTCGCCACCGGCGCCCGGTCGGCACCCACCAGATCCACCTCGGGGTTGAACTGCCGATTCCACCAGCCGCCGACAGTCTGTACGTCCGGCCACGGTAGCCGCCCGGCCAGCGCAGCCGATTCCAGTGCTTGCCGGACCATCGGTTCGACCGCCCGGCCTCGCCAGGTATGCCATTGCCGCGTGATCACAGTGGAGGCCGCATCGGGGCGTCCCCGCCGGACAAGTTCGTGGACGGTGCGCAGAAAAGCGAGATACAAGCGGAGATTGCTGTCGTCCACGCGATACAAGGCGGGTTTCCCAGGTGTGGTGGACAACGGTTCGTCGATCGCGAGCACACGCTTTTCCGTGACGAGGCGTTGCAGCAGTGGCGACAGCGATCCGGACGGGATCGCACCGGCCCGGCTGCCTGCCGCGGCGGCGATATTGGCATGCGTGCGCTCCCCGCTACCGACGGCTTCGAGCACGCGGCGGGACTGGTCCGGTGACGGAAACTCGGCGAGCAGTGCCGATTCCGGAATGCCGAAGACCGGAGCCGCCGGATCGAGGCATTCCTGCCGCAGGAAATCCAGCGCGGATGTTCCCTGCGGCCAGCTGCGAAGAATGCCGGGAATTCCACCGGACACGAGGTGTGCGTCGATGGCGTCGGCCGGGCTCAGTGCCAGCGCATCCTCCACCTCGGCCGGATTGAGTGGGCCCAGGACCAGATTGTCCGCGCGACCGTAGAACGGCCGGTCGTACGCTGTCAGCCGCTCCATCATGTGAATGTCGCTGCCGAGCAGGAGGAGCAGCACGGGCCGACGGGAGAGCAGACGATCCCACGCCGTCTGCAACGCGCCGTCGAACAGATCATCCTGTTCCGTCAACCAGGGAAGTTCATCGATCACGACAATGGACGGCGTATCGGGAAGCGCGGAGGCCAGGATCCGGAAGGCGTCCGGCCAGCCGCCCGGCGCCTGGGTCGGTACGAGCTCGCGGTCGGCCGGCAATGTCGATGCACGGATCTCGTCGAGGAACCAGCCGACCGATTCGATCGACGATGCGCCCTTGGTTGCGGTGAAGTAGCAGTAAGGAACATGGGCCCGATCGCAGAATTCCTGGATCAGGCGGGATTTACCCACCTGACGGCGACCGCGAACCGCGACGGCGGCTCCCGTCTGCGCCGCACGATCCAGCCTCTTGTCCAGGAGGGCCAGTTCTCTGGCACGCCCGATGAACCCGACCGCCATTCTGCTCCCATCTATGTAGAACGGATCTACATAGATGTTAAAACAGGGTCCGAGATCCGCATCGCAGACCCCGGACCCGAGAGGTTCCTTACAACCGTTCGTAGATGGTCGCGTTGGCCAGCCCGCCGGCCTCGCACATGGTCTGCAGGCCGAATCGGGCGCCGCGCTCGGCCATGGCGTGGATCAGGGTGGTGGCCAGGCGGGCACCCGAGGCGCCGAGCGGGTGGCCGATCGCGATCGCGCCGCCGTGCACGTTGACCTTCGACAGGTCGGCGCCGGTGTCCTGGGCCCAGGCCAGTACCACCGCGGCGAACGCCTCGTTCACCTCGAACAGATCGATATCGGACAGTTGCAGCCCGGCCCGTTGCAGCACCTTGCGGGTGGCGGGGATGACCGCGGTCAGCATGAGCAGCGGATCGTCACCGGCGACGGCGAAGCTGTGCAACCGGGCCAGCGGCCGCAGGCCCAGTTCCTTCGCCTTCTCGCTGGTGGTGATCAGGACCGCGGCGCTACCGTCGTTGATCTGGCTGGAGTTGGCGGCGGTGATGTTCCAGCCGATCTCCGGGAAGCGGGCGCCGTACCCCTCGTGGTAGAACGCCGGGCGCAGGCCGCCCAGGGTTTCCAGTGAGCTGCCGACGCGGATGCCCTCGTCGGTGGTGAGCCCGGCCAGCGGCGCGAGTTGCGCCTCGAACAGGCCGTTCTTCGTTGCGGCGGCGGCCTTCTCGTGGCTGGCGAGGGAGAACTCGTCCATCGCGGTCCGGCCGATACCCCAGCGGGACGCGATCAGTTCGGCGCTGATGCCTTGGGGCACAAGCTCTTCCGGATAGCGCTCGGCGAAGGCCACGCCGTTGAGGTCGGTGGCGCCGATGGTGCTGGAGCCCATCGGGATTCGGCTCATCGACTCCAGGCCGGCGGCGACCACGACATCGTAGGCGCCGGCGATCACGCCCTGCGCCGCGAAGTGGATGGCCTGCTGGCTGCTGCCGCACTGCCGGTCGACGGTGGTCGCGGGGACCGATTCCGGATAACCGGCAGCCAGCGCGGCCCGCCTGGTCACGTTGACCGACTGCTCGCCGACCTGGGTGACCACACCTCCGATCACGTCGTCGATGAGACCCGCGTCGACTCCGCTGCGGTCCACCACCTCGCGCAGGCTGTGCGCGAGCAGGTCCACCGGGTGTACTCCGTGCAGGGCGCCGGTCGCCTTGCCCTTGCCGACGGGAGTGCGCACGGCTTCGACGATCACTGCGTCTCTCATGGCCAGTCCTTCCGATTGTCGCAATCGGCCGGCTACCTGACTCGGCCGATCTAAAGTCAGAGTAGGCCCTGACGATAGTTGCCACAAGTCAGATGAGCTATGATGTCCGTCATGGCCGTAGTTCTGGAAGGTCCGTTACGCGATCTCGCCTCCTGGCAACCCGACGAATGCTCCATCGCGAAGGCGCTGGATGTGATCGGCACGCGCTCGGCGATACTCATCCTGCGTGAGGCGATGTACGGCACCACGCGGTTCGACGGGTTCGCCGGCCGGGTCGGCATCACCGACGCCGCCGCCGCGACCGCGCTGCGCCGGCTGACCGAGGCCGGACTGCTGCGTAAACAGCCCTATCGCGAAGAGGGTAAGCGCACCCGGCACGAGTACGTGCTCACCGAATGCGGCCGCGACGCGCTGCCGGTGGTGCTGGCGTTGTGGCAGTGGGGCGACAAGTACCTGCAGGACGGGGTGCCGCCGCTGGAACGGGTCGATGACGACACCGGCGAGCCGGTGCGGCTGGACCTGCGCGCCGCCGACGGCACCGAGGTCCCGCTGGAGAATGTGCGGGTGCGACTGAACAGATCCTGGCGCCGCCGCTGACCGAGCGGCCCGCGGCGGCGACCGGTCAGGCCAGCCGGCGGCCGCTACCCGGATCGAAGAAGTAGGTGTGCTCGGCATCCGTGCCCAGCGACAGCCGCTCGCCCTTGGCCGGCGGATTGCGCCAATCGACCCGGGACACGATGGTCTCGCCGGTGCCACCCTCACCGACCGTGCGGCCGTAGACATAGGCGTCGGAGCCCAGCTCCTCCACCACATCCACCTCGATCGCGATGCCGTCGGCCGCGATCTCGAAATGCTCCGGCCGGATACCGACCACGACCGACCCCTCGGCGGTATCGGTGACGCTGCGCGGCACCGGCAGCGTACGGCCGCCGAGTGTGACCGCGCCGTCGCGCACCGGCAGCGTGAACAGGTTCATCGCCGGTGAGCCCATGAATCCGGCGACGAACAGATTCGCCGGATCCCGGTACAGATCCCGCGGGCTCGCGCACTGCTGCAACAACCCGTCCTTCAACACCGCGACCCGATCACCCATGGTCATGGCCTCGACCTGGTCGTGGGTGACATAGACGGTCGTGGTGCCCAGCCGCCGCTGCAACTGCGCGATCTGGGTCCGGGTCTGCACCCGCAGCTTGGCGTCCAGGTTCGACAGCGGCTCGTCCATCAGGAACACCCGCGGCTGCCGGACGATGGCCCGCCCCATCGCGACCCGCTGCCGCTGCCCACCGGACAGCGCCTTCGGCTTCCGGCCCAGGTACTCCTCCAGATCCAGCAGCTTCGCGGCCTCCAGCACCCGCTGATCCTTCTCCGCCTTCGGCACCTTCGCCATCTTCAGCGCGAAACCCATGTTCTCCGAGACCGTCATGTGCGGGTACAGCGCGTAGTTCTGGAACACCATCGCGATATCGCGTTCCTTGGGCTCGGCGTGCGTGACATCCTTGTCGCCGATCAGAATCCGCCCACCGTCGACATCCTCCAGTCCGGCGAGCATCCGCAGCGAGGTCGACTTCCCGCAACCGGACGGCCCGACCAGCACCAGGAATTCGCCATCGGCGATCTCCAGGTTCAACTGATCGACAGCGGGCTTGGTGGAACCCGGGTACAACCGGGTCGCTTGGTCGAAGGTGACCGTGGCCATGCTGAATCAATCCCTTCACCGGCAGGAACGTGCCGGACGATCCGAGTAGAGGGGGTCTTCCGTGACAGGACCAGTACGTTAGCCCCTGTGGATACTGCCGGCGAGGCGCAGGTGTGCGGAAACCTCGCACAGGTCTCTGCTGGTTGAGTGAGGACTCATGTCTGTTTATCACGGGCGTTGCCGGATAACCGTTGCGTCCGTTGCGGCGCTGTTTCCCCAGCGGGTGGCGGTGCACCTGCGTGGTCATGTGTATGCGGCCGTGCTGGAGGGTGTTGCGGGTGCGTCGTGTGTGGTCGACGAGGACTCCTGGGAGTTGTTGTTGCAGCACTGGGTCGATGGGGAGTGGCGGGCGAATGTGCGCAACCTGGTCGGTGAGTGGATTGCCGACGGGGATGTGGAGCGGCAGATGATCCGCAGTAAGGACCGTGACTGGTCTAACGACCGGGACGAGCGGAACCTGATCGTGATTCTGGAACGTGCGGTCGGCAGGGATCTCGGGGATGACCGGGACCGCGGGAGTGTGCGGAACACGGCGGTTTCCCACGTTCGTGCCACAGCGGTCACTCGTGCCACGGCGGCGCGGTCGGAACAATTCGTGGAGCCGGATATCGGGCCGGTGCGCGCGGCGCCGTCGACCGGCCGGCCGGTGCCGGAACCGGTACGCCGGGAGCGGCCCGGGGTGCGTCGGCCCGGGGTGGGGTGATGCTCGGTCGCTGTGAGCTGCGGTGACGCCGGGGTCTCGCACGCGGGGTGGTGGATCGGGCGTGGGGGGCGGGACGCGGGTAACGTCGGGCACGCAGGCCACCCGAGAACGAGGAGAGGCAGATATGGCGACTCGACCGGTTCGCGTCGGCGTTCAGATGCAGCCGCAGCAGGCACCCGATTACGGTTTGATCCGGGATACGGTGCGGCGGGCCGAGGATGCGGGTGTGGACGTCGTGTTCAACTGGGATCACTTCTATCCGCTGTACGGGGATCCGGACGGGGCGCACTTCGAGTGCTGGACCATGCTCGGGGCGATCGCGGAGCAGACCGAGCGGGTGGAGTTGGGTGCTCTGGTCACCGGTACGGGGTACCGGAATCCCGATCTGCTGGCGGATATGGCGCGGACCGTCGATCACATCTCCGGTGGGCGGTTGATCCTGGGGATCGGGGCGGGGTGGTTCGAGCGGGACTACGACGAGTACGGGTACGAATTCGGTACGGCCGGTTCGCGTCTGGCCTTGTTGAAGGAGCATCTGGGGCGGATCGATGCGCGGCTGAAGAAGTTGAATCCGGCTCCGCTGCGGCATATTCCGATTCTGATCGGGGGTGGCGGCGAGAAGAAGACGCTGCGGTTGGTCGCCGAATATGCCGACATCTGGCATTCCTTCGCGAAACTCGATGTGCTGGAGCACAAGTCGAAGATTCTCGCGGATCACTGTGCCGCGGCCGGCACCGATCCGGCGGGTATCGAGCGATCGGTGGGGTGGCCGGGACCGGAGCAGGCGGCGGAATTCGTGGCCGGCGGCGCGACGTTGTTCACCATCGGTACCGGCGGGCCCGATTACGACCTGACCCAGGTGATCGAGGCCGTGCGCTGGCGGGACGAGTTCAACGCGCGCTGAGCATCGTAGAGCCGCTTCCGCGCGCTGTCCGGGCAATTCGGACATGTGCTCACGGTGATTTCATTCGTTCCTCACCGTGATGGCCGGCCCCATCATTGCGGCTGACCATCACGGGTGAGGAGTCGGTCATGAGTAGTCCGGGGCCCCGGCGGCAATCCGTTGCCGCGCGGATCGGTGTCGACTGGTGGGCGGTCATCGTCACCGGTGTTTTCGTCGTACTCGCCGTCGCCGGCGTGCTGCCGAGAATTCCGTGGTGACGTCATGGCAACCGAAACAGCCACTGTCGCTGCGGATTCCGGCGACACGTCACAGTCCGCGGTAGGTCGGGTCCTGGCGTATCTGCCGGGAATTCTGCTGCTGATCGCGATCGGCCTGCTGGGCAAGTACACCGAGATCTGGGTGAACAGTTTCGCCAAACATCACCACTGGCAGTTCCCGGATATCGAATATGTGTTGTGGGCCATCGTCTTCGGCTTGATCATCGCCAATACCGTTGGCGTGCACCGGATTTTCAAGCCCGGTATCGGTACCTACGAATTCTGGCTGAAGGCCGGGATCGTCGCGCTCGGTTCCCGGTTCGTGCTCGGTGATGTGGCGAAGCTGGGCGGGACCAGTTTCGTGATCATCCTGATCGATATGACCATCGCCGGTGCGATCATCCTGGCGGCGTCGCGGCTGCTGGGGTTGTCCGGCAAGCTCGGTTCGCTGCTGGCGATCGGCACCTCCATCTGCGGCGTCTCGGCAATTGTGGCCTCGCGCGGGGCGATTCGTGCCCGCAACGAGGATGTCGGTTACGCGATCGCGGCGATTCTGACGCTGGGGGCGGTGTCGCTGTTCCTGTTTCCGGTGATCGGGCACGGAATCGGTTTGACCAACCACGAATTCGGTCTGTGGGCGGGCCTGGCCGTGGACAACACGGCCGAGACCACCGCGACCGGATACGCGTATTCCGATGCGGCGGGCAAGGTTGCGGTGCTGGTGAAGTCGACGCGCAACGCGCTCATCGGATTCGTGGTCCTCGGCTTCGGCCTGTACTGGTCCGCGCGTGGCGAGGCCGATGCCATCGCGCCGGGGGTGCGGGCGAAGGCGTTGTTCGTATGGGAGAAGTTCCCGAAGTTCGTCCTCGGCTTCCTGGCGGTGTCGGCGCTGGCGACGGTGCACTGGATCAGCGCGAAGCAGATCACCAACCTGGCCAACGTGTCCCGCTGGGCCTTCCTGCTAACCTTTGCCGGGGTCGGCCTGAACACCAACTTCCGGGAGTTGGGTCGCACCGGCTGGCGGCCGTTGGTCGTCGCCGTGGTCGGCTTGGCCGTGGTCGCGACGGTGTCGCTGGGCCTGGTCCTGTTCACCTCCCGGGTCCTGCACTGGGGTTTGGTCAACTGATCGGAATACGTTTCGATCGGTAATCGCCGCGCGGTCCCCGGGCCGCGCGGCGATCGCGTTCGCACCCCGGGACCGGGTCGTCACATGCGTGAGTACTAATGTGTTCTATCGGCTCCACCTGTCCGTACCGCTGGAAAATCCGCTGGAAAAGGAGAGGTTCGATGACTACTGCACATGCGGTTCACCCCGATCACGACCATATTCACGGTCCCGGTTGTGGACACGAGTCGTTCCACCATGGTGATCATGTGGACTACGTCCACGACGGTCATCTGCACCGGGAGCACGAGGGGCATTTCGACGAATGCGAGCCGACCGGCCACGTCGAGCACACCGCCGCACACGATCACGTACACGGCGAGGGTTGTGGACACGCGGCTATTCAGCACGGCGACCATGTGGACTACCTGCACGACGGCCATCGGCACGCTGTGCACAACGGGCACTACGACGAGCACTGACCGGGCGCTACGACGAGCACCGATGGGTGTCGACGGTGGCGAACGCCGCCCACAACAGCGGTGAATCCACCACCTGCCGGGTCTCGCGCCAGGCGGCGAGTCGCTCGCGCTGCCAGCGCAGCAGCGCCTCGACCGGGTCCGGTCGCTCGTGCGCCGCATCGATCGCGCACACCGCGTCCTGCAGCGGCCGTGCCTGCGGTCCCGCCGCGCCGAAGCGCTGGAACGCCAGATCCGTCGGCAGCGTCCACCGACTCGCGGTGACCAGCTCGGCGCCGCCGTGAATCATCGCCGCGAGCAGTCCGAGGGCCTCCCCGAAACGCAGGTCCCCGCCGCTCTCACAGGCGATCAGCGCAACCCGGCCGGGAATCGGCCACATGCGCGACCCGTCGACCGGATCGGCCGCCGCCGCATGCGTGCCCAGGATCAGATCCTTGGCCGACAGCGGCCGGTGGATCCGGTCGACCGGGGCGAAACCCGTGGTGGCGTCGGTGCACGCCAGATGCAGCCGGGCTTCCTCGCTGCGTCCGGATTCCGGCGCCGCCGCCGTCACATGCCCCACGTAGACCAACCGTGCGGCACCCGCCCGCAGCGCGTGCCCGAGCCAGTCGCGATCGATATCGGTGCGCCGAAAGGCGTCGACCGGATCGCCGACCGCCGGCCGCAACCGGTCGCCGTATTCCGCGACGCGGCGCGCCAGCGGGGCCTGTCCGTCCATCCGGCCCAGCACCGAACCCAGCGGGGAGTCGGCCCGGAAGCCCGGCACCCGCGGATCGAGTACGGCCACGACCGGCAACGCGCGATCCGCCGCCCAGGACCGCGCCACCCGCCCCGGCGCGTGCACCAATCCCGTGGGTGCGAGCGTGCCGATATCGGCGATATCGAGCAGCCGCACCTCCGGATCCGGTGCGAGCAACTCCCACGGAATCCGGGCCACCCGTGGCGACGGCTGCCACCGCACATACGGCCGCACCCCGCTCGTCCACAGCCGATGCAACTGCTCCCCCAACCGGAACGGGAGAAACACCCGCGAAAGGTACTGGGCCAGTTCATTTTCGGCGTCGAATGTGGCCAACTCGCCGCTGATGAAGGCGGATTCGAGCCCACCGGGCATCTCGGGCCGAGGCAGCGCCGCGGCGAACCGGGCGACCGCCGCCTCCACCTGCCCCTCGGGAATCACCGCCACCCCAGGCGTATCCACCTCCCCGGCCCAGTGCCAGGACAGATACAGATCGCCCGCATCGGCCATCCGCACGAATACCGTGGGCTGTCCGTCAGCGCCGACGGTTCGCTCATCCGCCGAACCCGGAACCGTCGCCGAGCGGGCGGATTGCGCGGACGAACCGCGCACGGTTCGAATCGCCGTTGCGGCCCTTGCGTTCTGTGGATCCGCCGCTGGAGGTTCCGATGGTGACACTGCGCGGCCGGTGCCGGTGATTGCCGAGTCGCCGGATGGTCGGCCGGTGCCGGTGGTTGCCGAGGCACTGGACGTGATGGTTGTGGAGTCGTCGGACCCGGTCGCTGCCGAGTCGTCGGATCGGCTGAGCACCGTGCTGCCTGAGCGGGTGGGCTCTGAACCGGCCGATCGGGTGGGCACCGAATCGGTGGCGACCGCAGGGCCGGTGGCCGATTCGGCTGTCGGCTCGAAGGGGGTGGTGGCCGATGTGCTCGGCGGCGTGGTGTCGTGCCCGTCCAGCGTGGGACGCGGGTGGGTGGGTTCGGTGGTCGCGGGGAGGGTTCGCGTGTCGCGAATGGTGCGGTGGTAGCGGGCTTCCGCGGTGGCGATGTGGTCGGCGAGGGCGATGTGGCCGTCCGGGGCGACTCGTACCAGGGGCGGGGGGCCCACGGCTAGGCCCGCGCTCGCCGCCAGGTCGGACAGGGCGGTGCCCAGGGTGGCTGCCGCCGAAATCGTAGGGGCCGTGGGTGATTCGGGTGGGGCTTCCGGAATGGTGAGCGGGATGGTCGTGGCTCGTTCCGCGGGTTGGCGGTCGGGGGCCGGTATTGCTCCCGCACAACAGGTTTCGACCAGGTCTGCGATCACTCGGGCATCGCGGGCGGCGGTGGCGAAGCGGAATGCCAGGCGTACGGCGGGTTCGGCGAGGCGGGTGTGCCACTGTTGCCGGTGGTAGCCGTCGGCGAAGGTGTGGCGGACGGCATCGATGGTGAGTGCGGCCGGTACCGCCAGGTCCAAGCCGTTGCGGGCCGGATCGTCGCCGGTCGGGTGTTCGGCGAGCAGGGTCGCGCGCCAGAAGTCGATGTGTGCGCAGTCGAGGCCGCGGCCGTGCCGGGCGTAGGTGTCGAATGCCTCGGACAGTAGGCGTTCCGCCGCGTCGGGACGGCCGGATCGGGCCTCCGCCACGGCCGTCCGGAGCTGAACCTCGGCGGCCTCCAACACCGCACCGGAGGCGCGGAAGTGGTCCGAACTGCGCCGATACCACTGCCGCGCCGCGACCGGGTCGCCGGTGCCGTCGGCGAGGAAACCCCGCAACTTCCAGCCGATCGCGGCGCGCGGGCCGAGCCCGTTCCCCTCGAACCACTCCTGGCTCGCGTCGAGCAGCGGCCGGGATTCGTCGAATTCCCCGGCCCGCAGGTGCATCATCGCGAGATTCTGCTGGGTCTCGGCGATTCCGTTGCGGTCACCGGCCTCGGTGAAGGCGTCCAGCGCCTGGCGCGCGAAATCGATGGCCAGCGTGTCCCGGCCGGTCTCGAAGTAGACCGCGGCCAGATTCATCAGCGGATGGCCGAGCAGTTCCGGGGCGAAAAGCATGGCGGCGTCGAGGGATTCGGTGGCGTTCGCCAATGCGTCCGACCAGCGCCGGCCGTGGATCGCCACCGCGGTGATCGACAACAGGCAGGCGACCCGCAGACCACCGAACTCCGGATCGTCGCCGAGCAGGTCACGCGCCTCGGTGAGCGCGGCCTGCGCCGCCTCGAGATCACCGAGATGCTGCAACGCCTGGGACATGTCGACCAGCGCGGTGGCCCGCATCCGGATCGCGTCATCGGGGATGTCCGGCAGTGCGGTGCGATACCAGTCCAGCGCCGCGGCGTGCTCACCGAGCAGATCACACATGGAGGCCGCATTGACCATGGCCGCCAACCGAACCCGGCCCCCGGCCGTATCCACCGCCGCCTCGAACATCCGCCGCGCCTGCGCCACGTCACCGGTCTGATAAACAGCCGCCGCCTCGTGTAGCGGTGCCCAGTCGTCCGTGCCCGCCTCGCTCATCCGCCCACCTTCCGCACCGGCCGCAGCGGTACGTCACCGTTCCGGGAGCCACCTGCCCTCGAAGCGCCGGTGCCGCAGGTGATTCCGGCGACTCTCGGGGCAATGGTGCGGCAGGCTATCCCGGCGACCTTTGAAGCGCCAGTGCCGCAGGCGATCCCGACAACTCTCGGAGCCGTGGTGTGGCAGGCGGTCGCGGCGACCCTTGGAGCGGTGGTGCAGTAGGCGGTCGCCGCGACCCTTGCTGTGGCAGTGCAGCAGTTGATCTCGGCGGCCCTCGGCGCGGCAGCGCGGCAGCTGATCCCGACGACCCCCGGAGTGCTGGTGCGGTAGGTGGTCGCGGCGACCGCCAGAGCGGTGGTGCCGCAGACGATCCCGACGGCATCGGCGCTTCTCCCTGCCGCAGGTCGAACGACCACCCGGCCGGATTCGCGGTCACCCTGCCGGGGACCTGCATGCTCACCGTGCCATCGAGATCCGGCACAGTATGCCCCGAGCGCTGTCCACATCTCAGAAATCCGTCTCCGTAGCCGCTATCTCGGCGAGCAGCGGGGCCTCGTACGGGTCGTCGCCGGCGAGGGCCGCGCGACGCAGCCGGGTGGTGGCGAAGTCTCGGATGCGTTGCCGGAGTTGCTCCGCCGGAACGGATTCGGCCGGGCCCATCCCGGGGACCCGGACGGTCACCGTCACCGGGGCGCCCGGATCGAGCAGTGGTGCGAGTCCGTACCAGTAGTCGCCGGTGAGGGTCAGCGGGGTCGGTGCGATGGCGGCCGCGAATGCGGTGGGCCGCAGGTGTTCCGGTACGAGGCGGCGCAGTCCGGGGGCCGCGACGGCCCGGACCCGGACGTTGGTGGCGCCGTCGGCGCGCACGACCTCCCAGGAGACGGCACGTTCCGAGGCATCGAGGATGCCCGGCGGGCAGCGGTACCAGTCCCAGCCGGTGACGCCGCGGGCCAGGACCGTCGCATCGCGCGTCGCGGCATCCGCGGCTCCGGCGGCGAGGGCGTAGTCGTCGGCGCGGCCGGAGGACGGTACGGTGCCGAATTCCTCGGCGGGCGTGCGGATCGTGCCGAAGTCGTCGTCCGGATCCGGTTCGCCGAATGCGTCGGCGCCGTCCACCAGCGCCTCGCATTCGCCGGTCAGCGTGGCGATCTCGGCGGTGAGCAGCCGATCGTCCAGCGCCGCGATGGCATCGATGGCCGAGGCGGGCCACCAGCGGGCCGCCCAGTGCGCGTAGCCGAGGCGCCGGGCGGCGGCCGCCAGGGCGGGTAGGCCGGGCCGGGCCGTTGCCTGCCGTGGCGCGCCGTCGAAGTCGGCGACCGCCAGCGCGACCTCCTCGCCGTACACGGCCCAGATCCACTGCTGGGCGAGATCCGGATCGTCGAGTACCGCGGCCGGAATACGATTGCCGGAGAACAGGTTCCAGGTCAGCTGGGCGCCGGCGGCGGTCAGCACGAGGGTGTCCGGACCGGTCGCCGCCTCGGCGAGGGTGGCGGTCGCGGGCGGGGCGACGAGCACCGTGCCGTCGGGGCCGCCGCGCACCTCGACTTCACCGCTGTCGAAAGGGATTTCGGGATTCATCAGCTCGCCCTCGATTCGGCCGGGACCGTATCGGGTTCGGTCGCGAGGGCGCCGAGGGCCTGTTTCACCCGCATTCGGTGGTCGAGGACGACCGAGCGGGCGACCCCGTCGAGGACGTCCCACAGTTCGTCGGTGGCGGTCATCGGTAGTTCGCGCACGTCCCGGCCGTGCAGGCGGACCCACAGGCGGCGCAGGTACGGCTGCCAGGGGGCCTGGAGTTCGGCGGCCACGGCGGCCAGCGGGCCGGTGGCCGCCGGGTCCGGATGGACGGACATCCGCCGGGCCTGCAGGACGTAGGCCTCGCGTCGCCAGCGGCCGTTGATCACCTGCTGCGCGGCGGTTTCCGGTTCGGCGCCGGTGGTGGTGGGCCGCAGGCCGAGGGCCAGTTCGGCGCCGGCGGTCGCGGCGACCCGCAGCGATTCGTCGAGCAGGGCCCACGGCGCGCAGCTGCGCGCGATCTCGGCGTCGACCAGTTCCGGGATCTCGGGCAGGTCGGCGCGTTCGGCCGCGGCCTGCAACACGGTGAACACCCGCTCGTGGACGGTGCGGTCGAAGGGGCGGGCCAGGGTGGCCTTGGCGGCGCTCGTGCCGAGTTCCGGTCGGCGCGGGGCCGGATGCACGGTCAGGCCGAGATGTCTTGCGGTGGGCGGGGTTTCGGCGGACCAGAGCCGGATGCCGAAATGCGTTCCGGCGCGGGCGTTCAGCAGGGTGGTGAAGATGGCGTGGCCGTCGGCGGGTGTGCGGCGCAACCGGCTGGTCGCGCAGATCTCCAGCAGCGCACCGATTTCCGCGGTGTGCGAATTGCGCGGGCCGCCGCTGCTGGGCCGTCGTTGCCAGGCCAGGTCGATCAGTTCGGACAGGACGCGCGCGCGGACCGGGTCGGTGAGGTGGTCCTTCAGCGCCCGGGTGGTCCGGCCGGCGGTGAACTCGTGCAGTTCGCGCACCGCGGACTCGGCGATCGCCGTGCCGCGCACCGGATCCGGTGCGCCGACGGTGCTCGCCAGTTCGAAACAGCGCTGGAAGTACAGATCCTGTGGATTGCCCTCGGTGATCCGCAGCGCGCGCCGCACCTGCTTGCAGACGGTGAACCAGGCGGCGGTGGCGCGCAGAACCTCGGCGGCGGCGGTGAGCCGGACCGTCACCTCGATCGCGCCCTCGGCGGTGAGGATCGGGCCCGCGCACTGCGGATGCTGCACCGGGCGCAGCACCAGGGGATCGAGGATCAGCTTGACGGTGCGGCTCAGTGGGCCGCCCTGGGGACCGGACAGCGGCTCGACGCCCTCGATCCGGCGCCAAACCTCGTCCAGCACCATCGCGCGCGGCCGTCGCATTCGACCAGGTTAACCAACCCGTGCCCGGATCGGCCAGGGGAAAACCTGGGATCGGTAGGGCGCGAACGATTCCTACCTTCATGACATCGGTTCCACCACGGAGCCGGAAGTACCGAAGCGAGCGGCAACGCTCCCGACATCGAGGAATTCCGATGAGCACTGCAACCATTCGTCTCTGCACCGCCGCCGTCGCCGCGTCCGCCGCGCTGGCCCTGGTCCTCACCGGCTGTGGCGACAGCAAGCCCGCCGCCGCGCCGGCCACCCCGGCGCCGGGCTCGTCCGCTCCGGCGGGACCGGCCGGACCGGCCGCGCTGTCCGGCAAGTCGACCGTCAGCGTCGACGGCACCGCGCTGGCCGGCTCGTTCGACACCACCTGCGCCAAGCAGGGCGACGTGCTCGCGCTGGCCCTGACCGACAATGCGAACGGCACCTACGGCACCCTCGCGGTGGCCGCCACGGTCACCGGCACCGGGACCGTGCAGGCGGTCGGCATCACCGGCAGCAAGGGCGGCTCCAGCGGCCTGCCCTACGCGGTCGGCTTCGGCAAGGGCCAGCCCGGCGGTTCGGCCCAGTCCACCAAGAGCGGCAACACCTTCCACGTCACCGGTGAGGGTGTCGGCGCGCCGGATATGACCAACCCCACGGCCGGCCCGAAGACCTCGAAGTTCGACATCACCTTCTCCTGCTCGACCATCGTGGGCGGGTGATCGGCGATGCGGACCGCGATCCGGGCCGCCGCCGCGACGTTCTTCGTCGTGGCGGTGGGCTGGTACCTCTGGCACGGCCTCACCTACCGGGCCACGGATGCCTTCGGCGGCGCCGTGTTCGGCTGGGTGGGCTGGCAGATGGCCCTGCCGATCGTCGCGTTGTCGGTGGTGCCGGTGGCCTTCGTGCTCACCAGCACCGCCGTGACCGGGGGCAACAGCCCCCGGTTCCGGGACGGGCAGCTGGGCATCGGCACCGTGGAGTCGTTCCGGCAGACCGGGCTCTACGTCAACGAACAGCCGCAGCTGCGCATCGAGATGCAGGTGGAGGGCGCCGGGGGCGAGAACTTCCGGTCCCACGCGAAGATGGTCGTGCCGCTGGCCGAACTGGCGCTGCTGCGACCGGGTGTGGTCCTGCCGGTGCGATATCTGCCGGGCCGCACCGATCGGGTCGAGATCGACCACTCCGGCGATCGCTCGGCGGTGCAGCGAGCCATGAACGAGACGATGATCCGCAAGGGCTTGACCACTCGCGCCGCCCTCGACGTGGCCGAACGCGGGGTGGCCGCGCAGGCGGTGGTGCAGACGCTGTCGGTGCCGGGCGAGACCCGCGACGACAGCACCAAGGTGGACCTGCACCTGCTGATCACCCGTCCGGACGGCAGCACCTTCACCGCCGCGGTGCAGAAGTTCGTCCCGCAGCGCAATATCGGGCAGGTGCAGGTCGGCCGGATCGTGCAGGTCCGCTATCTCGCCGAGAACGAGCGGGAAGTGGTGCTGGCCCTGCCGGTGAACACCTGATCCACCGATACGGACACGGCCGCCGGCCTCGGAATCGAGGCCGGCGGCCGCATGTCGTGTCACATATTGGCGAAGCGGGCGAAGGTGCCCTGCGCGCCGCTGTAGACGTTCATATCGGTCTTCCCGCTGATCCCGGGGATGAATCCGGAGTCGGTGGTCTGCCAGAAGGTCCAGGCGGGCCAGCCGCCGGGGACCTCCGGCTGCTCGTTGCCGCGATAGTCGGCGATCCACAGCGGGTAGCGGGTGAACTCGGTGGAGTTCGCCATTGCCGACTTCCAGAAGTTCGGATAGGTGTAGACGATCGGCAACCGGCCGGTCAGCGCCTGCACCGTGTTCAGGTACCGGTGCGTCCAGTCGATCAGGGCGGCGGGGGCCAGCCCGTCGGACTCCTCGAGGTCGAGCACCGGCGGCAGGTCCAGCGGGCCGTTCTGCCCGAGCACCACCGCCGCGTACAGGGCGGCCTGCTGCTCCGGCGACTGGTTCGGATGGGCGTAGTGGTACGTGCCCCGGGCGATTCCGGCGTTGCGCATCAGCACGCTGTCGGCGACGAAATAGGGGTTGAGATAGGTCACACCCTCGGTGGCCTTCAACATGGCGAAGTTGTGCCCCGCAGAGCGCACATCACCCCAGTTGATCATCCGGCCGTCGACGTGCTGCCAGGACGAGACGTCCGGTCCGGTCGGGTCGGCTGCCGCCGTACCGGTTGCCGAAAATACGCCGGAGACCGAGATTGCGAGCAGGGCTACAAGGGCGCGGCGAAGTTTCGGGCTGGTCACGGGAAGCTTACGCATGATCAACAGGGTATTCGAAAGACAAACCGGTGACCACCAGCGGCACTGTGATGTGTTACTAAAAAATTGCTGTCGATTCGGTCAAGATACGGTCACCCCAGCCAGTCGAGAACCGAGGCCGCCGTCCAGGACTGCTGCATACTGCCCAGCGGCTCACCGGTGAAGGGCTCGTAGTACTCGGCGAAGCTGCCGTCGCTGGCCTGCCGCAGGCCCTCGGCCCGCAGCATGAACGAGCGCTCGGCCCAGCCGCGGCGGGCGAACACCCAGGAGAACAGCCAGCTCATCACCGGCCACACCGGTCCGCGCCAGTATTCGCGCGACCGGAAATCCTTCGAGACCGGCGAGGTGGACGGCGGCAGCGCGTACCGCAGATCGGGATGTCCGCAGAATCGCGGGCCCTCGAACAGCCGCAGCAGGCTGCGCTCCCCGTCGCGCGGCAGTCCACCGCACAGCAGCGGCGCGAACATCGCCAGCGTCTCGGTACTGATCCACCGGCCCAGCCGGACGTCGAAATCGCGCGCGGCGCCGGTGCGCGGATCGGTGGTGGCGATCACCCCGGCCCGGAAGTAGTCGGCCCATTCGTACAGTTCCCGCACATCGGCGTGCGGCATCCGGTAGTCCTCGCCGATCCCGGCCAGCACCTCGTTGGCCAGCGCGAAGATGGCGGTGACGAAGACGTCCTCCACAGCGAAGGACATCGTCGAGGCCAGTTGGAAATCGTCGTATCCACATCGGCGCATCTGCTCGACCAGCCACAGGTAGCGGTCGTACTCGCGATCGCTGGGCCGTTCGGTGGGATCCACCAACTGGATGTCGGCGCGCTCGTAGGCCAGCAGATCGCCGGGTACGACGTTTTCGTAGGCGCGGTCCCAGCGCGGCGAGTTGTCCATCCCGGACTCCCACCCGTGATACAGCGTGATCCGGCCGTTGTGCTTCGTGTCGCGAGCGTTGGCCAGCCAGCGATGCCAGCGCATCAGATCCGGCCAGCGCCGGTCCAGGAATTCCTCAGCGACGGCCCGGGTACTGCGCCCGTGCCGGCGGGAATGGTCGAGAATCCGCTGCACCGCGATGGCGTGCACCGGCGGCTGGGTGATACCGGAGGTGTCCGGGCCGTCCGGCGCGTTGGTGGCCAACCGGCGGCATTCCCAGCGCGCCGGTCCGGGGAAGTAGCCGTCCACGCCGTTGGCGAAGACGATGTGCGGGATCATCCCGTTGCGCCACTGCGCGGACAACAGGGTGTCGAGTTCGGTCACCGCGCGTTCCACACTGAGCGGCGCCAGGCCGACCGCGACGAAAGCCGCATCCCAGCTCCACATGTGTGGATACAATTTCGGCGCCGCCGTGGTCATGGTCCCCAGGTCGTTGCCGCGCAGCAGGTACGCGGCGCGGGCCGCCAGCTGGGTCGGCGTGAATCCGGGCCCGTTCATCCCCCCATTGTGCGATGACACGCGCAAGTACGCGCGCTGCGTGAATTCCACACCCTCCGCCCGGCGTGGCGCCGGCAGCCTCTCGGTAGTGCTCACCTGTGCTCGCCCTCGCTTCGTGATACGAGATGTGGTCATCCGTGCATCGCCGGAGGTCGCTTTCCGGTTACCGTGATCGCATGGTGACCAGCTCCGAACCGCTCGCCTTGATCACCGGCGCCAGCCGTGGCCTGGGAGCGGCGATCGCCCGCGAACTGTCGGGAACCCACCGGCTGCTGCTCGGCGCCCGCACACCCGCCGCGCTGACCGGGATACTCGCCGAACTGCCGCAGGCGCAGCCCTGGCCGGTGGACCTCACCGACTACGACGAGGTGGCCCGGGCCGCCGCCGCGATCGACCGGCTGGACGTCCTGGTCCACAACGCCGGAATCGCCGAATTGGGCACGGTGGCAGAATCTTCCGTGGAACTGTGGCGAAATGTCATGGAGGCCAACCTCATCGCGGTCGCCGAACTGACCCGGTTGTTGCTGCCCGCCCTCCGCGCCGCGAAAGGTCATGTGGTGCTGATCAATTCGGGTGCCGGTATCCGTGCCGCCGCGGGCTGGGGCGCCTATGCGGCGAGCAAGTTCGCCCTGCGCGCCTTCGGCGACTCGCTGCGCCAGGAGGAACTCGACCTGCGGGTGACCTCGATCCACCCCGGTCGCATCGATACCGACATGCAGCAGGCCATCGTCGCCGGCGAGCACCGCGACTATCGGCCCGAGGACTTCCTCACCGCCGACACGGTGGCGCAGGCGGTCGGACACGCCGTGCGGACCCCGCGCGACGCCCACCCGGTCGAGATCGTGCTGCGCCCCGTCCCGCGCTGAACCGGCCACGTCGTCCCGGCCGTTCGCGAACCGCCGAGCGGACCGAAGCAATACCGTTTCACGTCCGAATCACCCGTTTCCTGCGATAGGTTCGCGAGCGACAGGTTCGACCCGCCGACACGGTAGGTGCGACATGAGAACCGATCCGACCCGGCGGCAGTGGCTGATGCTGCTGGCCGCCGGCACCGTGGCAAGCCTGACCGCCGCCTGTTCCGCGGCGAAGCCGGCCGTGAGCGATTCCCCCAGACTCGGTGCCGCCGGCGTCGGCGTCGGTGGCGGCGGGTCGTCCGCCGCGCCGCGGCCGCCGATGCTGCCGCCCCCGCCGCGTGGCCCGCGCACGCCGATCGCGGCCGAGACCATCACCGGTCTGCCCGGTGACGGCACCAGTCTCGCCCTCACCGTCGACGACGGTGTCAATCCGGATGTGGTCGGCGCCTACATCCAGTTCGCCCGCGACACCGGCGCTCGGTTCACCTTCTTCGTCACCGGCTGTTACGACTCGTGGACGATCAATCGCGACGCGCTGCGTCCGCTGGTGGAGTCCGGTCAGATCCAGCTCGCCAACCACACCTGGGATCACCCGTCACTGACCCGCCTGTCCGCGGGCGGCGTCGCCGAGCAGCTGAACCGCACCAGACAGTTCCTGCACGACACCTTCGGGGTCGACGGCGCACCCTACTTCCGGCCGCCGTACGGCTACCACAACGCGACGGTCGACCGGGTCGCCGCCGACTGCGGGTACACCGTGCCGGTCATGTGGTACGGCTCCCTGTCGGATGCGGGCCTGGTCACCGAGGACTACATCGTCCAGATGGCCGACCAGTGGTTCAACAACCAGGCGATCGTGATCGGCCACGCCAACCACCCCCCGGTGACCCACGTCTACGGCCAGCTGGTCGACGTCATCCGCGCCCGCAAACTGTCCATGGTGACCCTGAACGACGTCCTGCAACCCCCCGGCGGCATCGCCTAGCGGGCCGAGCTCACAGAACGACGTTCACCAGGCGGCCGGGGACGACGATGATCTTGCGGGGTTCCTTGTCGCCCAGGAACTCTCGCAGTTTGCCGTCGGCCAGGGCGACCGCCTCGATGGCCTTCGCGTCGGCGTCGGCCGCGACGCTGATCCGGCTGCGGACCTTGCCGTTGACCTGGATCGGGTACTCGACCGAATCCGCCACCAGCAGAGCGGGATCCGCGACCGGGAACGGGCCGTGGGCCAGGGCCGCGGTGTGCCCCAGGCGTTCCCACAGTTCCTCGGTGATGTGCGGGGCCATCGGCGCCAGCATCAGGACCAGCGGTTCCACCACCGCGCGCGGCGCACCCTGCGGATACTGCTTGGTCAGGTGGTTGGTCAGCTCGATCAGTTTGGCGCCGGCGGTGTTGTCGCGCAGCGCGGCGTAGTCGCCGTCGACGCCGTCGATCGTGCGGTGCAGCAGGCGCAGGGTGGCGTCGGCGGGGTCGGCCTCGGTGACCCGGACCTCGCCCGACTCCTCGTCCACGACCAGCCGCCACACCCGCTGCAGGAAGCGGTGCGCGCCGACGACATCCTTGGTCGACCAGGGGCGCGAGGTGTCCAGCGGGCCCATCGACATCTCGTAGAAGCGGAAGGTGTCCGCGCCGTACAGGTCGTACATCTCGTCGGGGGAGACGGCGTTCTTCAGCGACTTGCCGATCTTGCCGTACTCCTGGAACACCTCGTGCTCGATACCGGCGCCGTCGGTCCAGAAGAACTTGTCCAGCCGCTCCTGGACCTCGGCCGCGGGCACGTAGGCGCCGCGCTTGTCGGTATAGGCGTAGGCCTGGATGTAGCCCTGGTTGAACAGCCGGCGGTACGGCTCGGGGCCGGACACGTCGCCCAGATCGAACAGCACCTTCTGCCAGAACCGCGCGTACAGCAGATGCAGTACCGCGTGCTCGACGCCGCCGACGTACAGGTCGACGCCGCCGGGATCGTCCGGGCCGTGCTCGGCGGGCCGCGGGCCCAGCCAGTACCGCTCGTTCGCCGGATCGGCCAGGGTCTCGGTGTTGGTCGGATCGGTGTAGCGCAGCTGGTACCAGGAGCTGCCGGCCCACTGCGGCATCACATTGGTGTCGCGGCGGTAGGTCTTCGGGCCGTCGCCCAGATCCAGTTCGACGGTGACCCAGTCGGTGGCCTTCGCCAGCGGCGGCGAGGGCTCGGAGTCGGCGTCGTCGGCGTCGAAGGTGACCGGGGCGAAATCCTTCACCTCCGGCAGCTGCACCGGCAGCAGTTCCGTCGGCAGCGGATGCGCGACACCCTCCTCGTCGTAGACGATCGGGAAGGGCTCGCCCCAGTACCGCTGCCGCGCGAACAGCCAGTCGCGCAGCTTGAACTGCACGGTGCCGATGCCGTGCCCGTCGGCCGCCAGCCGCTCGACGACCTTCGCCTTGGCGGCCTCGACGTCCAGGCCGTCCAGATAGTCGGAGTTGACCAGGACGCCGTCGCCGGACCAGGCCGACTCCGTGATGTCACCGCCGGAGATGACCTCCACGATCGGCAGTCCGAAGGCGGTCGCGAACTCCCAGTCGCGCTGGTCGTGGCCCGGGACGGCCATGATCGCGCCGGTGCCGTAGCCGATCAGCACGTAGTCGGCGACGAAGATGGGCAGCCGCGCGTCGTTGACCGGGTCGACGGCGTACGCACCGGTGAAGACGCCGGTCTTCACCTTGTTCTCCTGGCGCTCCAGGTCGGATTTCGCGGCGATCGAACGCCGGTATGCCGCAACGGCTTCCGTAGGGGTGGCGGCGCCGGAGGTCCAGCGCGGATCCACCCCGGCGGGCCACTGCGCCGCCACCAGGCGGTCCACCAGTTCGTGTTCGGGGGCCAGCACCACGTAGGTCGCGCCGAACAGGGTGTCGGGCCGGGTGGTGAACACCTCGACGGTCGCGACCGGGCCGGCCGAATCCGCGCCCACCGCAGGGAATTTCACCCGGGCGCCGCGCGAACGGCCGATCCAGTTGCGCTGCATGGCCTTCACGTTGTCCGGCCAGTCCAGCCGCTCCAGATCGTCGATCAGCCGATCGGAGTAGGCGGTGATACGCATCATCCACTGCCGCAAGCGCTTCCGGAAGACCGGGAAGTTGCCGCGCTCGCTGCGGCCGTCGGCGGTGACTTCCTCGTTGGCCAGTACCGTACCCAGCCCGGGGCACCAGTTGACGATCGATTCCGACTGGTACACCAGGCGATACGAGTCCAGGACGGCCCCACGCTCGGCGGCGCTCAGCACGGACCAGGCCCGGCCGTCGTCGATCGGCCGTGCGCCGGAAGCGAATTCGGCCTCCAGTTCGGCGATCGGCCGGGCCCGCTGCGCCGATTCGTCGTACCAGGCGTTGTAGATGCGCAGGAAGATCCACTGCGTCCACTTGTAGAACTCGGGATCGGTGGTGGCGAACGAACGCCGCCGATCGTGGCCCAGGCCCAGCCGGTCCAGCTGGCGGCGCATGTTCTTGATGTTCGCCTCGGTGGTCACCCGCGGGTGCGCGCCGGTCTGCACCGCGTACTGCTCGGCCGGCAGGCCGAAGGCGTCGTAGCCCAGTGCGTGCAGGACGTTGCGGCCGCGCATCCGGTGATAGCGGGCGAACACGTCGGTGGCGATATAACCCAGCGGATGTCCGACGTGCAGTCCGGCGCCCGACGGGTAGGGGAACATGTCCTGGATGAACAGCTTGTCGGCCGGGATGTCGCCGTGCAGCGGTCCGGTCGGATTCGGCGCGAAGAAGGTGCCGCGGTCGGCCCACGCCTGCTGCCACTTACTCTCGATCCGGCCGGCCAGTTCGGCGTTGTAGCGGTGCGCGGGCACATCGTCGCCGACTGCGACGGTGGCATCGGTTGCGCGAGTGTCCTGCACGGTCCTGCCTTCTCGTTGGCCCAGTTCCCCGGATTGACGTCGCCCATCAGGGTAGAACCTGGTGGTCCCGGGACCCAAAAAGGGTGCCGTCCGCCGCCGGGGCGGTGACCGGCGTCATCGGCAGGTCCCGTGCCGTGGCCGCCCGTCGCGGGGTAGCGTGGACCTCGTGTTCGTGGTAGCGCTGGTCCTGTTCATGCTCGCGGCGGTCTCCGTCGTCACCGGGGTGCTCGGGTTCACCGGGACGCTGCCCCGCAATCGTTTCGTCGGTGTGCACACCGACGATGCCCTCAGTACCGAGGAAACCTTCCGCGTCGCCAACCGGGTGGCGGCCCCGACCGGTTTCGGAGCCGGCCTGCTGCTGGCCGTCGGCGGCGCGATCGCGCTGACCGCCGGACCGCTCGCCGGGCTCGCGGCCGCCGCGGTGGCCATGGTGATCGCGCTGTTCACCCTCGGCGCGGGCGTGAACGCGGCCGAGGCGGCCGTCGCCGCGCTGGTGCCGGTCCGGGAGTCCTGCGGCAGCTCCTGTGGAGCCTGCTCCCTGCGCGGCGCCTGCGAGTCGGCGAACTGATCGCCCCGGCCGTCGCTCAGCGGGTCTTGCGGCGGAACTGCGTCCGTGACCACCAGTAGCCCACCACTGCGAAGCCCACGCACCAGGCGACCGCGACGATCCCGTTGTGGCCGATCGGGGTGCCCGACAGCAGTCCGCGCAGGGTCTCGGTCATCGGTGTGAAGGGCTGATATTCGGCGAACTGCCGGACCCCGCCGGGCATGGTGTCCGTCGGCACCAGCCCGCTGCCCAGGAAGGGCAGGAACAGGATCGGGGCCGGGAGGTTGCTGGCGCTCTCCGGCGTCGACGCGGACAGTCCGAAACCGACACCGAGCCAGGCCAGTCCGAAGATCACCAGTCCGACCAGGCCGAAGGCCGCCAGCCAGGCCAGCGGATTCGCCCCGGAGCGGAATCCGATCAGGACACCGACGACGACCATCAGGATCACCCCCAGCAGCCCCTGGATCAGCGTGCCCAGCACCTGACCGGTGAGGATCGCCGCATGGGACATGGGCATGGTCCGGAAGCGGTCGACGATGCCCTTCGTCATATCCGAGGCCACCCCCACCGCCACCCCGGCGACCAGGTACGCCGGAATCATCAGCATCATTCCGGGCACCACGTAGTCGATGTAGCGCACACCCGACATGGCCCGGCCCAGCGCGCCGCCGAAGATGTAGTCGAACAACAGCAGCAACAGCACCGGCATGACGATCACGCCGATGGTCATGCCGGGATACCGCTTGGCGTGCACCAGGTTCCGGCGCAGCATGGTGACCGTGTCGGTCACCGGGGCGGTGGTCGTGCTCATGGGTCGATCCGCTCTCTGGTAGGTGGTGGTCATCGGCCGGCGGGGGTCCGGTCCGGGTCGCCGGTGAGGGTGAGGAAGACGTCGTCGAGGTCCGGGGTGTGCACGGACAGGCCCGCGGGTTCCAGGCCGGCGCCGTCGAGGCGGTCGAGTACCGCGCGCAGGGTGGCCACGGCGCCGTCGCTGGGCACCGCGAGGGTCAGATCCTCGGGCCGGGCCACGCCGCCGAGCAGGTCGGCGGCCGTGTCCAGTTCGGCGCGGTTGTCGAAGTCCAGCCGGATGTGGCCGCCGGGGACCAGCCGTTTCAGCTGATCCGGGGTGCCCTCGGCGACGATGCGACCGTGGTCGAGGACCGCGATCCGATGCGCCAGCGCGTCGGCCTCCTCCAGATACTGCGTGGTGAGGAAGATGGTGACGCCGCCGGCGACCAGCTCGCGGATGACGTCCCACATGGCCCGGCGGCTGCGGGGGTCCAGGCCGACGGTGGGCTCGTCCAGGAAGATGATCCGGGGTTCGCCGACCAGCGTCATCGCCAGGTCCAGGCGGCGCTGCATACCGCCGGAGTAGGTGCTCGCCACCTTGTTCGCGGCCTCGGCCAGATCGAACCGGGCCAGCAGCTCGTCGGCGCGCCGGGTGCGCTCGCGGCGGGGCAGATGCCGCAGATCGCCCATCAGCAGCAGGTTCTCCCGGCCGGTGAGCAGTTCGTCGACCGCCGAGAACTGGCCGGTCACGCCGATCAGTTCGCGCACCGGGCCCGGATCGACGGTGACGTCGTGCCCGCCGACGCGGATATCGCCCCCGTCGGCGCGCAGCAGGGTCGACAGGATGTGCACGGTGGTGGTCTTGCCGGCGCCGTTGGGCCCGAGCATGGCGTAGATCGTGCCGGCCGGGACGGTGAGGTCGATACCGTCCAGCACGACCTGATCGCCGAAGGATTTCCGCAGGCCGGCGGCCGAGATGGCGGGGGTTCGCGGGATATCGGACATGATTCCTCTTCGTTCGAAATTGATAAATGAATCGTTATGAATGCATGGGTCGGGTACGCCGCGACCATGGGGACGGCCGAGGTGGACGGTGTGCGGTTGTGGCCGGGCGCGGGGCCCGGCGGTCGATCAGATGTCGAGATCCTCGATGTGCGGATGCGATTCGAGGTCGGCCACCCGGCGGTACAACTTCGCCGGGATGTGGTCACGGAGGTCGTCGAGCGAATCGAACACCTGCATGTCGAAATCGCCCCACTCCTCCATCGGGGCGATGCCGAGCATCTTGCGCCAGTTGGTCAGATCCTTGAGCCAGTTGGCGTCGGTGGGGTAGTCCTTCCAATCCGAGTGCTGGGTGTGCAGCGCCAATTTGCCCTTCCGCGTGCGGAATACGCGGTACTGCTCGAGCTTCGCGCCGTTCAGGTCGCGCAACTCGGCCAGCAGCCGGCCGGAGAACCGGATCTGCCGGACGCCGTCGTGCCCGACCCGGAGCACCACTTCTTCGAAGCCGGCCATGCGGCCCTCCTCCAGTTCGATGAATCGGCGCAGCGCCGCGAGGATCGCGCCGGACAGATTGCCCCCCACGAGCTCCTGCGCGCGATCGAACAGCGGCAGGTCCTCGTCTTTCACGTAGACCGTCTTGTTGGGCATGCCTCCAATATACGTATATGTATACGTATAAGGCAAGGAGGGCGGCGACCTGCGTATACGGGTCGGTTCCGAACTCGGAGCCGGAAAATCCGGCCCGTACTGAACCGAAGATCGGCGTGGCTCGTGGACGGGTTGTACGAGCGACCCGGATGTGCGCGAACGTCGAGGTGTGCGTGCACAGGAAGGAGTGCCCATGCCGACGCGGGCGGTGGACTATCTGGTGCAAGCGGTCGCGGCCCTGGACGTACATCACGTCTTCGGGGTCGACGGCGCGAATATCGAGGATTTCTACGATGCCGTGTTCGACACGGACTGTGATGTCACCGGTGTGGTGGCCAAACACGAATTCTCGGCGGCCACCATGGCCGACGGCTACGCCCGTTCCACTGCCGGACTCGGGGTCGTGGTCGCCACCTCCGGCGGCGGGTCGATGAATCTGGTTGCCGGACTGGCGGAATCGTTCGCCTCCCGGGTTCCGGTGCTGGCGCTGGTCGGACAGGCTCCGACCGTACTGGAAGGCAAAGGGGCCTTTCAGGACACCAGCGGACTTGCCGGAACCTTCGATGCCGCAAGGCTTTACGAGCCGATCAGCTACTACTGCGCCCGGGTGAACAGTGCGGCCGAACTGCCGGCCCACCTGGCGCGGGCGGTGGTGGCGACCCGGCGCGGCGGGCCCGCGGTGTTGTTGTTGCCCAAGGATGTGCAACAAGCGGACATGGGCGAGGTCGAACCCTTCCGGGTGCCGGCGCCGGCGGGCACGGCGGATGCGGCCGGCGTGGAGTCGGTCCGCACCGCGCTGTGGACCGCCCGGTCCACCGGCAAGGTGGTGGTCATCGCCGGCGATCAGGTGGCGCGCGACGACGCGCGCGCCGAATTGCAGCGATTGGCCACGGCACTGGATGCCGCGGTGGGAGTGGCACCGGATGCCAAGGATGTCTACGACCACGATCTGCCCGGATTCTGCGGAGTGGCCGGCAGCATGGGCCACGCGGAACTCGTCGACGCCGTGCGCGGCGCCGCCCTGTGTGTCCTGGTCGGCACCCGGTTGCCGGTCACCGCGCGCACCGGACTGGACGAGCCGCTGGGCACGGTGCCGGTGGTCAGTGTCGGCGCCGAGGAGCCGTATCTGCCCGCACTCCACTTCACCAGCACGGATCTGGCCGCCACGCTGGCCCTGCTCGCCGCGCCGGAGGACGGCGCCGCGGCGGTGACTTCGGCGGAGCCGCAGCGCCGGATGAAGGAGCTCACGCCACTGTCGGTGCCGGAGGCCGGCGGGCCCGGCCTGCGCTACCGCGATATCGTCGAAACCCTCAACGGCGCAATCGAATCCGGCACGGACGTATTCGCCGACGCGGGTAACACCGGCGCCGCGGTGGTACACCACCTGCGGTTGCCGCACGACGGCCGGTTCGTCGTGGCCCTCGGCATGGGCGGTATGGGATACGCCTTCGGGGCGGGTATCGGCTCGGCATTCGCCCGCCGGTGGCAGCCCGACGGCGGCGAGCGCCGGACATTCGTCGTCGCGGGGGACGGCGCATTCTTCATGCACGGTATGGAGATTCACACTGCGATCGAATACGCACTGCCGATCACATTCGTGGTGTGCAACAACAATGCACACGCCATGTGCATCACTCGGGAGCAACTGTATTATGGGGACAGATACAGCTTCAATCGCTTCCGGCCCACCGACATCGGCGCCGGTGTGGCGGCAATGTTCCCGGAACTGCCGGCCTGGTCTCCGCGAAGCATCGAGGAATTGGCCGCCGTTCTGCGCCTGTGCCTGGACCACCCGGGCCCCTCGTTCGTCTGTATCGATTGCGATCCCGACGAAATTCCCCCGTTCGTTCCCTTTCTGTCGGTTCCCAGGAGGCATCCGTGACCACCAGTGCCCTACCCGCGCTCAGCGATATTCCCGAGGTGTTGCCCGGCGTCCTGCGCATCGAGAACTCCGATCGCGAGGCCACCACGCCGATCATCGTCGACATGCTGCGCTCGGTGTATCCGCACGATCAGATCTTCGGTGAGTTCTGCCCGGTCCAGGCCTACATCGCCGCACCGCCGCAGGAGGTGTTCGACTATCTGGCCGACACCCGGTGCCTGGAGGAATGGACCTACAGCCTGCGCGGATTCGTCGAGACCGAGGAGCCCGGGCTCTGGCTCGCCTACGACCGGCTGGGCAAGGAGACCGAGATCTACACTCGCACGGTCGCGCACGCCGACGCCATGACGGTGGACTACCACTGCGCCTGGGATCAGGGTTCGCATCTGTGGATGATCTACCTGATGCGCGTGATCGATGCGCAATTGGTATTCAACAAGCCGGGTTCGGTGGTGATCTGGGTCAACTGTCACCATCCGTTCTACGACGAGAATCCCTATCCGGAAGCGGCGCCGCCGGGACGACCGGTGTGGGTCGGCGATTTCTGGGACATGTTCTCCGCCGGACATCAGCTGGAAATGGACAACCTGAAGGCCATCTGTGAATATCGGGCAGCGCACGGCCTCCCCATCAAGCCCGACTGGATGAAGTGAGGACGGTAACACCCATGGAATTCACGGATTCCGTCGCGCCGACGCATGCGCCGGTGAGTCTCGTCGACGTGTCGAGTTATCTGCCCGGCGACCCGGTCGGCACCGAATATTTCACGCAGTTCGCCCGCTCCGATCGGATGGCGAAGAATGTCATGTTCCGCGCGCCGCGCGCCCGCCATCACGTCTCGCGGGACCAGACGGCGGTGGACATGGTCGAACAGGCGGCGGCGCCGCTGCGCGAGCGGCACGGCACCGATCTGTTCCGCGATATCGACATCCTGATCACCCACACCCAGCTGCCGGACAATCCGGTGATGGGCTGCGGGCCGGAGGTGGCCCGGCGGCTGGACATGCGTCCCGGCTGGGTTTTCGATGTGCACAACAGCGGGTGCGCGGCCTTCGTGCACATGATGGCGCTGGCCCGGATGATCATGCAGACCACCGACGCCAAGACCGCGCTGATCGCCGCGACCCAGAACACCGCCGGTCAGGTCTTCACCCAGACCGATATCCGCAAACTCGCCCAGGCCCCGGTGCCCGGCGACGGCTGCGGCGTCGGGCTGCTGGTGAAGAACGACGACGCGCCGATCCTGGACATCGAATGCCGCAGCTATCCCGAATTCGCCGGTGACATGGACTTCAGCAGCGGATCCGACCGCAAGTACTGGGAGCCGGGCGAGGGGCAGGGCTGCGTCAGCTTCACCGAATCCAAGGTCACCAAGGTGTTCGCGCGCGGCAACCGGCTGGTGCCGGAGGTGGCGCTGACGGTGTGCGACCGGATCGGGGTGAAGGGGCGCGATATCGACACCTTCGTCACCAACCAGCCGAACCGGCTGTTCCTGCGCAACTGGCACGACGCGCTGGAGATGCCGGCCGAGCGGCATCCGGACACCTTCGACCGGTGCGGAAACCTTTTCGCCGCAGGCATTCCCGTCACCCTCGACACCGAGAACCGGGCCGGGCGGCTGGACAACGGTTCGGTGGTGCTGATGGCCGCCTTCGCGCACGCGGGCGATTTCGCGGCGGCCGCGGCGGTGCGCTGGGGGGCCGGACGATGACCACCCGCACCGCGACCTTCCGGCACCGTCCGGAGGGCGCCCGCTTCGATCTCACGCTCAGCGAGAATCCGTTCCCGCCTTTACCTTCCGTGGTGTCCGCGCTGGAACACACTCTGGCGGAGGCGAATCGGTATCCGGAGTTCCTGCCGCACCGGCTGCCGCAGGTGATCTCGGCGCATCTGGGCATCGATGCCGATCGGGTCGTGGTCGGGGCCGGCGGTACCGGGGTGGTGCTGCAGATCATGCAGGCGCTCACGGTACCCGGGCAGCGCATGGTGTACGCGGCGCCGACCTTCGACGGCTATCCGATCATGGCGGGGATGGTCGGCCTGGAAACCGTTGGCGTGGGCCTGGATTCGTCCGGCCGGCAGGACCTGTGGGCGATGGCGCGGGCCGTCGACGAGTGCACCGGGCTGATCGCGGTGTGCCGTCCGCACAATCCGACCGGCACCGTGGTCCCGGCCAGCGAGCTGAAGGCGTTCCTCTTCGGTGTGCCCCGGCACATTCCGGTGATCCTGGACGAGGCGTACGTCGAATTCCTCGGCGACGGGGATTCGCTGGACGCGGTGCAGTTGACGGACCGGTATCCGAATCTGCTGGTGCTGCGCACCTTCTCGAAGGCGTACGGTCTCGCCGGACTGCGCATCGGCTACGCCTTCGGGCAGCCGGAGCTGGTCCGCCGGGTCCGCCGGCTGCAATTGCCGTTCGGCACACCGGAATCCGCGGTGGCGGCGGTCGTCGCCTGCTATGCGGCCGGCGCCGAACTGACCGAGCGCATCGCCCGCATCGGCACCGAACGGGAACTGCTGCGCACGATGTTGCGGACCCGCGGTATCCGGGTGCCCCGCAGCCGGGCCAACTTCCTGTATCTGCCCGGACCGGGGACCGCCGAGACCCTGGCCCGCGCCGGAATCGCCGCCAAGGCGTATCCGGACGGCAGCGCCCGCATCACCGTCGGCGATCCCGCCGCGGGCGCCGCGGTGCTGAGCGCGCTGGGATTCCCGGCGGCGCCGCTGCCGGTTCGCCGCGGCCCGGCGATCCCGCAGATCCTGCCGGACGATACGAACATGTGGGCCCGGACCGTCGACTGCGAGCCCAGTCTGTCGCGCTGACGCCGGAACACGAACGGGGCCCACCGGATTGCTTCCGGTGGGCCCCGTATTCGTCGTGGTGGGTGGGTCCTGCAGGGCCTACTGCCGTGGGCCCTACAGCGTGCCGACCAGGATGGTCTGACCACCCGCCGCGCGGATCTCCACGCTGCGGACGTGCTGCGGATCGAGGTCCGTGGTCCGGGACAGGGTCAAGGCATCGCCGGGGCCGGCCCACCAGCCCGCGAGCCGTTGTGGCGGCCCGGCCTGCTCGTTCAGCCACAGTTCGAAGGCGGCCTGATAGGGGGCGCCACCGGCGGCGTAGTTGCACGACATCTCCACGGTCGCCTTGCCGTGCGAGTCGATCACCTTGAAGCTCGCCGAGACCGGGGTCGACACCACCGGGTTCATCTGGCGCTCGGCGACCACCTGGGCGGCGACGGGAGGTGCGGACCGCTCGGTCAGCGTGGCCGTGATCGGCACCGCGATCGCCACGGCGGCGGCCGCGGCGGCGACCGCACCGGCCACCGCGAGCGACCGGCGCCGCGGCGGGCGGGTCGCCGGCGAGCGGTGCGCGGGCGAACGACGCGTGGCCGCGCGGTGCGCGACGGTGGACAGCGGGACAACCGGTGCCGGATCCACGGCGCCCGGCTCGATCTCCGGGAGGGGATCGAGCAGCGCCAGGGCCACATCGGCATCGACGCGGCCCAGCAGGCCGGGCAGACCCGACAGCTCGGCCACCGCCGCACGGCACTCCGGACAGCCGACCAGATGCTCCTCGTACTCGAGCCGATCCGTACGGCCGAGGGCGCCGAGCAGGTACGGGCCGTCCCACGTCGCATAGCGGTCGCCCGACTCCGGATCCGCGGCAGGCGCGGTCTCGGTCACTTCGTCACCCCCATCTCCTGTAGTATCGAGCGCAGGGCCCGCATACCGTAATGCATGCGTGACTTCACGGTGCCCTCGGGGATGGCCAACTCGGTCGCGATCTGCTGGGTGGACAGACCGCGGTAGTAGGCCCGCACGATCACCGCGCGGTGATCGCCGCTCAATCGCGCCAGCGCGTCCGCGATGAGCCAGCCGTCGACGGCCCGGTCCGCCTGATCCGGTTCCGACTGTTCCGGGGGGTTGTCCATCCGGTATTCGCGCCGGTGCCGGGCGCTGCGGTGCTCGTCCACGGCCAGGTTGCGCGCCACGGTGAACAACCAGGCCCGCGCCGAGGAGGTGGACTGGTCCAGCACGTGCGGGCGCTGCCAGGCGCGCAGCAGGGTCTCCTGCACGATGTCCTCGGCTCGTCCCGCGTCTCCGACCAGGCTGTAGGTGTAGCGCCACAGCGGGGTCGCGTGTTCGTCGTACAGTGCCCGCAACAGCCGTGCCTGCTCCGGCGAGGCGCCGGTCTCCGGTGGGGTCCGGGGATCTCGGAAGACGCCTGCCGTGTGGGTGGCCCGGTCGCCGGGGGAATGGGTCGGGACGCCCATCTCACCGTGTCGATCGGCGAGCTGGGAGCCCGAGGGGCTCGCGCACGACGGCGGGGATCACCGTCGGCAGGTCCGGGGACGCCGCTTCGACACAGTTCGTGGCCACACTAGGCGTATACGATTTCAATTGCGTTCTAGTTCGATCGGATGTGTGGCCAACAACGACAGCGGCAGCGGTTGCCGGCGCAACACCTGGGCCCAGAGGTCGGTGCGGCCGGCGATCGGGTCCGTCGGCAGGGCCGACAGTACGATCCAATCGCCGCGTTCCAGTTCGCCGGCCAGCTGACCGAAGGTCCAACCGGCATATCCGGCGAAGATCCGGATGCCCTCGACCAGCGGGCCGATGTCCTCGGGATCCGAATCGAGATCCAGCAGCGCCACCCGGCCGTCGACCCGGCGCAGTCCGCGCACCTGTTCGATGGCGGTACCGGCCTTGACCGTGGCCAGGCACAGCGCGGCGTCACGCTTGACCGGTCCGCCCAGATACAGCGCGCGCGGCGCGGCGGCGAGCTCGGACCAGCGGGGCAGCACGTCCTGCAGGGCGGTGTCGCTGGGGCGGTTCAGCACCACGCCCAGGCTGCCGGCGTCGTTGTGCTCCACGATGTACACCACCGTGCGCCGGAACGAGGGCTCCACCAGGTCGGTCGCCGAGACCAGCAGCGTTCCCGGTCGTACTGCCTGCTCGTCGTGCCGGGATTCGCGTCTGGAGCGGTCACCGTGTTCCTCTGCGCGTGCCACGCAGTCATCATCGCACCGCGAGCGAAACCGTGTGGTGCCAAGCGTCGAGTTGGAATGTTCGCACTGGGCGAATCAGGTCCGAAATGCAGGCATTCCTACTTTCGAATCGGGCAATTGTTACCGGACCGCTACTGGAGCCCGAATGATTCCCGGGCCCAGTGCGGTACCAGTGCGCCGTATTCCGGATTGGTTTCGATGAAATGTCGCACCACCGCGCACATCGGCAGAATTTGGGCGCCGTCGAGGCGGGTGTCGTCCAGCGCGGTCCGTACCAGCAGCGCCTCGTGGCCCCGGCCGGACCAGCGGGCATCGATCTCGGTGTGCACGAAGGCCCGTTCGGCGGCGGTCTCCTGATATTCGGCGGTGCCCGCGAGTTCACCGCCGACATACAGTTCGAAACGGCTCGCGGCGGGGTTGTTGCGCACGGTTGGAGCGTCCGCGATGTCGAGATCGGTCTGCCTGGTCACCCGACGAGCCTATGGCCTGCCGCCCGTGGCCGCCGATCGAAACATGATCATGTCTGTTTCTCGTCCTATGCACACCTGTGGACAACTCCGCGCACCGAGTTCCGGTGGCGCACATGTGCTGTGCACAATATCGGGATGGTGCACGGGAATCCGGGCGTGGTGGTGCTGGCGCCGGACAAGTTCAAGGGTTCGCTGTCCGCACCCGGGGTGGCGGCGGCGCTCGCCGCCGGCATCCGTCGCGTGCTACCCGCCGCGGACATCCGCCCGCTGCCGGTCGCCGACGGCGGCGACGGGACCGTCGACGCGTTCGTGGCGGCGGGCTGGACAGCGGTGCCGCTGGACGCGGTCGGTCCGACCGGTGCGCCGGTGACCACCTCCTATGCCGTGCACGACGGTACCGCCGTCATCGAGTTGGCCACCGTCGCCGGGCTGGAGCGGCTGCCCGGTGGCCGGCCCGATCCGTTGCGGGCCGGTACCCGCGGACTGGGCCTCGCGGTCCGGCACGCGCTCGACCACGGCATCCGTTCGATCGTGCTGGGACTGGGCGGCAGCGCCTCCACCGACGGCGGCGCCGGTCTGCTGCAGGCCCTGGGCCTGCGCATCCTGGCTGCGGACGGTCGCGAAATACCTTCGGGCGGTGCGGCTCTCGTCGATGCGGTGCGGGTGGACAAGTCGGGTCTGCACCCGGCGCTCGCCGAGACCACCGTCACGCTCGCCTCGGATGTGGACAACCCGTTGCTCGGAAGCCGGGGCGCGGCAGCGATCTTCGGGCCGCAGAAGGGCGCCGATCGTGCCCAGATCGCGCTGCTGGAAACGGGATTGGCGCGCTGGGCCGAACTGATCGGCCCGGACCGCGCCGACCGGCCCGGGGCGGGCGCGGCCGGCGGCACCGGATTCGGGGCCATGGCGGTGCTCGGCGCGGTGGCGCGTTCCGGGATCGAGGTGGTGCTCGACCTCGTCGACTTCCGCACCCTGGTGCGGGATGCCGCGCTGGTGATCACCGGTGAGGGCTCACTGGACGAACAGAGCCTGCACGGCAAGGCGCCGATCGGCGTCTGCGCCGCCGCGCGCGCAGCCGGGGTACCGGTCGTGGCGGTGGCCGGTCGCTGCCTGCTCGACGCCGATCGGCTCCGGGCCGCCGGATTCACGGCCTGCTATCCACTGACCGACCTCGAACCGGATCCGGCCCGCTCCATGGCCGGTGCGGCACAACTGTTGTCGGAGCTGGGGGCGCGGATCGCCACCGGCCATCTGATCTCCCCGGCATCGGAACCGCACTGACTCCCGCGCGGAAACGATTCGAGGACGGCCTGTTCCGCGAATTCGTCGCGGCGCCGGATCAGGCTCGGGTGCAGAGGAATTCGACGGCCGCGGCGTAGCCCTGGATTCCCATGCCCGCGATCACCGCGGTGGCGATCGGGGAGATGTAGGAGTGGTGCCGGAATTCCTCGCGCGCATGCACATTCGAGATGTGCACCTCGACGATCGGCACCTCCGGGATCACCAGCGCGTCGCGCAGCGCCACCGACGTGTGGGTGAGGCCGCCCGGGTTGATCACGATGCCGGAGACCGCGCCGTGGCCGGCGTGGATCCGATCGATCAGCGCCCCTTCGGAATTCGACTGGAACGCGGCGACCTCGCGGTCGAAGCGGGCGGCCGTCCGCTCGGCCAGCGCCACGATGTCGTCGAGGGTGTCCGAGCCGTACACCTCGGGCTGCCGGATGCCCAGCATGTTCAGATTCGGGCCGTTGAGCACGAGGATCGGTGACATGCCGGACACCCTAGCGGGGCCGGGCGAGGTGGCGGCGGAGGGGAGTTCAGAGCCCCTTCGGACCCTCGGCGCGCAGGTCGTCGACCTTCGTCATGGCCGTGCGCAACTCCTCGAGCCATTCCTCCGCATGCTTACCGGCCAGCCGTACGGTCCACGCCAGGGCGTCGGCGCGGGAGCGGGCGACACCGGCGTCGACGAGGGTGTCGAGCACCTTGCGTTCCGGCTGGCGCAGCCGGGTCATCACCGGAACGGCCAGATGGGTGAACATGATTCGCTCGGCGGTCGCCGTGGGCGGCGCGCCGATCGTGACGCCCCAGGCCACGCTGCGGCCGTACCGCGCCTGCGCCTCCTGGGCGATCTGCATCCGGGCCGGGCGGGTGCCCTCCCGGAACCGCGACACCAGACCCTCCCGGGTCGCCGCCGGGACCTCGGCATCCGCGGTCGCGTCGGCCGGTGGTTCGGCCTCGGCGGGGGTCTCGGCGTCGAGCGGTTCGCCGGTGGCGGACAGCGGCAGGCGGCCGATCACCACGATCTCGTCCCGGTCGATCTCGATGACGGGCGCGCCGAGGAACCATTCGGCGGGCAACCGCCCGGCGAACCAGTCCGGCGCATCCTGCGGATCCGGAAGATCCGCCTGCTGCCAGCCGCCCGGGCGGCCGAATCCGCGCCCTCGATGTCCGTGTCTCATCTCTGCACCTCACTGAGTTCCGAGCGATACGTTGTAACTGTGATTACAAGATTACGCGGGAACGGCGGTACGGAATTACGCCGTCGGAGAACGGTTCCGGCGGTACGGAAGTGGTGACCACGGCTAACTAACGATTCCGCGAACGATCCGGCGAAAGTTGCGATCCGGGCACTATGGTGGTGCTCGAGTATGGCGCTGAACATTCAGAATGCGGGTCGGCGCGCCCCGTTCTCGCCGGACGGTGCGGCGAAATCGCGGACGCTGCCTCGGGTACCGTTGGGCTGTTGCCGGAGTGACGAGGGTGAAGAGTGGGGCCGATATGAATGTGTGGGGATCCCGCCGCATTCGGGTACGCGGCGCACTGGCAGTGCTGAGTGCGGCCCTCGTGGCCGTCGCGACCGGATCCTGTGCGCTGCACAGCAAACCCAGCGGTCCCGAGGGTGTGGTCGAGCACTTCACCCAGTTGCTCGACAAACGCGACGCCACCTCCGCGGCACAGCTGACCTCGTATCCCAGTGGCGCCGAGGCCACGTTGAAGCAGATGTTCGACGGTCTCGGCGACGCCAAGCCCGATTATCAACTGGCGCAGTACATCAACCTCGACGCCGATTCCGGCATGTTCAACCTCAAGGCCGACTGGAATTTCGGGGCCGGTAAGGACTGGAGCTACGACCTCCAGGGCAGTATCCGGAAACTGGCTATCGGCTGGCGAATCTCGTGGGATCCGGGTGTCGTGATGCCCGCGCTGGACAGTCAGCACAGCGTGAAATACGTCCGCACCGACCCGACCCCGCCGCCGAAGGTCAACGACAACGCGGGCGAGGCGCTGATGACCCAGCAGACCATCAATGTGGTGAAACTGGATCCGACCAGGACTTCCGACCCGGTGGCGTCCACCAACGCCCTCGCCGACGCAATCAAGCCGGTGGCGCCTTTGATCACCGGCGGTTCGCTGATGCAGGACCTCTCGGCGGCACAGGGCAAGCCGATCACCGCGGTGACGCTGCGCGACGACGATTTCGCCGTGCTCCAGCCGCGCCTGGCGCCGATTCCGGGTGTGGTGCTGGAACAGTCGCCCAAGGTGATCGCGACCGACCGCCGGGTGTGGTCACCGCTGCTGGACGCGCTGCGCAACGTGTGGCAGGAGGATCGCGACCAGCACGCCGGATGGGGTGTGCAACTGCTCGACCCCAACGGCCACCTGGTCTACCAGCTCGCCGGGCAGCCGGGACCGCCCGCGCCCGACGTCGCCTCCACGCTGGATCCGCGGTTGCAGCGCGCCGCCGAGGACGCGGTGGTCAGCGCCGGCACCGCGGCCTCGATCGTGGCCATCCAGCCGTCCACCGGCGCGGTGGTCGCCACCGCGCAGAACACCTATGCCAGCGAACAGGGTTCACCGGCGTTCACCGCCGCGTATCCGGTCGGCGGGGCCGCCGATCTGTTCAAGGCCGTCGCCGCGGTGGTGAAGAAGAAGGCGCCGCAGGACGTCTCGTTGCAGGACACCGCCGAGGCGGCGGCCATGCTCGGGATCGGGGTCGGGTACCGGGTGGCCGGACTCGACCAGATCACCGGCCGGGTACCGCTGTCCGGCAAGGGTGTCGAGCAGGTGAACAAGGGCAGCGGCGATCCGATCCTGGCCAGCCCGTTCGGGATGGCGATCGCGGCGGCGGCCATCGCGCACGGCGGACTGATCCCGCCGATGATCGAGATCGGCCGGCCCGCGACCACCGACGCCCAGATCAACCCGCTGCCCGGTGAGGCGGTGGACCGGTTGCGCGCGATGCTGCACGACGAGGCCGTCGGCGGCCCGGATCTGGCGACCCTGCGCCACTACGCGGGGGTCACCGCCTTCGCGGCGAAGGGCGGCACCGGCGGCTGGTTGCTCGCCACCATGGGCGATCTGGCGTTCGCGGTGCACATCGACGATGTGGACTCCGGCGATGCCACCGCGCGAATGGCGGCCCGGCTGCTGCAATCGCTCGCGTCACCCGACAGCAAGTAGGGCCGGAGCCGCCGGACGCGGCAGCGATCGGTCGTCCGGCCGCCGCGCGACTGCCGGCTCGGCCACCGGGCGATCGTCGGCCCGGCCGCCGGATTGCGGTCAGCGCAGGGCTTTCCAGGCCGCGCGCCAGCCGAGCAGGAACAGCGCCAGCACCGTGGCCGCGACGACGATGAAGCTGGGTTCGGTGCCCTGGCCGCTGATCACCCGCAGCACCATGCCGCCCGCGACGGTGCAGAACCAGATGACGACACCTGTCGGCCACAGCGGCCGCGCGTCGAAACGGCGTATCGCGGAGCCGAATTCGCCGTCCGCGCGCAGCCACGCCGCCACCGCCCAGCCGAGCAGCAGACCGACGCCGAACGGCCAGAAGGTGCGCAACAGGCCGGGGAATACCGCCTCGTGATGGCTGCGCCGGCCGATCAGGCAGAACAGGACCACCAGCACGACGTCGATCACCAACGGCACCAGTCTCTTCACGCCGCTCAGGTTAACGGGGAATCCGGCCGGCCCGGTCCCGAACCCGACGCGCCGGTCATTCGGCCGGTGCGCTGTCGGCGGCCTCCGGCCCGGACGACTCGGACAGCGGCCGGTCCTCGCCGAGCAGCCGCTGCTCGGCCAGGATCGCCGAGCGCCGCTCGAACTCCTGCTCGTATTCGGCGTCCCCGGCCTGCGGCGTGCGGAACAGGAAGGCGAACACGATCCAGCCGACCACCGCCACCAGGATGAAGCTGACCAGCCGGTAGACGAAGGCCGCGGCCACCGCCTGCGCGGCCGGCAGTCCCGCGGCGGCGGTGAGGCTGTAGATGAGGGTGGCGTCCACGTAGACGATGCCGCCCGGCGCGAACGGGATGGTCCCGACCGCCTTGCCGACGCTGAACGCGATCATCAGCCCGGCCAGCCGCGGTTCGCCGCCGACCGCGTAACAGGCCGCGCCCAGGCAGGCCACGTCGCCGAGCCGGTGCATCAGCGCCCACAGCGCGACCAGGGCGCCGTCGCGGCGGCCCAGATCCACCGATTCCAGCTGGTGGATCAGCTCGTCGACCTTGTCGCGACCGTCGTCGAGCGGGCGGTTCTTGTCCCACATCCGGCGGATCCGATTGACCAGGCGGAGCAGTCGCCGCAGGATCGCCTGGATCGAGCCGGGATTGGCGGATACGTAGTTGCCGCCGGCGATCAGCAGCACCACCGCCCCCAGCGAGAGGATCAGCTGCCACGGCCCGATCCGGTCACCGACCAGGACCGCGCCGCCGACCCCGAGCAACACCATGCCGGCGGCGGCGACCACCCCGGACATCACCAGCTGCCAGGAGGCGACGATCGCGCTGGCGCCCCAGCGCCGGGTGTGCCGATAGGTGAACGCGGTCGAGAACACCTGACCGGCGGGCAGCGTCACCGACATCGCGGTCGCGCCGAACACCACGGCCAGCGAACTGCGCTGACTCACCTCGACGCCACCGGCGTGCAGCAACTGTTTCTGGATCCGGCCGAAACCGCTCATCGACACCGCCTGCATCAGAACGCAGGCGGCGACCCAGCCCCAGTGCACCTCGGTGAGGTTCTTCCAGGACTCGTGCAGGCGCGGCCACAGATAGATGCCCTCGGTCACGAGGAGTGCGGACAGCAGGGCGCCGAGCACCCACTTCACCCAGCGGAACCGCCCCTTGCCGCTCGGCTGCGGCAGCGGTGCCGACACACCGGCGGATTCACCTCGGGCCGTCACTCCGTCAGAGTAACGAATCCGGAGCCGGTTGCGCCGCTTCCGTCGGGAGCGGGCGGGCGGCCCCGGGATCGATCCGCGGCCATGCCAGCCGGGTCTTGCGGCGCCGGCCCCGCAACTGCACCTCGTCGCCGGATTCCCAGCACTGCTGTTCCTGTTCGTCCGCGAAGTACAGCGCACTGCCGGAGGTGAGCACCCGGCCCGGATATTCCTTGGCCAATTCGGTCAGCCGGGAAGCCTCGTTGACGGGATCGCCGATCACCGTGTACTCGAAGCGATTCGCGGCGCCGATGTTGCCGGCCACCGCCAGCCCCGCCGAGACCCCGATGCCGACGTCCAGATCCGGCAGCGCGCGCAGCGCCCCGCGCAGGTCCCGGGCCGCGGCCAGCGCGGCGGTCGGGGCGTCCGGGCGATCCAGCGGCGCACCGAAGATGGCCAGCGCGGCATCGCCGACGAATTTGTTGATCAGGCCGTTGTGCCGGTCGACGACGTCGACGACGATCCGGAAGAACTCGTTGAGCAGCGCCACCACCTCGGTCGGTGGCCGTTCGGCGGCGGTCGCGGTGGAGCCGACCATATCGACGAACAGCACCGCCACGAACCGGGTCTCGCCGCCGAGTTCGGTGCCGTATTCCAGGGCCCGGCGGGCGACCTCCTCGCCGACGTGCTGGCCGAACAGCTCCTGCAGTTCGCGGCGCTGCGCGGCCTCCTCCATCATCCGGTTGAAACCGACCTGCAGCAGGCCGATCTCACTGCCGTCGAACACCTCCACCTGGACGTCGCGGGCGCCCTCCTGCACCCGCGCGATCGCCCGCGACAGCTGCCGCACCGGATCGGAGATGCTGGAACCGGTCAGCATGGACAGCGCCAGCGCCTGCAGGATCACCACCCCGCACAGCAGCAGGATCGCCACCGCCATCGACTGCGCCGAGAACTTCACCTGCGAGGTGATCTCGGTGACGCAGAGCAGCACGATGGCGATGGTCGGCGCGAAAGTGCCCATACCCCAGGTCATCGCCATCCGGGTGCCGACGCCGGGGGTCAGGTGGTGGTCGAACGTGCCGGTGGTCAGCGCCTGGGCGGCCACCGGGCGCAGGATCCGCTCGCCGAGCATGTAGGTGAAGCCGAAGACGATGGTGGCCGCCATGATCTCGGTGACGACGACCGCGCCGGCCAGCCGCGGGGTGTCGACGACGGTCACCGCCAGGACGGCGCCGCCGATCAGCCACAGCCCCAGATGCACGATCGCCTGGCGCAGCGGCGCGTGCAGGGCGGCCATCTGTTCCTGCCGGCTGGGCGGCCCGCCGCGCACCTGCCAGCGCATCACCGGACGCAGCATCAGCGCGGCGGCTGTGACGCTGAGCACCCCGCCGATCACGAAGACGAGAACGGGGACCAGCAGTCCCGCCCGGCGCACCCCGCTCGGCGCGCCCTCGGGCGCGGGCAGCCCGTACTGGATGAAGGCCCAGACCAGAACCGCGCCGAATGCGTTGGCCGCCAGCATCGAGGCGAGATACAGCGGCCAACGGGTGTGCATGGTCTGTTTGACCGCTTCCAGCGATGTGGATCCGGTCATGTAGGTACGGTGTCCGGTCTTGCTTCGGAGGGCGGCGGCACGATCACCAATCTAGCGTTCCGGGCGATTCCGGACAGGTGGCGCTCCCGGAAGGGTGCGCGCGGCCGACCGCACCACATTCCGGCAGGAGCAACCGACCACCCAGCCCGATTCCGGTTAGGCTCGCGGGCATGAGCGGTGAGGGGCCGGAGGCGGCAGCGAAGCATCACCACGAAGGCCCCCCGAGCATGCCCGATGGAGACAGCATGAGCGGTGAGGGGCCGGAGGCGGCAGCGGAGCATCACCACGAAGGCCCTCCGAGCATGCCCCATGGCGACAGCATGAGCGGTGCGGGGCCGGAGGCGGCAGTGGGGGGCGACGAGACCGTGGTCACGGACGGCGTGGCGGCCATCGGGCGGCGGGCGTCCGGTCGGCCCGTCTACCCCGATCCCGCGGACGCGGTGCACCCGCTGGTGCGGCAGACCGCGGAATGGTGCTGGCGGGTGCTGGTCATCCTGATCTCGGTGCTGGTGGTGGCCTATCTGGCGCATCGGCTGACCACGGTCGTGATTCCGCTGGCCATCGCCCTGCTGGCCGCGGCGCTGCTGTCGCCGCTGGTGGACCTGTTACAACGGGTCGGATTACCGCGCGGCATCGGGGTTTTCGTGGCGCTGGTCGGTTCGCTCGGCCTGCTGGCCGGCATCTTCACCTTCGTGATCGAGCAGTTCATCACGGGTGTGCCGCAGCTGACCGACGAATTCAAGACGAGCATCCAGAGCGTGCAGGACTGGCTGATCAACGGTCCGCTGCACATGAGCAACGATCAGATCCGCAACGCGGGCAACACGATCATCAAGACCCTCGAATCGAATCAGCAGTCGCTGACCAGCGGCGCGCTGACCACGGCGACGGTGATCGGGGAGTTCCTCACCGGAACCTTCCTCACGCTGTTCATCACCATCTTCTTCCTCTACGGCGGCGACCAGATCTGGCATTTCGTCACCCGGATCGTCCCGACCCCGCATCGGGACCGGGTTCGCGTCGCCGGGCGGCTCGGTTTCGGCACGCTGATCGGCTTCGTGCGGGCGACGGTCGTGGTGGCCGGCGTGGACGCGATCGGAATCGGTTCGGGCCTGGCGATTCTCAACGTTCCGCTGGCGCTGCCGCTGGCCTCGCTGGTGTTCATCGGCGCGTTCATCCCGATCATCGGGTCGCTGCTGGCCGGGACCATCGCGGTATTCCTCGCCCTGATGACGAAGGGCATGGTCACGGCCCTGATCGTGCTGGGTATCACGATCGCGGTCATGCAGCTGGAAAGCCATGTGCTGCAACCGTTGCTGCTGGGCCGTGCGGTGCGGATCCACCCGCTGGCCGTGATCCTCGCGATCACCGCGGGTGTGGTGCTCGCCGGTATCGCCGGCGGCCTGCTGGCGGTGCCGTTCGTCGCGGTGATGAACACCGCCGTGCGGTCACTGCTGGCCAGCAGTCCCACCGTCCTCTACGAGGAACTGACCAGCGGACGGCCCGGCGAACCGATGTTCCACGCCGATCCGGACAACCCGACCCCGGGCCGGTACGACGTACCCGGGACCGGACCCGACTTGGTCACCGAGGGCTGACCGATACCGATTCGGGGTTTGCCCTGATGTGCGGGACCCGCCCCGTCGGTAGCCTTGGACAGCATGGGTGAGGCAATGTCCACCTCCGGAACGCGCCCGACGGCGGCCGGGGGTGCGGTGGGTGACCGGGACCTTCGAGTATCGGACGCCGAACGTGAACACGTCGGAATGCTGCTGCAGCGGGCCGTCGGCCTGGGGATGCTGTCGCTGGGTGAATTCACCGAGCGGATGGATACGGCGCTGGCGGCCAAGACCCGCGGCGAATTGAACGCCGTACTCGTCGACCTGCCGGGTATGCGGCTGAACGGGCAGCCGCGACCGGCCCCGGCCCACTACGGCCGGCCGCAGGCGACCCCCGCCCCGGCCGGCAATGTGATCCGCTCGCGGCTGTCCTCGGTGACCCGGCGCGGCCGCTGGCAGGTGCCGGCGTCGCTGTATCTGAGCAACCACATGTCGAGCGTGACCCTCGATTTCACCGAGGCGATCATGTCCACCCAGGTCGTCGAGCTGCGCATGGATGATTTCTGCTCCTCGCTGACCCTGATCGTGCCCGGCGAGGCCACCGTCGACCTGGACGGCCTGGAACTCACCGGATCCAGCATCACCAACAAGGTCCGCGGTGGCGGCACCGCGATCGGCGCACTGCATCTGGTGGTCCACGGCAAGTTGCGCTTCGGGTCCGTGACCGCCAAATATCCGTTCGGCGTGCAGTGGCGCCGGCTGGTGTCCGGCGCCTGAGCCGAGCCGTCGACCGGCGTATCCCCGGTACCCGCCCGTACTACGCTCCGGTTCCCGGGCGCGGCCCTGTGGCCGGCCCGGGATCCGTCAGTTGTCGTTGTTGCGGCGGCGCAGCAGTTCGTTGACGCTGACCGTCCGGCCCGTGCCGGGGGTTTTCGCGGCGTCACCCGGGCCGGGCCGCGACGAGCGCAGGTCGGCCATCCACTGTTCGATGTTGTCCCGGTCGTGATTCCCGGGGGCGGCGGGGGCCGCCTCCTCCGGGGCCGCGGGCCGCGCCGGGACCGGCGTGGTCGGGGCGTCCAGCGATTCGCCGTGTTCCGCCGGGGCGGCGTGCGCCGGACCGGAGGCCGAAGGGACCGACTTCACGAGTGCGGATTCGGCCTCCGCCGCACCGAGATCGGCCGGATCCGCCTCGTTCGGCTGATACAGCTGGGCCCGCACCGCCGGATGCGGTGGCACCTTCGACGGCCCGGCCGGCTGCGGCGGCAGCACGCGCGGGGTGGCGCCGACCGGGGCCACCGGGGTGGCGTCCGGGGTATCGGCGCCGGGCTGGGTCACCGTGCGCGGCGGTACGCCGGGCAGCGGGGCCTGCGGCGTGACCGTGCTGGTCACCACGGGGAAGGGCGTGGCCGGCGGGGTCGGTGCGGCAGGCGGCTCCGGCCGGGCGGCCGGGGGTTCGGCGGCCGGGGCCTCGTTCGCGGGCGGCTCGGCCGGTTTGGTACCCCAGCGGCTCATGAATCGCGGGCCGATCCGCTCGGTCGGCGCGTCACCGTCCACACCGCCGATGAAGCGCGCCCGGCGCGGTTTCCGCGCCGGTTTGGCGGGCGTGCCGTCGGCCAGCATCGGAATCTGCATGGTGACCGGATCCGTGACCGGCGTGGCCTTCACCAGGTCCACGACCTCGCCCTTGCGCGGGCGCTCGTCGTGCAGTCCCGGCTCGCCGAGGCCGACGCGCTGCTGGATCTTCTTCATCCAGCGTGGCGCCCACCAGCAGTCGTCGCCGAGCAGCTTCATGATCGCCGGCACCAGCAGCATGCGCAGCACGGTGGCGTCGATGAACAGCGCCGCGATCATGCCGTACGCGATGTACTGCATCATCACCAGATCGGAGAAGGCGAACGCGCCGGTCACCACGAGCAGGATCAGCGCGGCGGCGGTGATGATGCGGCCGGTCTGCGCGGTACCGATCCGGACCGCCTCGGTGGTACTGGCCCCCGTACTTCGGGCCTCGACCATCCGGGAGAGCAGGAACACCTCGTAGTCCGTGGACAGACCGTAGATCACCGCGATTATCAGCACCAGAACCGGTGACATGATCGGCTGTGGCGTGAAGTTGAGCAGTCCGGCGCCGTGACCGTCGACGAATATCCAGGTCAGGATGCCCAGCGTCGAACCCAGGCCGAGCGCGCTCATCAACGCGGCCTTGATCGGCAGCACCAGCGAACCGAAGGTCAGGAACATCAGGATCGTGGTGACCAGGACGCCCAGCAAGATCATCAACGGCATCCGCGACAGCAGCGCGTCGATACTGTCCTTCTGGATCGCGGGCTGGCCGCCGACATATACCTGCACATCGTTCGGGACATTCATCGAACGCAGATAGTCGATGGTGGCGTCGGCGGTGTCGGTATCTCCGTCCTTCAGCGTGCTCGACGTCTGCCAGACGTTCGACCCGTTCGGCGGTTTACCCGGTGTGGAGAAGGCGCTCGTCAGCCCGGGGGCCTGGCTCGCCTTCTTGACGACGGCGCCGATCTCCGCGGTGTTGTCGGTGACGAGCACCAGCTGGATCGGATTCGACTTCCGCAGCGGGAACAACTTGTCGAAGTCGGCCTGCGCCACGCGCGTCGGATTGTCCGGCGGCAGATAGGTCTCGCTGATCCCGCCGAATTTCAGATTCTTCACCGGGATGATCAGCAGCAGCAGGATGATGCACAGCGGGATCGCCACCTTCAGCGGATGTTTCATCACCCACTGCGGCAGGCGGCCCCAGAAGCCGCTCTCGATCTCCTCGGCGGTCTTGTTCTTGCGGAACCACTTCAGCCCGAGCATGTCGACGCGCGGGCCGAGAATGCTGAGCATCGCCGGCAGGACCGTGACGGCGCTGACCGCCGCGAGCAGCACCGTCGCGATGGTGCCGTACGCCACCGATTTCAGGAAGCCCTGTGGGAACAGCAACATGCCCGCACTGGCCGCGATGATCATGGTGGCCGAGAACAGCACGGTCCGGCCGGCGGTCATGACCGACCGCCGCACCGCCACCCCGGTGTCGTAACCCTCGGCCATCTCCTCGCGGAACCGGCTCACGATGAACAGGCCGTAGTCGATCGCCAGGCCCAGGCCGATCATCGATACCACCGGCGACACGAACGAGTTCACATCCGTGAAATTGGTGATGATCCGCACGATGCCGTTGGCGCCGACGACGGTCAGACCACCGACGATCAGCGGCAACGCGGCCGCGACCACACCACCGAAGATGAAGAACAGCAGCACCGCCACCGCCGGGATCGCGATGATCTCCATCCGGCGCTGGTCGGCGGACATGGTGTCGTTGAGGGTGCCCGACACCGTCTGCAGGCCGGCGACCTGGACCTTCACCCCCGGAATGGTGAAGGCGTCCTTCACCTTGCGGTAGTTCTTCACCTCGTCGGTGTCGTTGTCGCCCTTGATGGCCACCGACACGAACGCCGACTTCTTGTCCTTGGTGGCCAGCGCCGCCGTCGGCGCGGTGTTGCCGACCCGCCAGTACGAGTAGTTCAGCCCGGTGATCTCGGGATACTGGGTGAGCCCGGCGAGGCTCGACGTGATCTTGTCGGCGAAGGCCGGATCGTCGACGGTGCTGCCGTCCGGCGCGGTGTACAGGACGATGACGTCACTGGTGTGGTCGCGCCCGTAGATGCGATCCAGCATCTGCGCCGCCTGCGAGGACTCCGAATTCGGGTCGTCCCACCCGCTGGAGCTGAGATGATCCTCGAGACCGAACCCGTAGCCGCCCAATGCGAGCAGCGCCGCCACCACCACACCGAGCACGGTGTAGCGCAGTCGATAGACCAGATCGCCCCAGCGGGTGAACACTTAAGCGACTCCTTGAGCGGGGCGGGAAGTGAGCAGGGCGGACAGCGGCCGGAACGGCTGCAGCCAGGCTCCTTCTTCGGGCAGCGAGTCGAGGCTGACCCGCGGCAACGGTTCGCGGAACACGCCGGGAATGTCCTCGAGATCGATGAACTCGAGGATATCGGACGTCACCGCCCAACTGGCGTGCTCGCGGAATCCCAGCACCTGCACCGGAACCCCGGCGGCTGCGATCTCCTCGAGCGGTTCCCGGAACGCCTGGCCGTCCGCGGAGGCGACCATGATGCCCGCGAGCCCGGCACCGCGGCGCCGTAACTCGATGTGCGCGAGCATATCGCTGTCGACGTCCGAATCCTCGTCGATCTTGGGCTTGGCGAAGACGGCGTAGCCGACGTTGCGCAGCGCCTCGACCCAGGGCCGCACCACGTCGGCGGTGCCCGGGGCGATATTGGTGAAGACCGTGGCCTCCGCCTCCACCCGGTGCACACTGCCGACCGAGAGTTCGGCGGAACGGGCCAGCAACCATCGGCCGAGCGCGTCGAAGCGCGGGCGGTAGGCGGCGGTGGGCCGGCCGCCGAGGATGGCGCCGAGGCCCATGTCCAGATTGGGTGCGTCCCAGACCAGCAGCACCCGCCGGACATCCGTGGTGCCGGCGGGCAGCGGGGAAGACACGTCACCGTGACCGGGTGCGGCGCTGCCGGGTGTCGGGGCCGCGGCGGAACCGCCGTGCGGTTCGTCGCCGGTGCCGCGCATTATTTCGGCAACATCCACGGCCACGGTGGCCATCTCACTGACGCTCATGGATTGATCTTCCCCCAAATGAGCTCCGTGATCGCGCTACCGGCGCGATGTGCCTTGCTTTCGAACTTGGTCACCGGGCGTTCGAAGCCGATCGGCGCGTCGCGGCGGAACTGCTCCGGATCGCCGCCGGTGGCCTCGTTCATGCCGATGAACTGGGGTTCTTCCGCACCGACGGCCGCGATGTGCTCCGCGTACTCGGCATGGTCGGTGGCGACGTGCAACACGCCGCCGGGGATCAGCCGACTCGCGATCAGGCTCATGGTGGGCGCCTGCAGCAACCGCCGCTTGTGATGCCGGGCCTTCGGCCAGGGGTCCGGGAAGAAGACCCGCACACCAGTCAGCGAATTCTTGGCAATCATGTGTTCGAGTACGTCGACCGCATCCCCGCGCAGCAGCCGGATATTGCCGATGTCCTCGCGCTCGATGCGCTGCACCAGCTGGGCCAGACCCGGCTGGTAGACCTCGATCCCGAGCAGGTCGAACTGCGGCTCGTCCCGGGCCATCGCGGCGGTGGCGGTACCGGTACCGCAGCCGATCTCGACGATCAGGGGAGCGGTGCGGCCGAACCAGACGGCGGCGTCGAGCCGGTCGTCGGACACCTCACGGCCGATGCGCGGCCACATCCGCTCCCAGGACTGTTGCTGGGTCGGCGTGAGCGCGACCCGGCGGGATCGGAAACTGGTGACCCGGGGATACAGACGGGAGCCCGTCCGCTTGCCCGGACCCGAGGCGGACGTGGTCGGCCCCGAACCGGGGGCGGACGTGGTCGGCCGCCGCCCGGGAACAGACTCTGTGGCGGGGTGTGCGGCGTCGTTCACGGGCTCCATTGTCCATATTCGATGATGAGCCCAAGTAACCGACCGGTCGTGCCGATCGGGCGCCCGGTTCACGCCGCCAGGGTGGGCACGGCCGGCACCGGGGGCTCGGACTCCTGACGCAGTGGCTGCCCGAGCACGATGCGGGCGGCGGTGGTGGCCATGTCGAGCAGTCCGCGCCAGCGCGCCGGGGCGGCCGCCACGGACCAGACCGTCCGGGTTTCCTCCTGTTCGGGAACGGGCAGGCCGGCGATCCGGTCCGCCAGCCAATCCAGCGCCAGCGGGGTGGCCAGCGGCAGCAGTGAGAAGTGTTCGCTGAGCCGATCGCGGATGTAGGTCACCGAGGCGCCGCCGCGGCGGTAGCGCGCCACCTGATCGTCCACCCCGTCGGCGTGGATGACCTGGTCGTGCACCGGCTGGACGACCAGCAGCGGGCAGGCCGGTGTCGAATCGCCCAACCGCAGGTCGTCGAGCATCGCCTGCATACCCGGCTCGGCCAGCACCTCGGTCAGCGGCCGCGACAGATGTTCGTCGATGCTGTGGAACGCCATGCGCACCAGCACGGCCAGCGGCGCCGACCGGGTGGCCATCGCCAGCCGGCGGCGGCCGTCGTCGGTCAGATCCGCGTCCATCACCCGGGCCAGCGCCGGATACGACCGGGCCAGCGCCGCGATCACGAGCGCGGGGAAGCCGGAATAGCAGCCCCCGTTCAGCCTTGCGAAGACCCGGCCCGGATCGCCCACCGGCGCGCCGAGGACCGCGCCGGTCAGGTTGATCTCCGGGGCGTAGGTCGGCGCCATCTCGACCATCCAGGAACTGGCCATCCCGCCGCCGGAATACCCCCAGGCCGCGACCGGGGTATCGGGACCCAGGCCCAGCGGCGTGAAATGCAGTGCGGCGCGGACGCCGTCGAGCGCGCGGTATCCGGGTTCGCGGGGAGCGCCGAAGTTCCCGTGCGAGCCGCCGTGATCGGCGATGCTCACCGCCCAGCCGCGGCGCAGCGCATTCGCGACCAGCAGCCATTCCAACTGGGTGATGGATCCGGGCGCCCACGCGCCGCGGCGCAGCGCGTACGAGGGCGCGCAACGATCGGTCACCGAATCGATCGCCGACTGGAAGGCCAGCAGCGGCCGATCGACAGGCTCGGGGCCGTCGTCGCCGGGGGCCGGCAGCAGCACCGTGGTGACCACGGCCTCGGCCCGGCCGTGCAGATCGTTGCTGCGGTACAGCAACTGCCAGGCCGAGACCTGCTGCGGTACGACGCCGAACAGGGCCACCTCGATCGACCGGCTGCGCAGGACGGTGCCGGGGGCATATCCGTCCAGGCCGGACGGCGGGTAATAGAACGGATCCTCCGACGGTGGTCGGGGCATGGTCGCACCGGGCGCGAGTAACGCGCCGGCGGCTCCTATTCGGCCGATGACGTCGACGTTGACGGTCATCGCTTCCTCCTCGGTCTTCCCGGTCGGTGCCCGGCGGGCCGCCGCGGGCCCGCCGATGGCACACTCCCGGACGACCGAACGTGATCCGTTCCCACCGGCCGGTGTCGATGCTGTCGATTCGGACCAGGATAGGGTCCTGGACGTTTGTCCGGGAAGAGTACGACCGCCGCGCTGTGGCGCCGCACAGTGCGAGTCGGACTCCGGCGGCCTTTTCCCCGATGCAAATTCCATCCCGTCGACCTGCATGATCGATTATCGCGATTGATGTGACATGGTTAACAGGTATCGTCGATCCCCCTGGAATTGTGATCGATTGCACATACCACAAGCCCCTCCGAGCAGCGGTGATCCCGCCGCCACGACCGTCCTCGAGGACACCTGTGGACGACCGGGAGCGTGTGCGTGACGAGCGCACGGGGACCCGGCCTCGGGCCGCCGCCGAGGCGACCGAGATCGAGCGCACGCCCGGCGACCGGGTGACGGTGCTCACCGGCGGCGACTTCTGCTCCGGGCCGATCCGGCGGATCGAGTGCGAACCGGGCTCGTGTGCGCACGCCGCCTCCGGGAAGGCCGTGCCGATGGGAGAATGCCCGGCGGAAGGGGGTGGTGCGGATGGCCAGGCGTACCGAGGACGGCGAGACCTATCGCGCCGCCGGTGTCGTATCCGGCCGAGGCGGGGTTGTACCCGGGCAGGATCGTGTCGTACCCGGCCGAGGTGATGGCGCGCCCGAGCAGGGCCGTGTCGCGCCCGGCCGAGGCGGTATGGCGCCGGGCCGAGGCGATATCGCACCTGGGCAAGGTGGTATCGCACCCGGTCAGGGCGGTGTCGCACCGGAACTCGACAGTCTGGCGGCGGACCTGCGAGTGAGCGCGGAACCCTCGATCGCCGCGGCCGCGACGAAGGCGATCGCCATCTGGCGCCGGCCGCCGCGTATCCGGGTCACCGGCCGGGCCCGAACCGGAAAGAGCACGCTGATCCGGGCACTGGCCCTGATGTCGGCCGAGGAGACCGCACCCGTCGACGAACCCGGCGCGCCGGATCCGGACCTCGGCGGGGATCTCGTCCTCTATGTACTCACCGGCACCCCGCAACCGGCCGACCGCCGAATCCTGGCGGCACTCCCGCCGGAACGCGTCCTGGCCGTGCTCAACAAAGCGGACGCGATCGGCACCCGCTGGTCCGACGCCGTCGCCGCGGCCGAACAGTACAGCCACGACCTGCGAGTCCCGGTGCTGCCGGTCACGGCGGAACTGGCCGCGCACACCCGCGGGGGCATCCCCTCCGACGACGACCTGCGCACCCTCCGGCGGCACCGCGACCGCGCGGGCACGGCCTTCACCCTGTCCCCGGAGCTGTTCACCTCCGCGACCGCCGGTCCGGACACCGCGGAGCGGGCCGCCGTCCTGGAACGCTGGGGCCTGCACGGCGTGGCCGTCGCCTCGATCGCCCTGCGGCACGAGCCGGACCTGAACCCGCGATCGCTGCTGCAACTGCTGCACGCCGCCTCGGGTATCGACGCGGTACACCTGCACCTGCACCGCCGCTACGAACGGCTGGCCGATCGCCGCGGCGGCGAACTGCTCGACGAGCTGACCAGGCTGGCCGCCCGGGCCGTGCGCACCGCCGACGGCTCCCGCGACCGCATCGAGGACTATCTGACGGGTCCCGAGGCGGCCCGGCTCGGCGTGCGCGCCGGCCAGGCACATCCCGGCATCGCACACCTCGCCACCGGCTACGCGGCCATCGCGCCGGACGATCCGGACGAGGCCCTCGCCCGAGCGCAACGCTGGCGGGCCGTCGCCTGCGGTGACCTACCCGCCTCGGCCCGCCGCGCCGCCCTCCGGGTCCATCACGGATATGTCCGGCTCTGGGAGCAGCTGACCCATGCCGGCCTCTGAGGTGGATCCCGGCACCGAGGCGAATCGGTCCGCCCCGCATGCCCTGCCCCGCGAAACTCGGGCCGGCGCAGTATCGGAGCTCGATCGGGACGACCACGCGCTGCCGGAGCACGGTCGAGACGACCACGCGCTGCCCGATTCCGGTCGAGACGATTACGCGCTGCTGGATTCCGGTCGGGACGATTACGCGCTGCCGGATTCCCGTCGGGACGAGCGGGCAGTGCCGGAGCTCGATCGGGACGAGCACGCATTGCCGGATCCCGATTCGGACGAGCGTGCACTGCCGGATTCCGATCCGGACGAGCATGCACTACCGGATCCCGATCCGGACGCGCCGTGGGCCGCCGTCGTGGCGCGCTGGAATCCGCAGGGCAGCGCGCTGCTACGTGCCGTCGCGGACGAGAGCGCCTGCGCCGCCGCACTTCTGATCGGCGCCGACGATGCCAACACCCTGCTGCTGCGCACCGAACTCGCCCGGCTCGAGCCGCGGGTTGAACTCGACGGTCCGGTCGCCGACCCGGCGCGGGCGTCCGCCGCGGTGGTCGCGGTGGTGGTGCTCGACGCCGGAAGTCCGCTCGGTGCGGGCACCCTCGCCCTGGTCGAGGAACTGCACACCGCCGGATCGCGAATGCTGTTCGTCCTCGACGGCACCCACGCCCATCCGGAATGGCCGGCGGTGGCCGATCGCGACCGTGAACTGCTCACGCCGGTGCTGGGTGCCCCGCCGGACCTGGTCCCGGTGTCCCCACGGCTGGCCGTCGCCGCCCGATCCGCCGCGGACCCCGCGCTGCTGGACCGGTCCGGACTGGCCGCGTTGCACGGCCGGTTGCTCGCCGCGACCGGCGGCGGCCGTTCGCACACCGCCGTGGACCGGGTGCTGGCCGAGACCCGGCAGCGCATCCGGGATCAGATGGCCGTCCTGACCTCGGGAGCCGAGGAGGCCCGGCTGCGCGCGGAACGAGCCGCGCTGACCGCGGATCGCGACGGCGGCCGCACCCGGGCCATGGCCACGCTCCGCAATCGCCTGCAGCTGGCCCGGGTCGAATTACTGCACGAGGCCGGCGCCCGGGTGCGCACCCTGCACGCCGCCGCGCGCACCGAACTCGACCGGCACGGCGTGCCCGGCTGCCCGGACCGGCTGCAACAGGCCGTCGACCGGCTCACCGCCGAACTGGACACGGTGGTCGCGGCCCGACTCGCCGAACTCGATCGGCAACTGACCGCACTGACCGAACCCGATTCCGGTCCGCCGCCCACCGCGCCGCCGCGTCCGGATCCACCGCCCGTGCTCGGCCCGGATCCCGAACCGCGGCATCGAGGTGTCGAGGACCACCTGATGGTGGCGCTCGGCGCGTCGGCCGGATTCGGCCTGGGCCGGTGGGTGGTAGCGCCATTGACAGCGCTGCCCGCTCTCCACTACGCCTCGGTGCCCGTGACCCTGCTGCTCGGTGGCGCGGTCGCCTACTGGGTCGTGCGAGCGCGCGGGCAGGTGGCCGACCGGGCGCACATGCGCCAATGGATTGCGGACGCCCTGGTGAACGTGCGGGCTCAGCTGGAGCAGCGGGTCGCGACGGCGCTGGTCGAAGCCGAATCCGAACTCACCGACCAGGTGGTGCGGGTGGGCACCGCGCGGGCGGTCGAGGCGGACCGCCGCGCCGCCGAGATCGCGGCACAGTTGCGCCGCCTCGCCACCGAGTCACCGGCCCGGCTGGCCGCCTGTGACCGGGATCTCGCCCTGTTGATGTAACACATCCCGGGGGATCGATGGTGCAGGTCTCGACCGAATACCGAGTGAGATACCCCATGCCGTACCAGGGGTCACATGGCGTTAACCTTTTTACTCAAGGAACCTGGTCGTCCGTTTCGTATCTGTATGCTGCCCGAGCCAGGGCGAGCTGCTGACCTTCGAGCCGGACGTCCGTCGCCAACGGTGGCAGCCCGGTGTCGCGAGCCGCCGGGGTGCTGCCCTTCTAGGGAGAGTTTTATGACCTCAGCGACCATTTCAGGTCTTCAGGGATCCGATGGCACCGCCCCTACCGAGCACACCGGGCTGCTCGCGTGGGTGCAGGAGGTCGCAGAGCTCACCCAGCCCGACCGGGTGGTCTGGGCCGACGGCTCCGACGAGGAGTGGGACCGCCTGACCGAACAGCTGGTGGCGGCCGGCACGTTCCAGCGGCTCAACGAGACGAAGAAGCCCAATTCCTTCCTGGCGCTCTCCGATCCCTCCGATGTGGCCCGGGTCGAGTCGCGCACCTACATCTGCTCCCGCGAGCAGGCCGACGCCGGCCCCACCAACAACTGGATCGATCCGGCCGAGATGCGCGCCACCATGACCGAGCTGTACCGCGGCTCGATGAAGGGCCGCACGATGTACGTGGTGCCCTTCTGTATGGGCCCGCTCGGCGCCGAGGATCCGAAACTGGGTGTGGAGCTCACCGATTCGGAGTACGTCGTGGTCTCCATGCGCGTGATGACCCGGATGGGCACCGCCGCGCTGGACAAGCTGGGCAAGGACAAGCCGTTCGTGAAGGCGCTGCATTCCGTCGGCGCCCCGCTGGCCAAGGGCCAGGCCGACGTGCCGTGGCCGTGCAACGACACCAAGTACATCACCCACTTCCCGGAGGACCGGGAGATCTGGAGCTACGGCTCCGGCTACGGCGGCAACGCGCTGCTGGGCAAGAAGTGCTACTCGCTGCGGATCGCCTCCGCCATGGCCCACGACGAGGGCTGGCTGGCCGAGCACATGCTGATCCTCAAGCTCATCTCGCCCGAGGGCAAGAACCACTACATCGCCGCCGCCTTCCCGAGCGCCTGCGGCAAGACCAACCTCGCGATGATCCAGCCGACCGTGCCGGGCTGGCGCGCCGAGACCCTGGGCGACGACATCGCCTGGATGCGGTTCGGCAAGGACGGCCGCCTGTACGCGGTGAATCCGGAGTTCGGCTTCTTCGGCGTCGCGCCGGGCACCAACCACAAGTCCAATCCGAACGCCATGGCGACCGTCGAGGCCGGTAACACCGTCTACACCAACGTCGCCAAGACCGACGACGGCGACGTGTGGTGGGAGGGCATGGAGGGCGAGCCCGATCACCTGATCGACTGGAAGGGCAACGACTGGTTCCTCCGCGAGACGGAGACCCTGGCCGCGCACCCGAATTCGCGGTACTGCACCCCGATGTCGCAGTGCCCGACCCTGGCCCCCGAATGGGACGATCCGCAGGGCGTGCCGATCTCGGCGATCCTGTTCGGCGGCCGGCGCAAGACCACGGTGCCGCTGGTGACCGAGTCGTTCGACTGGCAGCACGGCGTGTTCATGGGCGCCACGCTGTCCTCGGAGCAGACCGCCGCGGCCGAGGGCAAGGTCGGTTCCGTGCGCCGCGACCCGATGGCGATGCTGCCCTTCATGGGCTACCACGTCGGTGACTACCTGGGCCACTGGATCAACCTCGGCAAGAACGCCGACGCGCAGAAGCTGCCGAAGATCTTCTACGTCAACTGGTTCCGCCGCGGCGCCGACGGCCGCTTCCTGTGGCCCGGCTTCGGCGAGAACTCGCGCGTGCTGGAGTGGATCGTCAACCGCATCGAGGGCAGCGCGCAGGCCGTCCGGACCCCGGTCGGCCACGTGCCCACCGCCGGCGATCTCGACCTCGACGGCCTCGATGTCGCGCTCGCCGATGTCGACGAGGCGCTGAACGTCGACGCCGACGAGTGGCGCAAGGAGATCCCGCTGATCGAGGAGTGGTTCGAATTCATCGGCGACAAGCTGCCTTCGGGCGTGCGTGACGAATTCGAGGCGCTGAAGCAGCGGCTCGTATAAGTATCCGGCTTCTCCGGATTGCCCGCATCGGAGCGTGTTCCGATGCGGGCAATTCTTATTTTCCGGTCGGTTTGTTTCGCGCCGAATGTCCGGCTCACTATTGCGGGTCCGGATGTGACCACCCGCGATGCGCGATGTTTGCGGGGTGGTGCTTTATTGTGGGGGTGTTCTACCGTCTCATGACTCCACAGTTCGATTGCAAGCAATTAGCTGGTCGACTGGACCGAGAGCCTCGCCGCCGTTCGCGCCTTCGTCTCACCCGCGGCCGGTCGGGCCCGATGTGTGGGAGGTGGCATGACCGATACGACGTTCGGTGCACGGACAACCCCCGTGGCGGCCGATTCGGGGCATTCGACGACGAGTACACCGCTGCACCGGGCCGCCGGCCGGCTGCAGGCCGTACTGCCGCCGGGCTGGCGGGTCGACGTGGTCGACAGTGCGAAATCCCGCGACGCGGCGCCGCAACCGATTCTGCGGGTGCGGATGCCGGGAAATCGCCCCACTGCTTCATGACGCCGAGTTGATCTCGGGTATCACGCGAATGCGAAACCCTACCTGCCGGTTCGCTTTTCGACAAACGCACTATTGCGTTTCGCGCCGAACCGGAGCATGCTGGTAGCAACCTTCAGCTCCCGTTATTTCAAATGCAATTGCAGGGGAGGCGGCAGTCGCATGGCGGTGCAAGTGGTCGATCGATCGTTGATGACCAGTGATCAAACTCCACATCAGGCCCGGTGCGTGGGCGGTGGTGGCTGGGTGGTCTCGTATCTGCCCGGCCGCACATTGACCCTGGAACAGGCCACCGCGGCATTGCAGGCGGCCGAGGCGGTGTCCGCGGTGCGGGCGCTGGCCGATCGGGTGGGCCTGACCCCGCTCGAAACCATCGGCCTGGCCATGCAGGAGCCACCGTGGAGCGAACCGGCCCGGCTGGGTGGGCAACGGTTCTGGCGGCGGGGCCGGTTGGAACGGTGACGAACGGTCGCGGCAGCGGGGAAGCCGTCGCGACTATCCGGCCGGGTGCCGCTTGGCGACGACCACGACCAGGTTGCTGACCAGCAGTTCGCGCACCACCGGAATCCGGACCAGCCACCACGCCCAGTGCGGGTGATACCGCGGGAAGGTCGCGAGCACACGCGCTCGCGGCCGCACCCGTCCGGCCCAGCGCAGCCCGTCGGCGGCCCGGACCGGGAACAGCGAGACGCCGAAGCGATTCTTCGGTTCCCGGCCGTGGCGCCGGCGATACCGCCGGGCGGCGAATTCCCCGCCCAGGTAGTGCCACGGGCCGGTCTCGTGCCCGCCGAACGGCCCCAGCCATACCGTGTACGAAAAGACAACCAGCCCACCGGGTTTGGTGACCCGCAACATCTCCTCGGCCATCAGCCACGGATCCGGAACGTGCTCGGCCACATTCGAGGACACGCACACGTCCACCGCGTCGTCGCGGAACGGCAGGGCCATCCCGGAACCGCGCACCGTGCCCGCGACCACCCGTCCGGCGGCGTGCATCTCGGCCGGATCCGGCTCCACCGGCAGATAACGCGCGCCCCGCGCCCCGAATTCGTCGGCGAAATAGCCGGGCCCGCCGCCGACGTCGAGCACCGTGACACCGGTGAGGTCCCGGCCGGTGCGATCCCGGTGGAAATCGGCGACCAGATCCGCGGTGTCCGCGGCGATACCGCCGTAGAACCGGGCCGGATCGGTCTGCTCGAAGCGGAAACTGCCCAGCAGGCGCAGCGATCGGGTGAGGGTGGCCCGGCGCGCGAAACTCGGGGCGGGTGGTGTGGCGGCGGCTCGAAGCATGGCGAACCAGTTTTACACAGCGGTACCGGGTTGGATCGCCGCCGCGTCGCTGGATCGTCGCTGTGGTGCGGCGGACACACGAGCTGTGGTGCGGCGGGCACACGCGTTGTAGTGCGGCGGACACACGCGGTGGCGGTGACCGGATCGCGAGGGTCGGCGGTTAGGGTTTGCGGTTAGGGTTTACCGAACTGTCGTCCGCTGTCCGTCCGAGCGCAATCGGGAGATGCTTGCCGTGCGTGAAGTACTACTGCTGTGCTGGCGCGATTCCGGGCATCCCCAGGGCGGCGGTAGTGAACGGTACCTCGAGCGGGTCGGGGAGCAGCTGGCCGAGCGCGGTGTGCGCGTGACCTTGCGTACCGCACGATATCCCGGCGCGGCGAAGCGGGAACGCGCCGGCGGGCTGGAGATCAGCCGGGCCGGCGGCCGATTCACGGTCTACCCGCGGGCACTGGCGGCGATCGTGGCCGGTCGCCTCGGCGTCGGCCCACTGCGCGGACTGCGACCGGACGCCGTGATCGACACGCAGAACGGCATCCCCTTCTTCGCCCGGATCGCCACCGCCGCACCCGTCGTGGTGCTGGTGCATCACGGCCATCGCGAACAGTGGCCGGTGGCCGGTCGGCTCGTGGGCCGGATCGGCTGGTGGATCGAATCGCGGCTGTCGCCACGGGTGCACCGCCGCAGCCAGTATCTGACCGTATCGCTGCCGTCGGCGGAGGAACTGGCCGTACTCGGCGTCGAGCGCTCCCGAATCGCGGTGGTGCGCAACGGTATCGATCCGGTGCCGGACCCCGCGCCGATCGGCGGCGCGCCGACCCGGACCGCGACGCCGCGCCTGGTCGTACTGTCCCGGCTGGTGCCGCACAAGCAGATCGAGGACGCCTTCGCCGTGACCGCGGCCCTGCGCGCGCACATCCCCGAACTGGAACTGGACGTCATCGGCGACGGCTGGTGGGCCGGCAACCTGAGAAACCATGCGCGGCAACTCGGTATCGCCGATGCCGTCACCTTCCACGGCCACGTCGACGAGGCCCGCAAACACGAACTGCTGTCCCGCGCCTGGGTGCACGTCCTGCCCTCGCGCAAGGAGGGTTGGGGCCTGGCGGTGGTGGAGGCCGCCCAGCACGGCGTCGCGACCGTCGGCTACCGCCACTCGCGCGGCCTCACCGATTCCGTCGTCGACGGGGTCACCGGCATGCTGGTCGACGATGTCGACGGGCTCACCGAAGCGGTCGGCGAACTGCTCACCGAACACGGCGTGCGCGCGGTGATGGGGGAGAAGGCACGGGCCCGCGCGCAGGAATTCTCTTGGGCGCACACCGGATACGGCGTGCACCGGGTACTGGCCGCGGCGATGCGCGGCGAATACGTCACCGGCCTGGTCGCCGGTCGCACCGGCGAATCCTGACGGGTCACCGCCGGCGGATCGCACTCCCGGCCGCGGCCGCCGCCCCGGCCAGCACCAGCAGCGCCCACAACAGATGCGCCGCGATGGCGCTGTCCCGGTGCAGCGCAGTCGGTGTCGCCGCCGCGAGGACCGGACCCGGCACCCGATACAACGCCAGATCCCCGTCGGTGAAGACCGAATCCAGTTGTGCCAGTGTGTCGGCCGAGTCACCGTCGGGCCCCGGCGAGGTGCGCTCCACCAGCACCCAGCCCACTCCCCGTTCCGCCAGCCGCGCGGGTGGATCCCCGTGCAACAGCGCCTGTTCCACCTCCCGCGCCCGGCTGCTCTCCCCGGCCACCACCCGGCCGCGCACCGGAAGTTCGCCGGTTTGCAGGACATCGCTGGGCAGCAGTCGCGGCGCCGGGTCCAGCACCGGCACCGATCCGCTGAACGGGAACTGCCGGAACATCCCGCCCGGCAGCACCGCGACATCGCCCGGACCGTCGATCAGGGCGGCGACCCGCTGCCAGCCCGCCGGATAGTGCACCGGACGCAACTCACCACCGGCGCCCCAGGCCAGATCCGGCAGGGTGGCCAGCAGCAGGATGATGAAAAGTATTGCGGCCAAAGGTGATCCACGCAGCACAGCGGGAGCTCGAGGTTCCGCCGAGGGAAGTTCGTTGTCCCCGTGCTCATCCGGCGCGCCGAGCACCGGGATCAGCCGGCAGCCACTCGCCGCGCACAGCGCGTAAGCGGGCATCGCCAGCGCCACATACTTCTGGGTATCCCGGAGCAGCCCCGCCCCCGGCACATGCTCGACCAGGAATTCCCCGGCCTGGATCCCCCATCCGGTCGCACCCAGCGCGGGCCCCGCGATCGCCACCGCCGCCAGCACCAGCAGTGTCCGCCGATCCCGCAGCGTGTCCCGATCCCCGCCGGTGGCCACCCACCGGAGCCCCGCCGCCACCATCACCAGCAGCGCGAGCGTGCCGGCCAACGCGAAAAGCGTTGTGCGAGAACCTGGTACCGCCGCAGAATTCCATATCCCGCCGAGCCCCGCGAGACTACCCAGCGTCCCCAGACCCGGTTCGGCCCGCGCCGCGAAGGCCGCGACCCCCGCCGGATCCGAGGTGTCGGACCCCGTCCCGGCCAGCGCACTGGCCGCCAGCCACGGCAGCGCGCCGAGACACCACAACACCAGCACACCCACCACGCGCCGCCCGACCAGCGCGAGCGCCACGATCCCCGACAACAGCGCACCGGTCGGCGTCAGCCCCGCGGCCGCCAGGCACCCACCCAGCATCGCCCAGCGCGACGCCGATGGTCCGGCCACCCGATCGGCCCGGCGAATCCGCCGCGCCGCCAACGCAGTCCACGGCAACGCGGCATATCCGGTCAGCAGACTCCAATGCCCCTGCAACAACCGCTCCGCCACGAACGGATTCCACAACGCCACGGTCGCCGCCACCAATTGCGGGCCGAGCGTGGCCGCCAGCAACTCCCGCGCCAGCGCCGCCGCACCCCAACCGGCCGCCCACAGCGCCATCACCAGGATCACCTTGACCGCCACCCCGCCGTCGGCCACCGCCGACACCGCCGCCAGCAGCGCATCCTGCGGCACCGCCCGCGGCGCCGCGTCGCCGAGCCCGAGCGCCGTATCGGTGAGATGAGACCGCGGCGTACTCACCGCATCGCGGAACAGCAGATACCCCCGGCCCAGTAACGGACCCACGATGACCAGCGCCACCACCAGGCTGTAGAGAGCGGGAACCGGCCGCACCCACTCGATCTCCCGCCGTCCGCCGCCAGTCACGATCTGCCACCCTACGGGTTCGGGCCGCCCGCCCGGCGCATCGCGCACACGGGTCGCGCCGCGCACCGCTCACCCGAACCCGCAATTCGATTCGCCGCCAACAGCACTGCGAGTGCGGATATGCCGCTCGGTCCGGCGCCCACGCTGTCTCACCGTGCGTCGCGTCTCGTGCCGAGCCCAGCCAGGAGAATCGTCGGGACCTCTGACGTGAAACGCACGACGCCCACATGTGCTGCCGAGTCCAGTGCAAGCTGTGCGGAAATTGTTGCCTGGCGCATTTGTGCACATGTTGCGTAGTTGTGCACAAGTTGCGAGTGGCTTCATCGAAAGCTGTGGACAGACACCCTCCGGCCCTGTGCATGAAATGTGGTCCGATGTGGATGGTGAGCAGCCCGTTCGAGGTCGTGACGGGCCTCTGCCGAGCGCCGCCCTCCTTCCGGAACTCGCTGGGCGACAGCGCGGTCGGCGCGACGGAACAAATACCACTGAGATGCCGGGAGTAGTGAGTCAGAAGGTGTGGATAGACGGCATCCGGTCTGTCGCCGAGGGTGCATGCCGACGGCCGTTCGGTGTCCGGATGCTGCGTCCGATCGCGGCCGAGGTGACCGGAACACGTGTTGTACAGATGTCAGGAGGCGTCGGTTAGAAAGCTGTGGATAGATCGGCCTCCGGCCTGTCGGTGAAATGCGTCTGGGCATGCATGCCAATGGCTGTTCGGTGTCGAGGCGCTGTGGCGGCCTCTGCTCGGCGCGCCGGAACGGAGCTCGGCGGCCGTCCAACCCCTCGAGACTCCCCACCGCCAGGCCGCGCGCATAGACCGTGGACAGCACAGAGATGTCGGGCGGCATCGGCCGAAAGGTGTGGATAAGTCGGCCCGGTCGTCGGTGACGTGCAATCGCGCGTGCCTGTCGACGGCCGTTCGGTGGTGGGTGCCGTGGCGGTCGCTGTCGGGCGTGATCGGTGTCGACCAAACGAGCCTCGCGGAGATGTCGGGCGGCGTCGGTCCGAGTGGTGTGTTCTCGCCGGGGCGAACGGGTGGCAGCATGGGCGGGGTGTCCGTCACCAGTCGCCTCCCCGTCATCGCGGACGTGACGTTGGTGACCGCGGGTGCGATGACGGCCAATGCCGCCGGTTACCTGCTGCAACTGCTGGCCGGCCGCTGGTTGGGGGTGACCGGCTACGGCGAGTTCGCGAGCCTGCTGGCGGTCCAGTTGATGTGTGCCGTACCGGCCTTGGCGTTGCAGAACGTGGTGGCGCGGGAACTCGTCCGGGGCGCTTCGGCCGCGGCGCTGTGGCGACTGGTGTGGCGATGCGCGGCGCTGGTCGCGCTGGCCGCAGTGGTGTTGGTGCCGGTCGTGACCTGGTTGTTGCAGGTCGGAGTTGCCGCTGCGGCGGGTGCGCTGGGGGCGGCGCCGTTGTTGGTGGTCATCTCCGGCGGCCAAGGGGTCCTGCAAGGCGGGGACCGGTTCAGGGCGCTGGCATTCGTGCTGGCGGGCACCGGGATTGCCCGCGTCGTGCCTGCGGTGTTCGCGCTGGCCGCCGGTTTCGGAGCCGCTGCCGCCCTCTGGGCCACCGCGGCCGGATACGGAATCGCCGCTGTCGGCGCCTGCGCCGCCGGTCAACCGACCCGGTCACTGGCGAGCCTGCGCGAATCCCTCCGCGATCGCACGCCGCGCACCACGGGATTCGGTGTCGGCACCGTGCTGCGCGCCGCGCAGGTCCAGGCGGCGCTGATGGCCCTGTCCTCTGCGGATCTCATCATCGCGAGGGTGGTGCTCGACAGTTCGGACGCCGGGCGATACGCGCTGGGCTCGATCGCCGCCAAGATCGCGTTCTGGTTGCCGCAGGCGATCGGCGTGGTGCTGTATCCCCGCATGGCACAGCCACATTCGTCCGCCCGCGCGATCCGTGACGCACTCGGCGTGCTGTCCGCGGTCGGCGCGGTGGCGGTGGTCGGCGCGGCGGCCCTGGCACCGCTGGCACCGGTGCTGGCCGGCCACGACTACGCTCCGATCGTCGACCTGCTGTGGCTGTTCGCACTCGACGGCGCGCTGCTCGCCCTGTTGCAAGGCGCGCTGCTGTCGGCCATCGCCGTCGACCGCACCGCCCTCGCCACGGCCACCTGGATCGGCCTGATCGTGGAGGTCTCGGTCCAGCTGATCGCCGCCCGATCCCCCTCGGCCCTGATCGGCATCGCGACCAGCGTGGCCGCCGCCGTCACTGCCGTCATCGTCATCGTGGTCCTGCGCTCGGCGCGCCGAATCGAAGTGCCCGCGTAGCGAGGCACGCCGCCCTGTGGAGACGCCGCCCTGTGGAGACGCCGCCCTGTGGAGACGCCGCCCTGTGGAGACGCCGCCCTGTGGAGAAAAGTCCGCTGCGCTGCTGCCAGGTACACGACTCTGTGGATAAGTGCGGGTGGTGCTTCTCCTTATATATATGTGCGCTGTTCGATGCCGGGCAGCGCACGAGTCCGGTCGAGACGAAACGCAGCGGCCCCCGGGAGTCCCGGGGGCCGCTGGAAAGTTCGGAAGTGCTGGGGTCAGCGCTGTTCGCGCAGGTCGATCTGCTGGGTGGGGGCGTCGGAGTATGCGTCGCCGGGAGCGGGGCGGGGGGCGTGGCGGCCGCCCACCGGGGCGGTGCGTCCGCCGCGGTCGCCGAGCAGGCCCAGTGCCAGGCCCGCGATGAGGGCCAGTGCGCCGAGGATGCCGAAGATGATCGGCAGGATCCGGCTGTACAGGGACAGCTTGTCGATGTTGTCCTTGGCGATCTTGATCTGCGAGTCGATGGTGTTGTCGTCGAACTTCAGGGTCGACTTCAGCGCGGTGACCTCGGGCTTGTCGGCGCTGCGGGCGTAGAAGAAGTTGAGGGCCTCGGAGCCGTCGATGATGGTGCCGGTCTGCGGCTCCACCCACACCTCACGGACGTTGGTGTAGAAGCGGCTCATCGTGATGTCGCCCTCTTCGTCCAGGCCCCACTTCGCCGCCGGCAGGGTCAGCTTGTTGGTCGGCGAGTTCACGACCTTGGACAGATCGGTCGCCGGAACCTGCTGGTGGAAGTGGTAGACCTTGGTGTTGTTGATCTCCGATTCCTCGACGAACTCCATGTCGTACGACTTGCGAGTGTTGCTGTCGAAGTACGGGTAGGTCTTCTTCTCGGTGCCGATCGGGAACCGGTATTCCAGACCGGTGTGCTGCACCGGGTCGGCGATGCTGTTGCCCTTGGCGTCGACGTTCGCGGCGATCGAACCGTTGGGGTCCGTGTCCACCGGCATACCGGTCTTGCGGTCGATGGTGACCCGGTCGACGATCGCGGAGAGCAGGCCGGTATCACCCTGTTTGTCGATGCGGCGCAGAGTCTGACCGTTCTGGATGGTCATCTTGTTCTTGTCCGAGGGATCCTCGACGGTGAGGAAGCGCTGCGAGATCAGCGGCACCTTGGTGTCGACCTTGGCCGGTCCGGTACCGGAAGTCAGTGATTTCGCGTCCAGGACCTCGCTGGTCACATCCGCCGGATTCTTGCCGACGGTGGTGATCTCGAGGTCGAGAGGAGTTTTCGCCACCCGTGAGACGGTGAACGTAGGGATCAGAATGGCTGCGACGATCAGCAGCGCGCCGATTCCTACGAGCAGGCAGGCCAGCGTCCTCCTGGTACCGGCACTGAGTGCCATGCGAAATCTCCTCGTCGTCGAACAGGTTGTCCCGGGTGAACCCTACGGCCCTCGGTACGGCACGCGTGAGCCCCGACACTAACAGCCCGGCTCCGCAAACACGCCAGGTGCGCGGCCGGAAACGCCGACAAACCCGCCACAAATGCCACTCGGCGCGGTATACGGCAGACTGAAACCCGATGACCACAACCGTGACACCGCAGGCCGACCCGGTATCGGCGCTGTCGACGATCCCGGTTCCGGTCGGGGCGGCCACGCCGGATACGACCGGATTCCGTGACCCGAGCGGGGAATCCGGCGCACCGCGCGGATTCGTGGCCGCCCTGGAGGGTATGCGCGGGCTGGCCGCGCTCGGGGTCGTGATCACCCACGTGGCGTTCGAGACCGGGGCCACCGGCACGCCGGTGCTGGGCCGGATCTGGGACCGCTTCGGGATGGCGGTCGCGGTGTTCTTCGCGTTGTCGGGCTTCCTGTTGTGGCGGCCGCACGCTGCGGCGGCGCGCGGCGGCGACACCGCGCCCGGGGCCCGCCGGTACCTGCTGCATCGCGCGGCCCGGATCCTGCCCGCGTACTGGGTGGTGGTGTGCGCGGTCCTGATTCTGCTGCCGACCGCCGTCCACCCCGGCAGCGTCAAACTGTGGCTGGCCAACCTGGCCCTGTTGCAGGTGTACGTGCCGCTCACCCTCACCGACGGCTTGACCCAGATGTGGAGTCTGTCGGTCGAGGCGGCGTTCTACCTGGTCCTGCCGGTGCTGGCCCTCGCCCTGCGACGACTGCGCGGCCCGGCGGCCCGGTGGCGGGCGCCGATCCTGCTCACCCTCGCACTGGTGAGCCTGATCTGGAATTTCCTGCCCGTCCCCACCCCCGCGGGCACCTACGCCGACAACTGGCTGCCCGCCTACCTGCCCTGGTTCGCCGCCGGAATGCTGCTGGCGGAACTGGTCGACATCGCACACCGCGCGACCGAACCCCCGCGCTGGCAGCGCCTGCTGGGCAACCGGTGGCCGATGTGGGCGGCGGCGTCGACCGCATTCCTGCTGTCCGCGACCGTCATCGCGGGCCCGCCAGGACTGCAGCGGGCCGCGCCGGGACAGTACGCGACGAAGATGGCCCTGGGCGCCGTCGTCGGATTCGGCCTGTTGGCGCCGCTGGTACTCGGCACCGGCCGGCACCGCTGGCTCGGCGGCCGGATCGCGGCCGCCGTCGGCCGCTGGTCCTACGGCATCTTCATCTGGCATCTGGCGGTGCTGACGATGATGTTCCCGATGTTCGGCTTCCTGCCCTTCTCCGGCGGCTTCCTGCACGTACTGGCCCTGACCGTCTGCTTCACCCTCCCCCTCGCCGCCGTCAGCTACGCCCTCGTCGAAGAACCAGCCCGCCGCTGGGTCCGCCGCCGCTTCGGCTGAATCGCCCGCCGGAGCGCGACAGGTCGGCAGCCGAGCATTGCCGGCATTCGTCGTCCCTCCGGTCACGGCAGCGCGGACGGCCGACCGATCACACCGCCGGCCCGGCAGCCACACCGCACGCCGTGCCACAGCTGGCAGTTACCCGTGACCGGGCAGTGGCGGACCATGACCGCTGCTCGGGACAGTTCGTGTGGCGGGCGATCAGGGGCGGTCGCGGCGACGGGGTGGGAGGGCGGCCAGGCCGACTGCGATCACCCCGAGTATCGCGGGGAGCTGTACCCACAGTGAGCCGCCCAGGTAACCGCCCGGGGACCGCCAGGTGCCGGTGGACAGCGCCGCCTCGGCGAGACAGACCCCGAGCCCGGCGATCAGTGGCAGCGCGCGCGTGTAGCGCGGCGCGACGTGCTGGACGATCAGCCCGGCGAGGGTGGCGGCCATCGCGAACGGTCCGGCGACCACCAGCATGGCGGCGGTCAGGCCGAGTGCGCCGAACAGGCGGCTGCGCTGGGCGCGCACCGGATCGTCCTCGGCCGTCGCGGGCCCGAAGAAGCGGCGGCGGCGCGGAATCGTCAACAGCGCCAACGGGATCAGCAGGGCCAGACCGTCGCGGATCGCGGTGCGGTACCACTTGTCGGCGGGGAAATCGACGGTGATCGGACCGTGGGCGTCGGCGGGCACGACCCAGCCCTGCTCCCAGCCGTCCACCACCACCGGCGCCAGCGCGTGGCCGTCGGCGGTCCGCGCGTGCCAGTCCACGTTGGTGCTGACCGGCAGTACCAGCAGCCGAGTGCCCGGGTCGGTGGTCACCGGGTGCGGCGCGATGTCGGTGTCGTCCAGTGTCAGCCGGTCGACGGTGAACAGTTCCGAGGGTGCGACGGTGACGTCGACCCGTCCGGCCGGCAGCGGAATCGCCTCGGGCCGTTGACCTCCGGGGGTGCAGTCGCCGCCGTCCGGGCCGGAGACCAGGGTCGCGTCGCCGGAGCATCCGGGTGCGGGCCCGGAACCGTTCGCCGCCATGCCGATTCGGGCCGGACCGTCGACCCGGTCCGGTACCGCGGCGGATGTGTCGTCGGAATCGGAAGGGTCCGTGGCGTTTTCGTCGGTCCCGGGAGACGTCACGGGTGGGGTGGTCGCGCCGGCGTCCGCCCCCGGATCGCAGACCCGGGCGGGAACCGGTGCGCCGGTGCGCAATTCGTCGAGAGTGCCGGTGACCGTGGTGTGCACGGTCCGGCCCGCGAGGCTGATGACCGGCCCGTGCGCGCAGTCGACGGTGACGGGTCGGTCGCCCGGGACCGGCGGCGGGTAGTCGGGCCCGAGGACCGTCACCTCGGCCAGGCCCGGCGGCGGCTGCTGCGCGAAGCCGAGGCCGTTGCGGTCGAGCAGTGTCCGCCAGGCATCGATGCTGATCTGGATGCGGTCGGTCACGTGCGGATGCAGGTCCAGCCAGATCGGGAAGCCGCCCGGCACATCGGGATTCAGCTCCTGCACCTGCGGGCCGTCGCCGAGGTTCACCGTGACCGAGGTGGGCCGGGCGGGGACGTCGCCGATCGGCGGTGTCACCATCAGACCGGTCACCAGCGACGGGTGCGGCAGCTCCACGGTGAGGGTCGGTTTCGCGCCGGTGCGGTCGCGAACCGTCTCCTCGGGCGCGATCCAGCTGGTGGCGTTGTTGTCGTCGGTGGCGGCGAAGGCCGCACCGCGCACGTCGCCGACGTCGGCGCGACCGCGGGCGACCGGCCGGTCGCGATCGGTGAGCAGGGCCGCCAGCGCCGGGCCCTGCCGGGTGCGGACGGTCAGTCGCGGGGTCACGTCGGTGGCCGCGGGCACCTGCAGGGTGCGTTCGAAGGTGCCCGGTTCCTCCGGCGACAGGGCCAGGCCCTTGCTGCAACGCACCCGGCCCGGAGTGTCGAAACATCCGTTGCGGCCGGGGAATTCCTGTCCGAGATCCCAGCCCTGGACCCGGGTGCCCGGCGGTGGCGCGGGCAGTACGGTGCGGTGCCGGATGTCGACGGTCACCGGCGCGTCCCGGTCGCTGTAGTCGTCCAGGCTCAACTCGCTGACGCCGAATTGCCCACCGGGCGTGCCACTCTCGGTGCGGGTCGCGGTCACGGTGATCCAGTCGGTGCGGCCGACCGGCAGCGAGACCTGTACCGGCACACCGGGTGCGCTGATCCGCGCGGCGACGGTGCCGTTCGCGGTGCGGACCTCGATCCACTTCACCGGATCGCCCGCGGCCGCGGCGGTGGTGGTCACGTGCAGCACCCCGGCGGTGACCGGATGGTGCAGGTCGAGCCGCAGCCACTGGCCGAGCGCGGTCTGCGCGCTGTTGCTCAGCCAGGCGGTCGCGGGGCTGCCGTCCACCGCGGCGGCGGTCGAATTGGCCGGGGACGCGGCGCCGAGCTGGGTGGCATCGCCCGCGGAGCTGGAGGCGGTGACCGTCGCCCCGGACCATTCACCCTGCACCAGCGGTTCGTCCGGCACCGGATAGTCGGGCACCAGATTGTGGGTGCGCCGGGGATCGGTCGGGGCCCGCAGCGCGGAGCTGTGATTGTCGACGCGACCGAAGTCGGTCTCGCGGTTCATCGGCGTATCGGTGATCGTGGTGGTCGCGCCGGTATCCGGCTGCCCGGCAAGGGAAGTACCTGTCAGCCCGGCCCGCGCGGCATCGGCGGTCAGCAGCATCGGCCCCCGGGCCGCGGCGGGATCGCGGCGCAGCCGTTCCAGCACCTCGGGCCCGCCCTGTACGACCGGCACGGAATCCAGGGGAACGGTGTAGGCGCCGGGGAAGCCGCTCGGCGCCCCCGGCCCGCTGCGCAGATCCGCCGGTGTGCCCGGTCGCGGCGCGTCGACCCGGAAGATCTCGATCGCCGGATAGGGCGGCCGCAGGTCGCCGTCGACCACGATGTCGTCCGGATGCCCGATCGATTGCAGCCCACCGAATTCCGCCACCCGGGTCAGCCCCGGTGAATGTTCGATGGCCTGATGCGCCAGCAGCGGCCGGGTCGACCGGGAGGTGTCGGGGTCGAGATCGTTGCGCAGCACCAGGATTCCGATGCCTTGATCGATCAGCGCCGGCGCCAGGCCCGCCGAGGGCCGGCCGTCGGCGATCAGTCGCTGGATCGAATCCATGGCCCGGATCGCCCCCGGCGGCACCAGCGGAATCGCGTCGCGCACCGCCCATTCGGTGCCGGCCAGCGCCTGCAGCGGTTCGTCGCGGGTGAGGCCCCAGATCTGACTGCCGAACGGCGCGCCGGGCACCACCAGCGCGCGGGTGTCGGAAGCGTTGTGCGCCAGCCAATCCGCGGTCTGCTGCCAGTAGGCCGGTACCCGGTCGTAGGCGCCGCGCGGGGCGAGCTTACTGGTCCAGGCCAGCGAGGTGGACAGCATCAGCGCGGTCAGCACCAGCATCGTCACGGCCACCATGCGATCGCGCTCAGGATGCGCGAACGCCTGCCGCCAGCGCGTGAACGGCACCGAGGCGGGCAGCGGCACCCGCCGCAGCAGATGGGCGAGGCCGATCACCAGCGGCATCCGGATCAGCGGTTCCAGCTTGTGCACGTTGCGCATCGGCGCCCCGGTGGAATCCAGGAAGATCCGTACGGTCTCGGCGAACGGCCCGCCGAGTTGCCCCTGATATCCGGCGCAGATGCCGATCAGGCCGACGATCAGGATCAGCGCGAACCGGCCCCGGTGCGGCATCGACCGCGACGCCAGCCCGGCGATTCCGGCGGCGGCGAGCAGTCCGGTCGCGAGCACCGCAGCCGGCTGGGTGACCAGCACCGCGCCCGCGATGCGCTCGGGGGAGACGAACGGGGTCCAGCTGTCGGTGCCGCGCAGCACCTCGCCGAGGGTGGCCCATTCGGTGGTGACGCCGGAGGATTCGATGTAGTCCAGGAACGGCGGGCTCACCTTGCCGAGCAGCACCAGCGGCACCAGCCACCACACGACCGCCGCGACCAGCAACGGAATCCACGCGGCGGTGAACCGCAACCAGCGCCGATCCGGCCGATACGACCCCCACCACAGCACCGCCGGCAGGAATCCGGCCGCGGTCGCGGCGGCGTTCACCGAACCCATCAGGGCCAGGGCCAGCGCACTGGCCGCCGGTGAGGTGGCGCCGCCGGCCCGGTCGCCGCGCGAGCGCCGCGCCATCGCGAGCGCGGCCGGAGCCAGCAGCACCCAGGGGGCCAGCATCATCGGCAGCGTCTCCGACGAGATCGAGCCGAGGGTGGTCAGCACGCGCGGCGACAGCGCGAACGCCAGACCCGCGATCACCCGGGACCCGCGGCTGCCGATGCCGAGCAGTTCGCACAGCCGGACGATGCCCCAGAATCCGGTGAGGATCAGCAGCGCCCACCAGATGCGCTGGGTCGCCCAGCCCGGCAGGCCGAGGACGTGCCCGAGCGAGAAGAAGGCGCCCTGCGGGAAGAAATAGCCGTAGGCCTGGTTCTGCACCTGACCCATCGGGGATTGACTGCTCCACAGATGCGCCGAGCGCGCCAGCAGCCCGAGCGGATTCTGGGTCAGATCGTATTTGGTGTCCGCGACGCTGAGACCCGGTGACTGGACGAAGGTCAGCGCGAAGGTGAGGACGACGGTGCCGAAGAACCAGCGTCGCCCCAGCGGTTCGGCATTCGGCGGCGGATCGTCGCGGCGCGGCCCGCCGCCACCGGCGGGCGGGGCCGGCGGTGGCGTGGCGCGTTCGCGTTCAGCGACGGTCGCCGTGGTCACGCCGACGGGCGGGCGGCCGCCACCTCGTCGCGCGGGTGTGCGGCGCGAACCTCGACGAGGCGCGACATCCGGTCAGCGACTGCCGTATTCGACATTGTTGAGCAGCGACGACCCGGCGGCCCCGCTGCGGTCGACCTCGGGCCGGTGGCTCTGCTGGGCGGCCGTCGTGACGATGAGCACCGCGATCGCGCCGACCAACGCTCCGACGACGGCGCTGACAGCGCCCGGAACGGCAAAATTCATCGCGGACTCCCTAATGAGGCTCGATGCATGCGATGTGGACGCATGTGACGCAGACCGACAAATGTCATCGGCCAACCTACAACATCGCCCGGAGATCCGGCCGCCGACGCGGCCACCGGCGTCAGGGGCGGGAGTCGACGCGGTCGGGGACCGCACAGTCCAGCGCGCCGAGCAGGGTGCGCAGTTTGGCGGTGGTCTCGTCGAGTTCGGTGTCCGGATCCGAACCCGCGACGATGCCGCCGCCGGCCCAGGCCCGCAGCGCGCGGCCGTCGGCGGACAGTTCCGCGCAGCGGATCGCGACCACCCATTCGCCGTCGCCGGCCGCATCGCACCATCCGGCCGCGCCGCCGTAGAAGCCGCGCGGCTCCTCGCCGGTCGCGATGGCCGTCAGCGCCAGTTCGGTCGGGGTGCCGCAGACCGCCGGGGTGGGATGCAGCAGTACCGCGAGATCGAGCGCGGTGATCCGCGGATCGCGCAGCCGTCCCCGGATCGGGGTGGCCAGATGCCAGACCTGTGCGGTGCGAACCAGTTCCGGCTCGCCGGGCACGCTCAGTTCCCGGCACACCGGCCCGAGCCGTTCCCGGATCCAGTCGATGACGTACGCGTGCTCGGCCCGGTTCTTGGCGCTGGCGAGCAGCTCGCGGCCGCGGGCGGCATCGTGCTCGGGGTCCGGATGCCGGGGCGCGGTACCGGCCAGCGGATGCAGGGTCACGGCGTCGCCGTAGCGCGCGACCAGCACCTCGGGCGTGGCGCCGACCAGGGTGGCGCCGGGCCGCCCGGCCGGGGTCAGATCGACGGCGAAGATGTTCGCGCGCGGATGGCGGGTCAGCAGGTGCCCGGCCAGCACCACCGGATCCAGCGGCGCGCCGGCCTCGGCGCACAGCGACCGCGCGGCGACCACCTTGCGCAGCGGTTGCGCCGGATCCGACAGGAGCTCGACCAGTTCGGTCACCCGGGCGATGTGCTCGGCGGGTGCGGGGATCTCGGCGACGATCCGCACCGGCGGCAGTTCGGGCAGGGCCGCGGGACGCCACGGTCCGGCGGTGTGCTCGGCCCGCTCGGGCACGGTCAGCGCCGCGGGCTCCCGGGGATCGAACGCCAGGGCCCCGACCACCAGCTCCGCCGTGCCGTCGCGCAGCGCCGCGGCCGCTCGCTCCGCGTCGTCGAACGCGTGCCGGGTGCCCGTGGTCCGCAGTACCGCACCCGGCTGGGCGAGCAGGAATCCGTCCATAGTGTCCCGACCATAGCTCCGGGCGGGGCCGTGCGGGCCGCGACAGCGACCGATCTCTCACTGTGGCAGGTATTACGCGCGCATCCGGGCGCCCGGTGAGCGGGCCGGTGGCACCAGCAGGATGGGCCGGTGGCAATGTTTGAGCACCGCGTCGGCCACGCTGGAGCGCAGCAGCGCGCGCAGTCCGGTGTTGCCCCGGGTACCGGCCACGATGATGTCGGCGTTCAGCTCGTCGGCGACCGCGACGATGGCGCTCCAGACGGTGGTGGTGCATTCGACGGTGCGGCCGCGCGGCCGCATCCCGGCCAGTTCGGCCAGCCGCACCCCCTCGGCGTTGACATGTCCCGCGTCGACCCGGGCGACGTCGTCGAGTTCGTCGTCGGCCAGCCATTCCTGCTGGGCGAGTCCGGACAGGCCCGACAGCCGGCCGGTCTGCCGGACCATCGGTTCCCAGGCGGTCACCACCACGGTGGCGGTCGCCGACAGGAATCGGCCGGCGTATTCGACGGCGCGCCGGGCGTCGTCGGACCCGTCGTAGGCGATGAGTACGAGATCGCACGGCATGACGTGCCTCCTCGGGTGGGAGTCCGGTCTCGCCCAGAGCGTAACTCGGCGGCGGTCGCAACCGGAGCGTGCTGCGACATCGGAATTCTGGGATTGTTTCCGCCGGGCCCGCGGATGATCGGAAAAACAGCGGGAATGCGCCGGTATCCGGGCCCGGCCATTTCGAGCGTATCGAAAGTGGATACCCGGATTCGAAGCACCCGGAAAATCTGGGACGACCGTCCATTATGCACCCGGTCGGCATCTGTGGTATCACCAGCGTTGGGAGGCATGCCCCGTATCCCCAGCGGGACAATAACGTTCAGGACAATTCTCATAGGGTTTACCGAAAACCCGCGCGGTCCCGGTCAATTGGGTTTACACAGGGATTCGGCGTTCGATACCGGACGCCGGCGACGGCTCGGGTGGCATCGGGGAGGTCGGTTCTTGCGGTTGGAAGAGCTTGCAACACCACATGATTGGGCGGCGGCCTATCGTTCGCTGTTCGGACTGCCGCGGGTCCATGTCACCGGACCGGGCTACGTCGTGCTTCCCCTCGTCGACTCCGTGGCCGCGGTGAACACGCCGGAACCGCTGGGCGCGTTGATTCTCGGTGAATTGACGGTGCGCGGGATTCCCGGACCCGTTCTGGTGCGGGAGAATCCGCCCCGACGCACCTTCCTGGCCGCCTTCGACGGGTACCCTGAACAGGAATGCACTGTGCGACTGGAGCGTTACGGCGTGGATATCGGACCGCATCGCAGCAATGTCATCCTGCCGACCGGGTTCGGCCGGCACACCCATGAAGGGCGGTGGTGGGCGCGAGCCCCGCAGCGCGACGAATCGCTACCGTTGTTGTCGGAAGTCGTGGCGGCGGTGACGACCGTCGCGTGAACGCCATGGATCCGATCGACCCGGCGGGGTTCACGCATCCCGAGGCCGATCCGCGAGCGCTGCTCTACTTCGAGTGGTTGCAGCGCCGGGAATCGGGTTGTGCCGTGGACGATTTCGCCGAGGAGGTGCGCGATCTGGCGCGGGCCGAGCCGCCGCGGGCCGCGGACTGCTGGCGGCTGCTCGCCCGGATGGAATCGGCGCCGCGCGATCCGAACTGGCCCTACGACGAGGACCCCGCCGACGATCCGCAGAGTACGGATTCCGATGCGGCGGTGGCGGAATCGTCGCCCCCGGGTGCGCCGCCGGCCCGGTTCTACGACCGGATCCTCGGCGGCTGGCTGGGCCGCTGCGCCGGCAGCACCCTCGGCAAGCCGCTGCACAACGGCCTGCGCTGGCCGCCGCAGCGGATCCGCGCCTATCTCGAACGGGCCGACGCGTACCCGCTGACCGACTACGTGCCGGTGCTCGCGCCGATGCCGGAGGGTTACGAACTGCGTTGGGGCTGGCCGGAATCCACGCTCGACCGGATCGACGGCTGCCCGCGCGACGACGATCTGGACTACCCGGTGCTGGGACTGCACGTCCTGGAACAACTCGGCATCGACTTCACCGCCGAGGAACTGGCCGGCGAATGGTTGCAGCGGCTGCCGTTCCTGCAGACCGCCTACGCCGAACGGGTCGCGTACCGCAATCTCATCGACGGCCTGCAACCGCCCGACACCGCGCGGCGGCGCAACCCGTACCGGGAGTGGACCGGGGCGATGTCCCGCGCCGACATCTACGGCTACGTCTACCCCGGCGACCCCGGCGCCGCATCGCGGCTGGCGGCCCGCGACGCGCGGCTGTCGCACACGGGTAACGGTGTCTGGGCGGCGATGTGGGCGGCCGCGCTGGTCGCCGCCGCGTTCACCGCCACCGACGCCCGCGACGCGATGACCACCGCGCTGGCGGTGATCCCGGAACACTCCCGGCTGGCCGTCGCGCTGTCGCAGGTACTCGACGACCACCGCCGCGGCATCGGCTGGGACCGGGCGACGGCCACCGTCCACGCCCGCCACGACCACTACCCGTGGAGCCACGCGATCCCGAACGCCTGCCTGGCGGCCATCGGAATACTGTGGGGCGCAGGCGATTTCACCCAGACGATCGGACTCACGGTGCAGGCCGGCGGCGCCGCCGGCACGACCGGGGCCACCGCGGGCTCGGTCTGCGGAGTGCTGCTGGGCGCCGCGGCGATTCCCCCGCACTGGACCCGGCCGCTGGACGACCGCCTGCGCAGCGCGGTCGCCGGATACGACGGTGTCCGGATCTCCGATCTGGCCCGCCGCACCTTCGACCTGTCCCGCCTGCACGTACTCGGCCGCTGACGCCGGGTCTACGGCCGCACCAGCGGCATGAAGACCTCGTCGACGATCGACTCGATCACCGCGTCGGGTACGGGTGCGAGGGTCATCAGCAACTCCTGGCGGTACAGGTCGAAGGGCACCCCGATCACGCGCGGACTGAGTTTCGCGGGATCGACCTCGCGCCGTTCGAGGGCGCGGGCGAGCAGGGTGTCGACCGCGTGCCCGCGACCGGCGAGGAACATCTCGCGCAGTTCGGCCAGGCTGGTGCCGGTCTCAGCGAAGTAGCCCGACAGTTGCAGCGCCATCATGATGCCCATCTGCGCGCGCGAGCGATTCGCGCGCCGCAGCAGTTCGACCAGATCGTCGCGCAGTGAGCCGGTGTCCGGGATCGCGACGCGCTCCTTCCCGCCGACGTGGAGCACCGCGGCCCGCACGAGTTCGGGTTTCGTGGCCCAGCGCCGGTAGAGCACCGCGCGGCTGGTCCTGGCCCGGTCGGCCACCGATTCGATGGTGAATCCGGCATAGCCGACCGCGGCGAGCTCGTCCCAGGCGGCGTCCAGCAGCGAGTTCTCCAGCGCCGCGCCGCGCCGTCGCCGTGGGGGCCGAGCCTCCTCGTTAAGAGTCATTGTGTTTCTTACTCCCGCGTCCTACTCTCAAGATACAGAGCGTTTCTAACGGAGGTGCGCATGTCCGATCCGCAGGCCGGAACCACGGAGGTCGACCCCGCGGTGTGGCGCACGGTGTGGACCGTGCTCGTCGGCGGGATGGCGGTGCTGTTCGACACGACGATCGTCGCCGTCGCCCTGCACACCCTGGCCGGCGAGTTGCACACCTCCGTCGCGACGATCCAGTGGGTCACCACCGGATATCTGCTCGCGATGGCGATGACGATCCCGATCGCGGGCTGGGCGCAGCGGGTGCTGGGCGCCAAACGACTGTGGATGATCGCCCTCGTGCTGTTCCTGGCCGGTTCGGTGCTGTCGAGTCTGGCATGGAGTGCGGCCAGCCTGATCGCCTTCCGGGTCGTGCAGGGTGTCGGCGGCGGCATCCTGATGCCGCTGATGTCGACGATGGTCATGCAGGCCGCCGGCGGTCGCGGCCTCGGCCGGATCATGTCGGTGGTCGGGCTGCCCGCGGTGCTCGGCCCGATCCTCGGCCCGGTGCTCGGCGGCCTCATCCTGCAACATCTGCACTGGTCGTGGATGTTCTGGGTGAACGTGCCGTTCTGTATCGCGGGCCTGATCCTCGCGGCGGTCTTCCTGCCGGCGGACGGTCCGATGCGCCGGGTGCCGTTCGACCTCGTCGGCTTCCTGCTCATGGGTCCCGGCCTGGTCGCCGTGCTCTGGGGGCTGTCGAACACCGGTAAGCCGGGCGCCTTCTCCCGGGCCGACGCCCTCGCTCCGCTGCTCGCGGGCCTGGTGCTGCTCGCCGTCTTCGCCGCCTGGGCGCTGGCCCGCGGCGACCGCGCCCTGGTCGATCTGCTCCTGCTGCGGCACTGGTCGCTGGCCTCGGCGTCGCTGCTGCTGTTCCTGTCGGGCATCACCCTCTACGGCGCGATGCTGCTGATGCCGCTGTACTTCCAGGATCTGCGCGGCGCGACCGCGCTGCAGGCGGGCCTGCTGCTCATCCCGCAGGGGGTCGGCACCTTCGTCTCCCGCTCGTTGGCCGGCCGGCTCTTCGACACCGTGAGCCCCCGCCTGCTCACGGCCGGTGGATTCTCGATCGTGCTGGCCGGCACCCTGCCGTTCGCCCTCGCCGGCGCGCACACCGGCGAATGGCTGCTGACGGCCGGGCTGCTCGTGCGCGGAATCGGCCTCGGCGTCGCGACCATACCGCTGATGGCACTGGGCTTCCGCGGTCTGGACCGGCACGAGGTGCCCGACGCGAGCATCGTCACCCGGATCGCGCAGCAGGTCGGCGGGTCGTTCGGCACCGCGGTGCTCGCGGTGATCCTCACCGGCGCGATGACGACCGCCGGCTCGGCCACGGAACTCACCGCCGCCTTCCGGCAGTCCTTCTGGTGGGCCATCGGATTCACCGCCGCCGGCGTGCTGATCGCCCTCATCCTCCCCGGCCGCGTCGCGACACCCGCGAACGCCGCTACGGCCGCCGACGAGGCCCCCGTACCCGCCCGTTGAGCGCCGGCGTCACCACATCGAGATCCGGTCGGTGCCGTTGTCCGGCGGCGGTGGTTCGTCGGCCGTCGCCGTCACGGACATGCCGGTGAGGACGATGTCGCCGCCGTGGTTGTCGAGGAACGCGACGTCGGACGCGTCGCGGCCGGTGGCGATCCGGACCATGGTCAGCCGCGGGGCCAGCCCGGTGGCATCGACGATGCGCCAGCCGCCCTCGTGGTAGACCTCGGCGACGGCGTGGAAGTCCATCGGGACGCATTCCGGCGCGTAGACGGCCACCAGGCGGGCCGGGACGTTCAGTGCCCGCAGCAGTGCGACGACCAGGTGCGCGAAATCGCGGCACACGCCCGCACCGGAGAGCAGGGTCTCGGCGGCGCCGTCGATGGGATCACTGCTGCCCGCCACGTAGCTGATCCGGGACCCGACCCAGTTCGACACCGCCACCGGCAGATCCGCGCTGGCGACGTAGCCGAATTCGGTGGCCGCGAAACCGAGGAACTTGTCCGATTCGGCGTAGCGGCTCGGCCGTAGATAGACCGACAGATCGTAATCGGAAGTGGGCACGACGAATGCGTTGTTCCGTACGGTCGCGTCGTACCGGACCCGCAGATTGCCACTGTCGCAATCGATCTTGTGGATGCGAGTGCCGTGCGGCCCGAGGATCTCCTGCGGGCCGACGGTCCTGCCGTCGAGTTCGAACGACAAGGACTCGGTCACGTCGAGTCCCTCCTGCCGAGCGACCGTGATCTGGAATTCGAGGATGCTGGGAGCCTGGATCTCGATGTCCAGACTGGTGGACACGTCGCGTTTCACCACATGATCGTCCCGCGAAAACCGGTCGGGTGCTCATCGGGCGCATCGGGCCGCGAAAGAGGTGGTACCCGGGCCCGTCGCCCCTGGACCCGGGTACCACCATCCTTTCTATCGCGTTTCCGCGCGGAAAGGTTTCTCGATCAGCGTTCCACGATCGCGACCACGCCCAGGCCGCCCGCCGCGCAGATGGAGATCAGCGCACGTCCGGAGCCCTTCTCGGCCAGTTGCTTGGCGGTCTGGGCCACGATCCGGCCGCCGGTGGCGGCGAACGGGTGACCCGCGGCCAGCGAGGAACCGTTGACGTTGAGCTTGCTCCGGTCGATGGCGCCGAGCGCGCCGTCGAGGCCGAGCCGCTCCTTGCAGTACTGGTCGGACTCCCACGCCTGCAGGGTCGCCAGCACCACCGAGGCGAAGGCCTCGTGGATCTCGTAGAAGTCGAAATCCTGCAGCGTGAGGCCGTTGCGGGCCAGCAGCCGCGGCACCGCGTAGGTCGGCGCCATCAGCAGGCCGTCCGGGCCCCAGACGTAGTCGACCGCGGCGACCTCGCTGTCGACCAGATAGGCCAGCGGGGACAGGTTGCGCTCGGCGGCCCATTCCTCGCTGCCGAGCAGGACCGCGGAGGCGCCGTCGGTGAGCGGGGTGGAGTTGCCGGCGGTCATGGTGGCGTCCCCGGCCTTGACGCCGAACACCGGCTTCAGGGTGGCGAGCTTCTCCAGCGTGGAACCGGGACGCAGGTTGTCGTCGCGGGTCAGGCCCAGGAACGGGGTGATCAGATCGTCGAAGAAGCCGCGGTCGTAGGCGGCGGCCATATTGCGGTGCGACAGATAGGCCAGCTCGTCCTGCGCCTCGCGGGCGATGCCGAATTCCTTGGCGGTGATCGCGGCGTGTTCACCCATCGACAGGCCGGTGCGGGGTTCGGCGTTGCGCGGGATCTCGATGCCGACCATGCTCGGCCGCAGCCGGCCGACCAGCTTCACGTAGTCGATGTTGCGCTTGGCGCGGTTGGCGTCGAGCATCCAGTCCCGGGCCGCCTCGCTGACGCCGATCGGCGCGTCCGAGGTGGTGTCGGTGCCGCCGCCGACGCCGGCCTCGATGCGGCCGAGCGCGATCGCGTCGCCGACCGTGACGACCGACTGCAGGCCGGTGCCGCAGGCCAGCTGGAGATCGTGGGCCGGGGTGTAGGGGGACAATTCGCTGCCGAGCACGCTCTCGCGGATCAGGCTGTGCTCGCCGAGTCGTTTCAGCACCGCGCCGCCGGTGACCATGCCCAGCCGTTCGCCCTGGAGACCGAAGCGGGCGACCAGCCCGTTCAGCGCCGCGGTGAACATGTCCTGGTTGGAGGCGTGCGCGTACTTGCCGTCGGAGCGGGCGAACGGGATCCGGTTGCCGCCGAGGATCGCCACGGGACGGGTCTGCCGGGTGCGCGCATCGGTGCCGGTGGCCGCCGTGCGAGCTTTGCTGGTGGAAGCCGTGCGGGCCTTGGTTGTCACTCGAGTCTCCACTGTCTCGTCGGGAATGTCCGGGTTCGGGGCGGTCGTCGCGGTCCGCGCCCCCATGCCATCGGTTTACTTTAAACTTACTCCGGAGTAAGTTCATTGTCGACACCGGCCGATTCGTCCGGCCCGGCCGGTCACCACCGACATCGGACCCGCGAAATCGAGGAAAAGGTAGGAACAGTGGCAGCGAGCAAGAGCAAGGGCGCCCCCAACCTCTACGGATCGTTCGTGCACTCGGCCCCCGGCGCGTTCCTGGCGAGCAAGCTGGGGCTGCCCAAACCGGAGACGCTGCGCCGCTACCGCGCGGGCGAGCCGCCGCTGCCCGGTCCGGTACTGCTGGGCGGTAAGGGCCGTACGGCCGACGCGGTGCGAAACCTGTTGCCGGACTACACCTTCGTCGATGCGCTGACCCCGGGCGTGAAATTCGGCGCGCTGGTGTTCGACGCCACCGCGGTCGGTTCGGTGGCCGAACTGGAGCAGCTGTTCACCTTCTACCAGCCGGCCATGCGCAGCCTCGCGCCCTCGGGCCGCGTGCTCGTCGTCGGCACCACCCCGGAGCTGGCCGCGAGCGTCGAGGCGCAGATCGCGCAGCGCGCGCTGGAGGGTTTCACCCGCAGCGTCGGCAAGGAGCTGCTGCGCGGCGCCACCTCGAACCTGGTCTACCTGCACCCCGAGGCCGCCGCGGCCGCGACGGGCCTGGCCTCCACGCTGCGCTTCGTACTGTCGGCGAAGTCGGCGTTCGTCGACGGCCAGGTGTTCCGGGTCGGCCGTGACGATTCCGCCGCCCCCGAGATCGACTGGGATCGGCCGCTGGCCGGCAAGGTGGCCGTGGTCACCGGCGCCGCGCGCGGGATCGGCGCCACCATCGCCGAGGTCTTCGCCCGCGACGGCGCCACCGTGATCGTGGCCGACATCCCCGCGGCGGGCGAGCCGCTGTCGCAGACGGCCAACAAGGTCGGCGGCACCGCGCTCGCGCTCGACGTCACCGCGCCGGACGCCGCGGACCGGATCGCCGAATTCGCCACCGAGCGGTTCGGCGGCCTCGACATCATCGTGCACAACGCGGGCATCACCCGCGACAAACTGCTCGCGAACATGGACGAGGGCCGCTGGAATTCGGTGCTCGAGGTGAATCTCGCCGCGCCGCACCGGATCACCGCGGGCCTGGTCGAGAAGGGCGCGCTGAAGTCCGGCGGCCGGGTCGTCGACGTCTCCTCGATCGCCGGTATCGCGGGCAACCGCGGCCAGACCAACTACGGCGCCTCCAAGGCCGGCGTCATCGGCATGGTGAACGCCGAGGCGCCGAAGCTGGCGGAGCACGGCGTCACCATCAACGCGGTCGCCCCGGGCTTCATCGAGACCGCGATGACCGCGGCGATTCCGCTCGGCACCCGCGAGGCGGGCCGGCTGCTGTCCTCGCTGTTGCAGGGCGGGCAGACCGTCGACGTCGCCGAGACCATCGCCTACTTCGCCAGCCCGGCCTCGAATGCGGTGAGCGGCAACGTCGTTCGCGTGTGTGGCCAGGCCATGATCGGAGCATGATGAGCTCCGGCGACACCACGATCTCGCTGTCGGAACCGCCGAAGACCGGCAATCTGTATCTGAAGGCGGCGCTCGGTGCGGTTCCGCTGCTGTCGGCGCGCCGGTCCGAGATTCCGGACCGGGCCGTCGAATTGTCCGGCGTGCGAGTCGATCCCGATCAGCTGGCGGCCTACTGTCACGCCACCGGCCTCCGGTTCGGGGACGCGCTGCCGCTGACCTATCCGTTCGTGCTGACCTTCCCGCTGGTGATGTCGCTGGTGGTCGCGCGCGACTTCCCGTTCGCCGCCGTCGGCGCGGTGCACGCGGAGAACCTCATCGAGCGCGGTCGGGACATCTCGGTGAGCCAGCCGCTGGACATCCGCGCGCATGTGGAGAATCTGCGGGAACATCCGCGCGGTCTGCTGGTCGACGCGATCAGCGAGATCAGCGTCGGCCGGGAGCGGGTGTGGCGGCAGGTGACCACCTTCCTGCATCAGCAGAAGACCTCGCTGTCGGGTGGTCCACGGCCGGAACCGAAGCCGGACGAGGTGCCCCCGCCGCCGCTGCGCACCCTGCGGGTCGACCAGGCGCTGATCCACCGCTACGCCGCGGCCTCCGGCGATCGCAATCCGATCCACATGTCGGGGCTGAGCGCGCGGGCCTTCGGCTTCTCGCGCGCGATCGCGCACGGAATGTGGTCGGCCGCAGCGATTCTCGGCGTGATCGAGGGCCGGGTGGCGGCGGCGACCACCTATTCGGTGAAGTTCGGCAAGCCGATCCTGTTGCCCGCCACGGTGAACGCCTACGCCGAGCGCGCCGGCACCGGCTGGGATCTGTCGCTGAAGCACCCGAAGAAGGGTTATCCACATCTGACGGCTACGCTGCGCTGAAGCTTCGGCCCGCCGGGGGGATCGGACCCCGGTGGGCCGGGGTGAGCGGGTCGCACACCTTCTCGGCCGCCCATCGGATCGCATGGGGGATCCGATGCGCCGCCGAAAAGGTGTGTGGCCCGACCTATTCGGGCTTCTTGCGGCCGGCCAGGCCTCGCCAGGCCAGATCGTCGAGCAGATCCACCGCGTCCGCGACGGCGACCTCGCCGCTGGCGATGCGGTCGGCGATGGCCTCACCGGCCCCGATCACCGCCACCGAGACGATGTCGAAATTGGTGCCCGGCTCGGCGTATTTCGCATTGGATTCCAGCAGTTTCCCGGTCAGTTCGATGACCCGTTCCCGGCTGTTGGCGATCTCGGAGGCGAACGGTTGCTGCCCCAGCGCCTGCCGGTAGAGCACCTGCCAGGACAGCCGATTCTGGTCCACATAGGACAGGAACGCCTCGAGTCCGGCGCGGAGTTGTTCGTGCGGTGTCAGCTTCGGATTGCCCGCGACCGCGACCGCCTCGATGAATCGGATGCTCTCGCGCTGGATACAGGCCCGGAAGAGTTCGTCCTTGGATCCGTAGTAGAGATAGAGCATCGGCTTGGAGATCTTCGCCTCGGCGGCGATGGCGTCCATCGACGTATCGTGATAGCCCTTGCGGGAGAACACCTCGACGGCGGCATCCAGCATCTGCTGCTCACGAACCGCTCGGGGAAGCCGCTTCGTTCCGCCTGCCATTCACTCTCCTAGGACATGATCGAAACCCTTATCTTACTCCAGGGTAAGTTTTGTGTGCCGGGCTTTGCCGGACAGTCGCAGGCTTGTGATCATTCACCACAGTCGCGACTGCCGGCCGATCGGGTCCTGGCGGCGGATACGGGCTCAGCAGTGCAGCGGAACGCCCTTGAAACGGGCCAGTCGCAGCACCGAGGCATCCACCTGGGCGGCGGGCAGCTTGCCGGACTTGACCTCGTCCTCGAGGTGGTCCAGCACCTTCGACACCGCATTCGTGCTGATCCACAGCGCGCTGTCGGCGCCGGCCTCCAGCGCCGTGGCCACGGCGTCCTCGATATCCATCCGATTGGTGATCGCGGCCATCCCGCTGAGGTCGTCGGTGAAGATCGGCCCCTCGAACGGCGCGGCGCCGTACCCGGTGCCCTGCCGCAACAGCGCCATCGCGCGCGGGCTGATACTCGCCGGAACACCCGAATCGGTGAGGCCGGGCACATCCAGATGGCCGACCATGACACCCGCGCCGGAGCCGACCAGATTGCGGAACGGCACCAGATCGACCTGCTGCAACCGATCCAGCGGCGGCGTCTGCACCGCGCCCTTGTGCGAATCGCCCGAGCCGTGGCCGTGGCCGGGGAAATGCTTCATCACCGCGCCGAGCCCGGCATCGTGCAGCGCCCGGATCATCGCGTCGGCGAAGGTGGTCACCACATCCGGATCGGTGGAATAGGAGCGGTCGCCGATGACGCTGTCGTCGGGCTGATCGCTGACGTCGACATCCGGCGCGAAATCGACGGTGATGCCGAGATCCCGCAGCGCGCGGGACCGGGTGAGGGTCGCCTGGTAGTAGTCGTCCGCGGACATGGTCTGCGCGGCCACCCGCGCCGAGGGCGCCTCCCCGATCAGGTTGCCGACCCGGGAGACCCGGCCGCCCTCCTCGTCGATGGTCACCATCAGCGGCACCCGGGCCAGCGAGGTGACCTGATCCATCTGCTTGTTCGAGACCATCGCCTGATCGGTCCAGCCGCCGACGAAGATCCCGCCGACCTGCTCGTTGCGGACCACGGTCTGTGCGTCGGCGGTGTTGGTGACACCCACGGTGAGCAGCTGCGCCAACTTCTGCCGCTGGTTGAACTGGGCGAGATAGCCTGCGGCGCAATCGGGTTGGGCCGTGGCCGGTGCGGCGTCCGCCGTGCCCGCAGCGGCCGGCGCACTGCTGGTGCCGCCGGCCGGTGTGGTCGCGGTACCGCCGCCGCCGTGCGAGCAGGCGCTCAGGCCCAGCGCGAGCACAGTGACCACGATCCCGGGAATTTTGCGCATAATTCCCGACCGTAGTCGGCCCGCGCGCGTCCGCCTACTGCGACACCGTTGCGCACCGCGTGTCGGCCGGTAGCGGATGCCGTGTCGCGGACGCGGCGGCATCGCGCACACCTCAACGGGCGCACTGGATCAGGGCGTGCTCGCCGTTGCTGCGCCACGGCCGGCCGGTGGCGTCCAGCGCGGCGACGCGGTCGGCGGTCAGGCCGGTGATCACGTCCGATTTCAGCGTGCGCAGCGCCGCCACCGGCGTCGGGAAATACCCGGCGCGCGCCGCGAACGGAGTGGTCGGCGGCAGATATCGGTCACCGACCAGCCGCCGGTAGTTCAGGTCACCCTTGCACACGGTGAGCGCGGCGCCGTCGAACGCGGCCCGCAGATCGTCCGGCATCTCGTCGAAACCCGCCGGGGCACAGAAGAATTCGTGTGTGCGCACCGACAGTGCGCCGGTGCCCGACGCCTGCCACAGCCGATCGCCCAGTTGCCCGGCCGCGGTGCCGGCCCCGGCCGCACGCAACCGCCGCAGCGCGCCGAGCAGATCGGTCATGGTGGCGTCGGAGGTGAAATACGGTTGCGGCTTCAGCCAGAGGGTCGCGGTCGCGACGGTCCCGGTGACCAGGAGATGGTCCAGCAGGGCGAGATCCGGCAGCAGCTCCCGTCCCGCGTTGTCGGCGATCAGGTGCAACCGGCCCGCCGGCGCCGCGGCGAGCGCCGCCCACAACTCCTCCCGATCGTCGGCCAGGAGCCCGTCCGATCGTCCCGTCGACCCGGCGACCAGCCGGAATCCCAGATCGGCCTGATTACCCCAGAGCGCCGACATCAGCAGCGCGTCCCGTTGCACCGGTCCGGCGGCCGAGGCCAGTTCGTCCAGCGCCGCGAGTTCGGCCGTGACCTCGGCGCCGGCGAGTTCCGCGTCCTTGGTGGGCCCGAACGGGTCGATCCCCTGCCAGACCCCGGGCCGGAAATAGCCCACCGCCTCCAGCAACCGCCGATAGAAATAGCTCTCGGCCCACAGGAACGGCAGCTCACCCCACGGCCGCCCCCACCACGGCGCACCCCACCGATCCCACGAGGGCGCGTCGGCGGCCGCGGTCCGCAACGGCCGCACGGTGCCGTGCAGCGTCTCCGCGAGCAGCTCGCGCAGGGCCGTCCGCTCCGGCGCACCGTACGGATGCGCCTCGAGCACCCGCTCGATCAGCGTGGGGTGCCGATCGTGGAATACGCTGCGCGCGAAGGTTCCCGGCGTCCCGGCCAGGATCACCGGCGCCGTGTCGTCCCATTGCTCGTCGGTCCCGCTCCGGTGATCACCCACCCGGCCGATCCTGCCGTACCGTCCGCACCGCGGGTTATCCGGAGGGCAGCTCGTTGTGCCCGCCGAAGGCCTTGCGCATCGCGGAGAGCACCTTGTCGGCGTACAGGGATTCGCCGCGCGAGGAGAAGCGCTGGTAGAGGGCGGCGGACAGGACGGGGACGGGGACGCCCTCGTCGACGGCGGCGTGGAGGGTCCAGCGGCCCTCACCGGAGTCGGAGACGCGGCCGCCGAAGGATTCCAGGGACGGATCGGCGTGCAGCGCCTCCGCGGTCAGGTCGAGCAACCAGGATGCGACCACCGAGCCGCGCCGCCACAGTTCGGTGACCTCGGGGACGTCGATGTCGTACCGGTAGTGCTCCGGATGATCCAGCGGCGTCTCCTCCGCGGAGTGCTTGTCGGACAGCACCTTTCCGATACCGGCCTTGTGCAGGATGTTCATCCCCTCGGCATAGGCCTGCATCGCCCCGTACTCGATGCCGTTGTGCACCATCTTGACGAAGTGTCCGGCACCCGCGGGACCGCAGTGCAGATAGCCCTGCTCGGCGGGGGACGGATCGCCGGTGCGGCCGGGGGTGCGCTCCGCGGCGCCGACGCCGGGGGCGATCGACCGCAGCAGCGGTTCGATGTGCCGCACGGTGTCGGCCTCGCCGCCGACCATCAGGCAGTAGCCGCGTTCCAGGCCCCACACGCCGCCGGAGGTGCCGATGTCCAGGTAGTGAATGCCCTTGGGCTGCAACTCTTCCGCGCGGCGGATGTCCTCATGGTACCGGCTGTTGCCGCCGTCGATGATGATGTCGCCGGGCTCCAGCAACTCCGCGACCTGGTCGATCACGGCGCCGGTCGCACCCGCGGGGATCATCACCCACACGATGCGCGGTTTCTCCAGCAGTGCGACGAATCCCTGGTAGTCGGTCGCGCCCCGGAAGCCGTCGCCGAGTTCCGCCGCGAACTCCGCGATCTGGTCCTCGCGACGGGCGTAGCCGACGGCGTTGTGCCCGTCCTTCACGATGCGGCGCACGATGTTCGCGCCCATTCGTCCGAGCCCGATCATTCCCAGCTGCATAAACTTCTCATCTCCTCGAGTCGTCCGAACTGCGGTCCGAGCTCACCGTGGCGGTCCGGCAACGATCCGGACCGCCGCCTGCGGCAACCCGCCTCGATTCTTCCTCGTCCGGCGTCACCGGCGCGCGGCGATGTAACGGCTCGCCGTCGGGGCCCGATATCCAGATCGGTACCGTGCGGTTGCCAGACCCCCGACCCGGCAACCGCACGGGCCTCGTACTCCGGCCCTACAGCGGCGTTCGCATCAGCACCACGTTGTACTGATTGTGGATCGTGAGCAGGAAATACAGGTCGCGCCCGGTTTGATACGGGTAGATCATCGGCGCGTACTGGGTGGGCAGATCACGGGAGTCGATCAGTTGCCGCGGCTCGCTCCACGGGCCCTCCGGGTTGGGGGCGGTGCGCAGCACGACCGAATTCGCGCCGTCGGTGGTCATCATGACGTACTGGTGCAGGTAGTCGTTCCATTGCACGGACAGTTCGGCCACATCGCCGACGATGGGTGCGGCGACCTTGGCGTCGCCCGGCTTCCAGTTCTTGCCGTCCCAGTACTCGTAGGCGTCCATATTCGCGACGTCGGCCTCCTTGGCCCGGGAGACGAAACCCGGATTACCGCGCCCGGAGGGGGTGCCGTAGCGGTAGACGTAGCCACCGGCCTTCAGGAAGGCGTTCTGCTGGAAGTTCTCGAAGCCGTCCTCGTTGGCGCGGCGGGTGGTGGGCAACTGCGCCCAGGTCTGCCCGTCGTCGCCGGAGACCGCGAGGGTGGCGAAGTTCGTGGTCCAGTGCCCGTCGGCCTGCCATTCGTGCACCGACATCAGGCTCAGGTACTGCACGCCGTTCACCGAGACCCCGGCGGTCGGGATGAAGCTGACCTCGATACCCGGGATCTTCGGGCTGGGCAGGGGATTGTCGACGAAACTCGAGTAGTGGACACCCGCGCCCGGATCGCCGGGCGCGCTGCGGAAGATCACGTTCGACCGCCAGGCCCACAGGCTGCCGGCGAGCAGATTCGGCACGCCGAGTCCGGCCGTGTCGCCGTAGACGGTGAGCATCTGCCCGCGCCCGTCGTCCCACATGATGCCGAGGTCGGTGCCGATCACGTTGGACTGGTCGGTGTGGTTCGGACTGTTCATCCCGGTGGCCTGGTAGATCGCCTGGGTCGCCCCGTGCAGCTGCGGCAGGCCCACGGTGCCGTTGAGCACCGGAATGGGGTTGATGTCGTTGGGGTTCGCGTGTGCCGCACCGAGGCCGCCTGCCAGGAATACGACCGCCGCGCTGACCCCGGCAAGTGCGGACAGTCGTCTGGTCATCAGTCAGCGCTCCTTCGTCGTCGGCCGCCGGTTATTCTGCCTCTTCCGCGCTCGCGATGTGAGCCTTGCACAGCCGAATTTTTGCGCTCAGGTTACCTACGTCACGGTTGCGAATCGATTGCTGTAGAACGATAACGGCCCCGCAGCCGGACTCGGATTCCGGGTGCGGGGCCGATATCTGCCGACGTCAGAACGCGGCTTCGTCGAGCTCCATGATGTCGTTGTCGAGGTTGGCCAGCACGGTGCGGATGGCCGTCAGCGCGGGCAACTGATTGCGTGCGAAGAACTGTGCGACCGCGATTTTGCCGGTGTAGAAGTTCACATCCGCACCCGTTGCCCCGTTGTCGAGGGCCTTGATCGCGATCTCGGCCTGCTGCAACAGCTGCCAGCCGATCAGCAGATCGCCGACCGACAGCAGGAACCGCACCGAACCCAGACCGACCTTGTACAGCTCGCTGGACTCCTCGCCGGCGCCGAGCAGATGCCCGGTCAGCGTGGCGGCCATGGCCTGCACATCCTCGAGCGCGGTGGCGAGCAGCGTGCGCTCGGCCTTCAGCCGGCCGTTGCCGCCCTCACGGTCGATGAACTTCTGCACCTGACCGGCCACGTGACCCAGGGCCACGCCGCGGTCGCGGGCGATCTTGCGGAAGAAGAAGTCCTGCGCCTGGATCGCGGTGGTGCCCTCGTACAGCGAGTCGATCTTCGAATCGCGGATGTACTGCTCGATCGGATAGTCCTGCAGGAAGCCGGAACCGCCCAGGGTCTGCAGCGATTCGGTCAGGTACCGGTAGGCCCGCTCCGAGCCGACGCCCTTCACGATCGGCAGCAGCAGATCGTTGACCCGCGCGGCCAGTTCGGCGTCCGCGCCGGACACGTGCTCGGCCACGACCACGTCCTGATGGGCGGCGGTGTACAGGTACACCGCGCGCAGGCCCTCGGCGTACGCCTTCTGCATCGCCAGGCTGCGGCGCACGTCGGGGTGGTGGGTGATGGTGACGCGCGGGGCGGCCTTGTCCGACATCTTGGTCAGGTCGGCACCCTGCACCCGCTGCTTGGCGTAGTCCAGCGCGGTCAGGTAGCCGGTGGACAGGGTGCCGATGGCCTTGGTGCCCACCATCATCCGCGCGTGCTCGATGACCTGGAACATCTGCGCGATGCCGTTGTGCACATCGCCGACCAGCCAGCCCTTGGCCGGCACGCCGTGCCCGCCGAAGGTGACCTCGCAGGTCGTGGAGACCTTCAGGCCCATCTTGTGCTCGACGTTGGTGACGAAGACGCCGTTGCGCTCGCCCTTCTCACCGGTCTCCGGATCGAAGTGGAACTTCGGGACGAAGAACAGCGACAGGCCCTTGGTGCCCGGTCCGGCGCCCTCGGGGCGGGCCAGCACCAGATGCATGATGTTCGGGAACAGGTCGTCGGAGTCGGCGGAGGTGATGAACCGCTTGACGCCCTCGATGTGCCAGGAGCCGTCCTCCTGCTTGACGGCCTTGGTGCGGCCCGCGCCCACGTCGGAGCCGGCATCCGGCTCGGTGAGCACCATGGTGGCGCCCCAGCCCTGCTCGACGGCGAGCTTGGCCCACTGCTTCTGCTCGTCGGTGCCGTTGTCGTAGAAGATGTTCGCGAAGCCCGCGCCCGCGGCGTACATGAACGCGGCCGGCTGCGAGCCGAGGACCAACTCCGCGATGGCCCAGTAGGCGGTGCGCGGGAACGGGATACCGCCGAGCTCCTCGGCGATGCCCAGCTTGTCCCAGCCGCCCTCGGACAGGGTGCGGTAGCTCTTCTTGAACGACTCCGGGAGCTTCACGCTGTGCGTCTCGGGGTCGAAGATCGGAGGATTGCGATCGGCGTCGGCGAACGATTCACCGAGCGGGCCCTCGGCCAGCCGGCGTACCTCGGTCAGCATGTCCTTGACGGTCTCCGCGTCGAGATCGCCGAACGCGCCGGACTCGAGGATCGATCCCAGGCCGAGCACCTCGAAGAGGTTGAACTCCAGGTCCCGGACGTTGCTCTTGTAGTGACCCATTTTTGTTCTCTCCGTTGAGTTAGGTGCGGTCGGTTCCTTCTGCCGTTCCCGCCCGTTGTCCACCGAATCCCTCGCCCCTGGCGTTGTGCCGTCGGTTGATCGGCGAGGTTGCTACCAGCGGGTAACTTACACTGTATATTACTCGCGGGTAACGCATCGATCCAGGGCCTCACCTGCGGATGTGACCCGGAAAACACTGTGATGTAAAACACGTTTCGATGGGTATCGGTGCGTTGCCGTGGGCTCGCCGGGCGATCCGGCGGGGTGATTCGGGGGTGCGCGGTTACGGTGGGGCGGTGCGCCTCGAGACCAGTGCCGGACCTGCCGAGATCGAGTTGGACGTAGCCGATCGGCCGCGGTTGTTGCTGTTGCTGACCCACGGTTCGGGGGGTGGGGTGGACGCGAAAGACCTTCTCGTCGTGCGGGATCGCGCATCGGCGGCCGGGGCGGTGGTCGCTCGGGTGGTTCAGCCGTATCGGGTGGCCGGGCGGCGGGCGCCGGGGTCGGTCGCTACTCAGGATGCGGCTTGGCTCGAGGTCGTTTCGCAGGTGCGGGAACGGTTTCCGGATGTGCCGCTGGTCCAGGGCGGGCGGAGTAACGGTGCTCGGGTGGCTTGCCGTACGGCGGTTGCGGCGGGGGCCGGCGGTGTACTTGCGCTGTCTTTTCCGTTGCATCCGCCGGGGAAGCCGGAGAAGAGTCGGCGGGAGGAGTTGCTGGCGGCTTCGGCTGCGGTCGATGTCGTGGTGATCAACGGGGAGCGTGACCCGTTCGGTATCCCTGATGCGGGTGACGCTGCCGAGGTGAAAATCGTTCCAGGACAGCCACACTCCTTTCGCGCGGGCTTCGAACTGATCGGTGCGACGGTGGATCCGTGGTTGAGCCGTTGGGCTGCGTGACGGGCTGTATTTTCGGCCTCCGCTTCGCTCCGGCGGGTTCGCGGCCCCCTTTGTCTCGGTCCTTCCCTCCTCCGGTCAGTCGCTGCGCTCCCTCCCTCCGTCAGTCCAGGACCGAGACGGGCCGCGAACAGGCGTGCTGGGCCATGCGAATTGGTGACCGCCGACCCGGTCCGGCTCCGGTCACCGATCCGCAGGCACACCTCCGCTCACCTGAATACGGTCACCAATACGCAGGCCCAACACGCCTGTTTGTGCCCCGACCCCCTGTTCCCGGTCACCAATCCGCAGGCTCCACACGCCTGTTCGCGGCCCGGCCCGATCCTGGACTGACGGAGGCGGGGGAGCGAAGCGGAGGAGCCGGAGGAGGGAAGGATCGGGCCCGGAGGGCCGCGAACCCGCCGGAGCGAAGCGGAGGCCAAAAACACAGCCTGTCACCACCAAGCAGGCCCAACCCCGCATTGTGCCCCGTGCCCTACCGAAGCTGCGGTTCAGAGCGCAATTGTGCCGTGCTCGCCGGGAGCGATCCGGGTCATCACCACCAGAGTGCCCTGAATCTCGGTCTGCTCCTGGGGTATCCGCTCGGCCACCCGCACCCGGAGTCGGCCGGCGATCGGCGCCAGGTCGTGCAAAATGTCCTCGGGCGTGAACAGGGTGTCCGGATCGTGGCCGGGCGCATCGTCGTGAGCCAGGACCAGCAGGGCGCCCTCGGGGTTCAGGACCTCAGCCGCCCACAGGAGGACCATACGGCGCTGAGGTGGTGGCAGTGGAAGGTCGGTCAGGAGGACCAGATCCACATGGTAGTCGGGCAGGGCCGCGGAGTCGGTGACATCCGCGCAGTGCCAGGCGATCCGGCCGCGGGCCGAGCGGGACAGCCGGGCGGCCAGGGTGCGTCCCTTATCGATTCCGGCCTGGGAGAAATCCACGGCGACCACTTGCCAGCCGTGGGTGGCCAGCCACAGTGCGTGGCGACCCTCCCCGCAGCCGAGATCGAGCGCCCGCGGTGGTTCGCCGGTGTGGGTCTGGGCCAGCGACCGCTGGAGGGCGGTCGCGTGTTCGGCCACGACCGCGTCGGGCGGTGTGTCCCGGACCAACTCGCTGCGCGTGTACCGCGCGTCCCAGTCGGCGGCGTCCATGGCTCGAGTCTAGGGAAGGCCGGATACGGAACGGGACCCCGGCTCGACGGCGAGCCGGGGTCCCGTTACTGCGATGCTCAGAGCGAGGTGCGCATCAGCACCACGTTGTACTGGTTGTGCACGGTGGTGAGAAAGTACAGGTCACGACCGGTCTGGTACGGGAAAATCGACGGGGCGTAGGCGGTCGGTAGTTCCCGGGTGTCGATCAGGACCTCCGGATCGCTCCACGGGCCCTCCGGCGAGGACGCCTTGCGCATCACCACCGAATTGAACGGATCGGTGGTCAGCATGACGTACTGGCCGAGGTAGTCGTTCCACATCACCGACAGTTCGGCGACGTTGTCGGCGATCGGGGCGGCCGCGTCCACATCGCCCTTCTTCCACTTGCCGCCGTCCCAGTACTCGTACTCACCGAGGTTGGCGATGTCCTCCTCGCGCACCCTGGCGACGTAGGCCGGATTGTTACGGCCGGAACGGGTGCCGTACTCGTACACCCAGCCACCGTTCTTGGTGAACGCGTTCATCTGGAAGTTCGCGTTGCCACCCTCGTTGGGACGGTGCGTGAAACCCAGGTCGGCCCAGGACTCGCCGTCGTCACCGGAGGCGGCGAGGCCGGAGTAGTTCGTGGTCCACTGGCCGACGTCGTCCCAGCTCTTCACCGACATCAGGCTCATGTACTGGACGCCGTTCACGGAAATGCCCGCGGTGGGGATACGGCTGATCTCGATCAGCGGAATTTTCGGACTGGCGACCAGATCGCGGGCCTGGCCGAAGATGTCGTGGACGACGCTGTCGAAAAAGATGCCGTTGTCCGGGTCCTGGTTATGGCTGCGCACGAGAATGTTGCTGCGCCAGGACCACAGGCTACCGGCCAGCAGATTGGGAAATCCGACGCCGGCGGTGTCGCCGAATGCGGTGAGCATTTCACCGTTTCCGTTGTCCCACATGATGCCCAGGTCGGTGCCCAGAACATTGTAGTTCTGGGTGCTGTTCGGGCTCGCCATACCGGTCACCTGGAATACCGCCCGGGTGCGGCCGAGCAGATGAGGGAGGCCTGCCGTGCCGTTGAGCACCGGAATCGGGTTGATCGCGTTCGGGTTTGCGGCGGCAGGCGTGGTCGCGGTCAAGAGCAAGGCCGAGGCACCCGCCATCACGGACAGCAGGATATTGGCGGTCTTGGTCAAAGTCGATGGGCCTTCCCGTTCGGTCGAGACGACACGGCCCTCCCCGAACGCACACTGTGCGGCCGTGCACAATCATTCGACTGGCTGGCAAATTGCAAGAAATGCTAACAGCGAACGGCGACAATTCGCGTCATTGTTTCGGGAACTCGGGGTGTTGCATGCGGAGCGAGCGGACTCCGATGGCGTCGCGCCACCGAATCCGGAGATCGTGCCGCGACCCGGTCGGCCGGTTTCTCCGTGGCCGGCCCGGGATCGCGATCATACGGTGATGTGCGGTATCCGGAGGCCGGCGGTCATCGTCGACAAGCAGTGCACGATCGGCGCCGAACGGCGCGACAGCGTCGCTGCACCCGTCACTTCGGGAATCAGGCCGTGCTTGACCTCCATCACGGAAAAGTCCGAACTCGGTGGAGCGTAACGGATGTCGGCGGCGCGTGCCAGAGGTCAGCCGGCCGTGGCGGGATCCGGTTGCCGCAGCAGCAGGTCCGCGCAGCGCCGCGGGTCGTCGTAGAACGGCGTATGCCCGCTGCCGGGCAGCGTGACGTGCCGGGCATGTGGCAGCCAGGTCCGGGCGCGGCGGCTCTGCGTGGCGTAGGTCAGCAGCAGATCGCGATCGCCCCACGCGATCGTGACCGGAATGTGTTCCAGCCGGCCGCCGTCGCGCAGCCGCGCGGCGGGAAAGGAGGCGAGCGCGGCGTCGAATCCGGGCGCGTCCAATCCGCCCGTGGCGGTGTCGAGGGCGATCCGGGCGCCGACGGCCCACGGTTTCCCGAAGATCAGTCCGAGGAAGGCGGTGCGCCCGGCGGCGGAACCCAGGATCGCGGGCAGCAGGGGCCGCAGTCGCGATCCCAGGGTCTTGGAGGCGCCGAGCGAGCGCCGGCACCACCACACCCCGGGCCCCGACCAGAATCCGATGGGCGAGTACGCGGTCACCGAGCGGGCCCGGATGCGCGCGGCCAGATTCAACGCGATCAGTCCGCCCATGGAATTGCCGGCCAGGTGCGGCCGGTCCAATCCCTGCTCGGTCACGAAGGCCGCGAGCGCGTCGGTGAGATCGTCGACGGTGGTGTGCGGCAACGGATCCGAGTCGCCGAAGCCGGGCAGGTCGACGGCGAAGACCTCGAACGATTCGGCCAGCAGCGGCAACAGCGGCTCCCACACCTGCCACCGGCTGCCGACCCCGTGCACCAGGGCCAGCGGCTCACCGTGGCCGACTCGATGGTGATGCACCCGCCGTCTCCCCTCACGAGCACTGCCGACCCGGTCACCGTAACAGTAATTGACCATCCGCCAACAGCCTCCCACGGCGGTACCATGGCGTCATGGCGACTCGGAAGGTGACGCTGTCCCTGGACGAGGCGGCCTGGTCGTACGCCGAGCAGGCCGCGGCCCGCGTGGGAATGTCACCCTCGGCGTGGATAGCCCGGGCCGCGCGCCGGGAGGCGGTGCGCTGTTGCGCCCCCGAGCCCGCCGCGGGCACACTCGACACCGCGGCCGACGCGGCCGCTACCGACGAAGCGGAATTCACTGCCGCAGAAGAGGATTTGCGTGCACAGGGGTGAACTGTGGAGCTACAACCCACATGGTTCGACTCGGCGGCGCAACATCGTGCTCATCTCCAGTGACGGCATCAACGAATCCCCCCGTCCCTGGCTGATCGCCGCCGAGGTGCTCGACGAGGATCCGCAGGACATCCTCGCCGTGACGCTGCCCGGCCACGGCTGGATGCACGCCGGCAACCTCGGCCGCATCTATCGCGGCTGGCTGGCCGAGCGCCTGGGCGCCGTCGACCCCGACGTCGTCGAGCGGATCGATACCGCGCTGCGTGCCGCGATGGACCTGTGAATCTGCGGCCCGGCTGTTCTCCCGCGCCCGAATGGTGCAGGATCACCACGGCGGTTTTCTCCGCCCGAATGCCCGATTCGTCATCGTCGGAAACGAGGAAACTGTTGAGGATTTCGCTGATCGCCGCCACGTTCGTCGCACTCCCGCTGCTGGCGGCCTGCGGTTCCGGTAACTCCGGGTCTTCGGACCACAAGGCCGCCGCCCAGCCCACCATCACGCAGGCCGACCTCTCGAAGGCCCTGGTGGACAGCGGCCTGAAGGATCAGAAGCTTGCCGACTGCGCCGCGAAAGCCTATGTGGACCAGGGCATCTCGCAGGACGGCCTGCGCGCGATGACCAAGCCCGGCACCAATGCCCAAGCCTCCGACCCGGATTCGATGGGCCTGAGCAAGGACGACGCCGACAAGGCCCGTGCCGCAACGCAGAAGATCGTCACCGACTGCATCAGCAAGTAGCGCGACCGGGACCGCCGTCACACGCCGCGCCGGGTGCCCGATCCGGTGGCCCGGACGAGGCGTGAAACGGCTTCTCGCCGACCGAATTCGATTCGGCCGGCGAGAAGCGAACGGGTCCGGTCCCGAGGATCAGGGCAGGACCTGCGGCACGGAATTCGGCGCGATCGCGCCGACCAGCAGGCCGATCACCGCACCCTGCAGCGCCGGGCCGAGGATGCAGGCGGGGATCAGTGGAATGCCGATGATCGTGGCGGCGCAGATGACGGCCCCGAAGATGGCCCCGCCGATCGCACCCGCCGCCGCACCGTTGGCCACCGGATCATGGTTGGCCGCATCGGGATTGGTGGCGATGTCCTGTGCACCCGCGGCTGCCACCGGCTGCGCGGACTCCGGCGCGGCGGGCGCGACCGGGGCCGGCGCCACCGGCGCTACCGGTGCCGCGACCGCCTGTGCGGCCGGAACAGCCTGCGCGACGATCTGTGCCTGCGTGGGGGCTTCGGCGGAGGCGGCCCCCGCACTCGCGAACGCCGCCGCGACTACGGCCAGCGGCATTGCCGCGACGAGAGCCTTACGCCCGAAATTACCCATGGTTCGACGCATGATGTTTCTTCCTCCCGACCGCTACCCCGCGCCGAACTCGGCTGCGGGGCAGGATGTTTCACGTTGCGAAATGGCAACTGTCCAGTTCTATACGATGCCGCTCGCGGCTTCAAGCCCGGCAGTGGCATCGGCGGGAGCCGAATTGCATTCGGCGACATCGGAACGATTTTCGGAAGCAGAAGTCTGCGACGTGGAACGCGGTGTGAATGACTCGCGGGGAGATATTGCGGAATCGAAGAGCCGGTGACGGGAATCGAACCCGCACTCTCAGCTTGGGAATCAGGGGATCGGTCGGGAACCTGCGGCTGACCTGGCGTGCTCGTTGCGCGGGGTTGGCCATGATTCACCGGTGTTGACCTCGGCGTGTGGCACATGTGTGGCACGTCTGCGCCGGCCGGATAGGTTGTCTATCCGCAAATTTCACTTGTCGAACGTATGTTCGAATTGATCTTGTGCCCCTCTGGGAGACCTGCCTCTCCGGCGAGGAGTGGGGTTCCGGGGCAAGGCCCCGTGTGCCGCCGGAGGTGGCAGGCATTCGAATGAAATCCGCCGGTTCGGTGGGGGCTGTGGTGTGTGCTCCTCCGGTCGGCCTGCCCGTAGGGGTACCGCATGTTCAGGGTGCGGTGAAGGATGCCATAGGCACCGCGTAGCGGCTTGTCCTTCGCCGTGCCCTGGTTGTGCGGTAGGGCTGTGTCCAGGTCGACCGGAGGAGTGTGCGCCGCGCCTGGCGACTGGGTGGAGTCGTCGCGCGGCCGGAGGTCGCGGAGTCGTTAAGAAGTGGGCTATCTGGGGTTCTGGCGGTTCGGCCTGGAGGGTTGCCGCCGACGCGCCGGCGCGCAGCGAGGGACGAGCGGAGAGCCGCAGCGTGGCGGCGGCGGCCCGCAGGGCCGCTGCCGCTCTTGAACCTATACAGCGAAATTCGGCAACAACTCGTAGACAGGGACGGTCGAGTCGTGAGGCAAGAGCAGATCGGAACCGGCCGGTTCGACTGCGAGACAGGCAGATTGGTGCGACGAACCGTCAGAAGTTCATCGTGGCGCGTCGCCGTGCTCCAGGTAGAGAGGGGAAGTGCCGCTGAGGATAGCTCTCGCCGTTCCTTCGAGTCGCTTCGCCAAGCGGGTGATCGTAAATTCGCTTAACTCTTCCAGCTTGACGTAGCGGGCTTCGACCAATTCTCGATCCGGAAACTGGAGTCCGGATGCGTCGAGACCATGCAATTCCGAGTCGGTGAACAAGAACAGCATCTTGTCGCCTTCGTTGCCATTGGGTGCCCAATCGACAGCAGCAAATTCCAGCTTATTCGCTGCTATCCCGATTTCTTCTTGGATTTCCCGCCGGCAGGCAGACATGGGAGATTCTCCCGGCTCTACATACCCACCCGGAATATCCCAGTAGTCCTTGTACGATGGCCGGACCATGAGTAGTGATTCACCTTGCAGAATCAGGACACCTGCCGCGACTCGTGGTGTTGCCATCGGTGGAGCCTGTTCGGTGTTGTTCATGGCGGCCATGCTAGTTGACGACGAACTCAAACGAGCTTCATACGCTCGGCCAGCCCCGATAGTGCTGGTCCGGGGCGGGTCTTGCTGGTACGTACCCAGCCCACTACTAGATCGCGGCAAAGGCCGTGATGGCGAACCTGTTCCGGCGCTCTCGCTTCGGCTGACAGGAGGATATCTAGTGCCTGGTCTTTCCGTCCCCGCGCGTTGTGGGCGCGTGCAATCTCAAGCGAGTGCCTCACCTGCCGCTCAGTGGGCAGCGGAGAGGTATCGACTCCGGGGCCAAGGCTCAAGGCAGTCTCGACATCATCGAGTTCCATCGCGGTGGAAACACGATGGATGTCCACGTTTGTGGGGCCAAATGCTGTCCAGAAATAATTAGCATCCCGACCCAACCTGGTCGCGATCGCGTCTGCCTCATTCAGATAATCCGTAGTTAAACTACGATCGTTGGATCGTGCAGCAGCCATAGCGCCGGCAAGAAACAACGTTCCGTATACGGAGAGATATTCGGGTGAGGCATCGTTTGGTATTGGCCCAGTGTGCGAAGCCACCTGCTGAACCAGCTTGGCCGCATCTTTGTGCCGCCCCGTGGACATAGTGACATGAGTAACCGATCTGGCGAGCGAAAGCCATACCACAGGTTCGCCGATATTCTGAGCGATATCGAAACCCTTCTGTGCCGCTACCCAGGCAAGATCGACCTCACCGACCTTGGTCAACACAGTCGCCGCCGCATGATATGCAGTTGCCAACATCAAATTTGCGCGTTGAACGTCTTGCGTTTCCAGGTTTCGTGACGCATAGTCGAGATCGGAAATGAGCTCCGGCAGAGTGGCACTCACATATGCAAACCGGGTCGCCTGATATGCATCCCACACGGCTTTCAACCGTCCGTCGAGCTGCGCCATGGGAGGTATCTCCCTGCCGGCTGCCATTGTGAAAGGCATCAGCTGGGCGTAGCTCAGAAGGGCTTCCCGCAGTGCAGGAACAGTCGGCTTTCCGGCGGATTGATTTGCATCCATCAGAGTCGGCTCGGCCATGAGGTCACCGATGCTGATATCGAGTTCTTTTGCGAGACTTTGAATTACAGATATTCGATCGAGCTGTATGCGATTATTCTCGATCTTGTTAAGCCAATCCTCAGTTCGTCCAATGAGGTTGGCAAGAACCTTCTGGGACATTCCCCTGCGCCGGCGATACCATCCGACGCGTTCGCCGATGGTCATGGAGTCAGTCATTCCCCGCATGACTCCATTCTACCTGGTCAAGCTGTCCTCCGCAGCATACCCGGAAAAATATTCCGGGTCGCCCTTCTGGATCGGGCTTACCTTTATTTCAGGTCAAGATTACCCCTACTGAAAGGGATAGAAGAGATGGCAGTGAAGAAGGGTCAGCGTTTCCTGGTTCCGTTCGACGTGGCGTTCCCGGAGGGTGCGGGTCTGATCGGGGAGATCGAGAAGGTGTTCACGTTCAATGAGCGTCGTCGGCAGTACACGACCGATCAGGACGTGGATACCGAGACGGGCCTGTTGAAGTGGAAGGCGCGGCTGGTGGATTACTCGGATGACGTGCGGGGCAGTGATACCGGTATCGATCTGGTGTTCCTGTCGCCGGTACAGCCGATCCCGCCGGAGGGTCGCCGGATCCGGGATATCGAGTTGGAGGGCCTGATGGTCCAGCCGCGGGTGACGAAGGTCGGGGACTTCTCGAAGCTGACCTACTCGTACTTCGCGACGGGCATCAAGGGCGACAACTCGGGGGCGAAGCGTCCGGCCGGCGAGAAGGCAGCGTGATCGTCATGTCGTGGATGTCCATCCAGGCCAACGCCTATGAGGGTGTGGAGGCGGAGTACACGCCTTCGCACGGCACCGATTATGGGACGCAGGTTCCGGCGTTCGTGTGGGTCAAGTTCACCGGTACCCGTGACGCCTCGTTGGGCTTGCTGATCGAGGACGCTCGCGAGTTGGCGGGTCAGCTGACCCGGATTCTGATGCTGCACGACTCGGTGGAGCACCTGGCCTCCGAGATGGCGGTCGACGTGTCCGAGCAGTCGCCGAAGGTGGCGTGAGGTCATGAATCAGAGCGCAATGCGGTGGGCACGGGTGTTCGCGGTCCTGGTGATCATCGGCGTCGGTGCCGCCGCATTCCGCCTCTCGTTCTCTACCCTGCGGGATCTGGCTGGATTGGCGCATGTCCCGCGGTCGGATGCGTGGTTGTTCCCGTTGATCATCGACGGCACGATCGTGCAAGCCACCGCGGGGGCGCTGGTGCTGGCGAAGTCGCCGGAGCGTCGGTTCTTCATTCGGGTTCTGGTCGCCGGCGCGGTGGTGTCGGTGGCGGGCAACAGCCTTCATGCGGTCGCCAACGGCCACGAACTCCCGTCCTGGGTGTGCGCGGTGGTGGCTGCGGTCGCCCCGATCAGTCTCCTGGTCGATACGCATGGTCTGGCGGTCCTGTTCCGGGCTGCCCAGGCTGCCCCGCTACCGGTTTCGGCTGCGGTGGTGGAAGAGGTGCGGGCACCTGAGGAGGGGCCGGTGTCGCCGGTTCCCGAATTGCCTGCGGCTGTCGAGCCGGGGCCTGTCCGTAAGTCTTCACGGTCCGCGTGGCCGTTGGGTCAGGAAGCGTTGTTCCCGACGCCGGCCTGATCCCTGTTCGATCGCTCCTCCGGGGTGGTCTCGAATCTCGAAGTCTTCCAACCTGTTCCGCCCTGAGGAGGGGTGATGTCTGTCTCCATGTCTTCGTCCGGTCCCGGCTTGGTGCCGAAGATCGTGGCCGGTGCCGGGGTGGTGGTGATCGTCGCCGGCCTCGGCCTGGCCCTGATCCACCCCACCGCCCATTCGTCGGCTCCGGCTCCGGTCACCACCGAAGCCTCGACCACCACGGTCACGCCCACCGTCGTTCCCGCTCCGGCAGTGGCCTCGATCCCGGGTCCGGCTCCGATCGGTGCCCCGTCGTGCTGGATGTTCTGCGACGAGCCTTCGTTGCCGCCGGCGGATGCTTCCGGCTGCCAGCTGTTCTGCGACCTTCCCCGGCTGCCCGAAGGCGGTGCCCGGTGAGTGCCGCGGAGTTGGCTCCGGTGCTGATCTCGGGTGGTTCGGCGTTGCTGCTGGCGGCCCGGATGGCGTTCTGGTCGAAATCGGTTCCCGCGCAAGAGGTGTCGTCGGCGGAGATCGCGGGTGCGGCTCCGGTGGCGTTGCGTGCGGCGGTGTTGACGTTCGCGGAACCGTTGATGACGAACTACATGTTGGCGTCGGTCGGTCTGGCGTCGCCGAAGATCGGTTATCCGACGTTGGAGTGGTGGGACTACAGCCGGCACGGGTTGACGGCCCAGTTCCACATGTTGCCGGGGCAGTCGATCAATGATTGGACCGATCGGGCCACGTTGGCGGCGCTGTCGGATTCCTTGGGCGCCCGGGAGGTCACGGCGACGCGACCGGATCCGGGGTTCGTCCGTCTCGAAGTGCGCGTGTTCGACACGCTCGCCGTACCGGCAGCGTTGCCGGTCGCGGTCCACAACGGTGTGGGCTTCGGGGCGGTCCCGGACCTGGAAGCGGTGCCCCTGGGTGTGACCGAGAACGGGGATGTCTGGTCGATCCCGGTCCTGTATACCCACCTGCTGTTGTCCGGGAAGACCGGTTCGGGCAAGTCGGGGGTGGTGCAAGCCTTGTTCGCCGGCCTGGCTCCGGCGATCCGGGCGGGTCTGGTGGATCTGTGGGTGATCGACCCGAAGGGCGGGATGGAGTTCGGCCGCGGGGAGAAACTGTTCACCCGGTTCGCCTTCGCCACGATCGAGGACATATTGGCGCTGCTCGCTGAGGCGGTGCACGAGTTGGACGAGCGGCAGGCCCGGTTGAAAGCGGCGGGTCTGCGCAAGCTGGTCCCGACTGTCGAGGACCCGTTGGTGGTGGTGTTCATCGATGAGGCGGCCACGTTGTCGGCGTTCGCGAACCGCAAGCAGCGTGAGCAGTTCGAGGAGCTGCACGGGCTGTTGCTGTCGAAGGGCCGCGCACCGGGGTTCTCGGTGATCGAGACGGTGATCGATCCGTCGAAGGACACTGTGCCGCAACGTCAGTTGTTCCCGTACCGGATCGGGTTGAAGTTGTCGGAACCGACCCAGGTCGCCATGATCTTCGGACCGGGCGCGGTGGAGCGCGGTGCTCGCTGCACGGAGATTCCCGACTCGACACCCGGTGTCGCCTACGTGGAACAGGAGGGCTCCTCGGACATTCTGCGGGTCCGGTCGTTCCTGGTCACCGATGACGATATCGACGCGATCGTGCAGGCGTACGCTCCGCAGCCTCGCCCGCTGGTCATCGACGCCGATGACACGGCCCGCGACGAGGGCGACGAGGGCGAAACCGGTGTGGCGGTGGCGGCATGAACCGCTACGACGAGCTCGACACGGCGCTCGATGACCGGATCTGGTTGCGGGAGTTCGCCGAACATCGGGGCCTGTGCGGCGTGCAGTCCCCCGATGATGCGGAGGCTGTGGCATGACCGCGGTGGTGGGTGTGCAGGAAGTGTTGGACTGGTTCGGGTGCTCGGTGGGGCACTCGGGCCGGCCCCGGCTGCTGGATCTGTATTGCGCGTCTGGTGGTGCTGCGGTCGGGTATCACAGGGCCGGTTTCGAGGTGGTCGGCGTCGACATCTGTGATCAGCCGGATTACCCGTTCGAGTTCCACCGCGGGGACGCGCTCGACTACCTGACCACCCATGGTCACGAGTTCGCGGCGGTCCATGCGTCGCCTCCGTGTCAGGCGTCCTCGGCGCTCACCGCGGGCACGAATCAGGCGCTCGCCGGCCGCTACCCGCAGTTGATCCCGGCTACCCGGGCGGCGTTGATCGGGTCGGGTCGGCCGTGGGTGATGGAGAACGTGCAGGGGGCGAAGCTGCGCCGCGATGTGGTGTTGTGCGGGGAGATGTTCGGGCTCAATGTGATCCGGCATCGGGTGTTCGAACTCGGTGGTTGGACTGCTGCGCAACCGTTGCATCTTCGGCACCGGGGTCGGGTGGCCGGTTACCGGCACGGGGACCGGTTCGACGGTCCGTACGTCGCGGTGTACGGCTCAGGGGGCGGCAAAGGCTCGGTCTCCGACTGGCAGGCCGCGATGGGGATCGACTGGACCAGCAACCGCCGGTCGCTGGCCGAAGCGATCCCACCGGCCTACACCCAGTTCCTCGGCGCACACCTGCTGCGCCACCTCGACCCGGATGTGGAGGTGCCGGCGGCATGACCGACGACAGTCAGTCTCCGAAACCGGCTGCACGACAGGTGAATCCGATGGTGCAGGCGGCGGCCGATCAGGTGCAGCGGTCGAAGAACCGGCCGGCGAAGCGGAAAGCGAAGGAGCTGCCGCGGTGGACCTGCCGCGATCAGCTGTCGCTGTTCGATCCCTCGGAGGTGACCGAATGACTGAGTTGCAGGCCCGGAAGTCGTTGCGGTTCAGCCCGATCCGGGAGGATGGGGAACTTCCTCGCCGGTCGTGGTCGTCGCTGGGGGAGTTCGTGACCGGTTACCTGTCGGTGGTGTATGCGCGGCAGGTTACCGACACGATCGACACGGTGTGGTGCCGGCAGTGGTGGTGCCACCCCGAAGCCGTCGAACGGCTGACGCTGCTGTGGAAGACCCGCGAACTGGCGACGACGGCGGTGCGGGTGAGTGGCTGGTGGCTTGGGGACTGTGAACCGCACATGTCGGCGCTGTTGAGCGTGTCGGGGCCGTTCAAGTACTGCGCTACCGGTCACAAGACCTTGTTGCGCCCGCTGCCGACCGATCTCGATGCCGCGCACGCCGCCGGCCTGTTCACTCCCGCTCACCCGCCCGTGGTGGCGTGACCGAAACCCAACTCAGACAAGGAGATTCGTGATGGCACCGGATTGGGACGACCGGGACGACGAGGAGGAGGACCGGGGCAGTGATTGGGAGGGGATCGGCAGTGAGGAGGAGGAGCGGCACGCGATGGTCCGGTTCGAGGGCGACAAGGTGAAGATCGCCGTGCGTGACGCGGCCATCGAAACCGTGGTCACGATGTCGATCCCGGAAGCGCGGGAGTTGACCCGGCTTCTCGGTGTCGCGGCCGACCGCGCACAACGCGACGCGGAGCAGTGGCACCGCCGGCGGATGCAGCTCGAACGCGACCGCGAACGCGCCCTGGAACGCGGCATCTGGTGACCAGACGACCATCGGATAAAACCCAACGCAGACAAGGAGATTCGTGATGATCGAACCGGACTACGACGAGCGGGAGAACGACGAGGAGGAGTGGGGCGACGAGTGGGACGGTGTCAGCGATGACGACACCGATCGTCACGCGCTGGTGCTGGTGGAGGGCGAGCAGGTGAAGCTCGGTGTCCGCGACCGCAACGGCGAAACGGTCATCACGTTGACCGCCGGCGAAGCGCAGCACATGACGGCGATTCTCGGCGTCGCCACCGAGTACGCGAAACGCGATGCGGAACGCAACTACCGCCAGCAGCGCAGGGCCGAACGCGAGCAGGAACGTGCCCGCGGTGTGGAGCGTGACCGGTGACCAGACACCACGAAACCCGCACTGACAGAGAGGATGTGGCGTGAACGGCGAGAACACTGCCGTCGACCTGAGCGGCTCCACCGATACCACTGGTGGGGCCGTTTCGGCCGGCTCGGTAGACCAGGGACCGAAGCGGGAGACTGCGGCGGATCGGCGGGCGCGTCCGTCCCTGCACGAGGTCGCGGAAGCGGTGGCGGACAAGTTCGGGGTGTGCCGGCACCCTATCCCGATGCGGGCGTTCAACCCCGGTACCGGTGAGTTCAAATACGTTGCCGCGGCGTGCAAGTCGACCCGCGAGTCGGATTGCCCGACGTGCGCGAAACGGGCGAAGGCGTTGCGGGTGACCCAGTGTCACGAGGGCTGGCACATGCCGGACGAACCGGATGACTCCCACCGGCCCCCGACCGAGCATCAGCAAGCTCTGGTGACCGCTCGCGCGGATCTGCTCGCCGGCTACAAGGCAGCGCGGGCAGCTGATGATGATCAGACCGCGGAGGGGTTCCGGGAGGTCATCGCGGATCTGGATCGGGAGCTGCGGGAGTCGGGGTTGCGCGGCCGGATCCAGGGCATCGACGCGGTGTCGAAGCCTCGCTCGGTGAAGTCGACCCGGCACCGGCAGGACATCCCGAACTTGCCGCGCAAGAAGGTCTCCAAGCAGACCACCGGCCGGAAGTTCGCCGGCAAGTACCAGCCGTCGACGTTCCTGACCGTGACCCTGCCGTCGTACGGGCCTTGCCACTCCACCGGCGCGACCGACAAGCAGGGAAAGCCGTGCGGTGACGGTTCACCGGTGGATCCGGACAGCTACGACTATCGGCGGGCGGCCCGTGATGCGATCTTCTTCCCCCAGCTGTTCGACCGCACGATCCAGAATTGGCGGCGCGCGGCGGGGCGGGATGTGCAGTACTTCGCGACCGTGGAACCGCAACGCCGTGGTGCCCCCCACGCGCATATCGCGGTCCGGGGGACCGATCCGCACGAGCTGATCACTCAGATTCTGGCCGCGTCGTATCAGTCGGTGTGGTGGCCGCACTTCGATCACGAGGTCTACACCGATCGGATACCGGTCTGGGACTACCAGGCGAAAGCGTTCACCGATCCGGACACCGGCTACATCCTGCCGTCCTTCGATGACGCGCGCGCGGTGATGGACCAGGTGGACGATGTGGATCCCGCGCACGTGATCCGGTGGGGTGTCCAGTCGAAAACCGTCGACATCGACAGCGACGGAACAGATCTCGATGCGGAGGGCGAGCGTGGTCCGGTGCGGCCGAACAAGGCCAAGGGCATCCTCGGCGGTACGAAGGACGCGAACCGGCTCGTCGGCTACCTGACGAAGTACCTCACCAAATCCATCGGCCAGGTCCTCGACGCACCGAACGAACGGACCCGCCGGCACTACGAACGATTGCACGAGGAATTCCAGCGGACCCCGTGCTCTCCGTCGTGCGCGGTGTGGCTGCGATACGGCATCTCACCGCGGAACGCGAAACCGAAGACCCAACCCGGTTGCTGCAAGGGCAAGGCGCACCGGCGCGACACCCTCGGGTTGCGTGGACGCCGGGTGCTGGTATCGCGGCGGTGGAGCAACAAGACCCTGCCCGATCACAAGGCGGACCGGATGGAATTCGTTCGGCAAGTCCTCGCCGCGGTCGGGAAGGCCAAGCAGGAGCAGTCCGACGCCTGGATCGTCCGCCTGACCGACCCGTCCGACCCGGACATCCCGACCCAGGAACAACTGATCTTCGACGCGATCGCGGACCGGTCGCTGTGGCACAACAACTACAGCGAAGCCCTCGCGATACTGGAACAACAAGGCACACAACAGGTTTCGGATCGTCCGGACAAGGTGTAGGAGGAATCGTGGATATCGAACCGGGGTATGTGGGCGTGGAAGGTGCTGCCGTGTACCTGGGTACCGGGGTGCGGTTCATCCGCCGGCTGGTCGCCGAACGGCGGGTGGTGTTCTACAAGGTCGGCGGGCATGTGCGGTTCAAGCTCGCGGACCTGGACGCCTACGCACAGGCCGGTCGGATGGAGATCGCGCCGTGCTATCGGAGGGTCGGCTGATGGGCAAACGCGGCTTCGGCAACGCTCGCCAACTGCCCTCGGGGCGCTGGCAGGCTCGCTACCGTGGCCCGGACGGCCAGATGCGACCGGCACCACGGACATTCGCCACCAAGCGGGCCGCCGAACAGTGGCTGTCGACCACCGAAGTGCAGATCCTGCACGGTGACTGGATCGACCCGGAGCGCAGCCGCGTACTCGTGCGTGACTACGTCGCTACGTGGATCGACCAGCGTCCGGGCCTGCGGCCGAAGACACAGGAGTTGTATCGGTGGCTGCTCGGCAAGCACATCGCGTCGACCTCGCTCGGCGGTGTCCAGGTCGGCCGGCTGACCACGCCGATGATTCGGCAATGGCGTGCCGACCGGATCGCTGTGGGGGTCTCCGAACTCGTCCTCGCGAAGGCGTATCGGCTGCTCCGTGCGGCTATGTCGACGGCGGTGGACGAGGACAAGCTGATCTCGCGCAACCCGTGCAAGGTCCGTGGCGCCGACAAGGAGAACAGTCCGGAGCGGCCGGTGCTCACCGTGGCCCAGGTCTTCGCGCTCGCTGCCGCGGTGCCGGACCGGTATCGGGTGCTGATCCTGTTGACCGCGTTCGATTCTCTGCGCTGGGGTGAGGTGTCCGCGCTGACCCGCGCCGACTTCTCCGAGGGTGCGGAGACGGTGCGAATCGCGAAGGCGTTCGTGGAGCTGCCCGGCAAGGGTCTGGTGGTGTCGTCCCCGAAGTCCCGCGCCGGCATCCGCACCCTGACCGTGCCGGAAGCCCTTCGCGCTGATGTGCTCGCTCACCTGGAGACGTACGTCGGGACCGATCCGGCGGCGTACGTGTTCACCGGCCAGCGTGGAAATCCCTTGCGGCGCTCCAACTTCGCCCAGCTGTGCGGGTGGTCGAAGGTCACGGCGCGAATCGGGCTGACCGGGACGCACTTCCACGACCTGCGCCACGCCGGCAACCTGTGGGCCTCGAAGTCTGGAATGTCGACCAAGGATCTCATGGCGCGGATGGGCCACGACGATATGCGCGCGGCCCTGATCTACCAGCGGGCCACCGACGACGCGGAACGCCGGATCGCCGATGACCTCTCGGAGATGGCGCGGCGGTACCGGGAAGGCGACCGGCGGCAGTGAATGGCACGTGTGTGGCACGGTGGTTGGACCCGAGCGGTTTCGGTCGGATTCGCGGAGTTACCGACCGGCCTCATGAAGGCATGGCGTACCTGCGCGGAAATAGCATTCGAAAGTCGAAGAGCCGGTGACGGGAATCGAACCCGCACTCTCAGCTTGGGAAGCTGATGTTCTACCACTAAACTACACCGGCGATCGGTACCCGATCGGTACGAGACGCGTCGGCGACTCTACCAGACCGGAGGCGGCCCGAGGCAAGTCCGCCGGGGTGGTCCCGAGGACCACCCGGGGTAACCTGCGAATTCCCGGGCACTACGCTCGTCGGCGTGCTGCTTTCGGATCGTGACATTCGTGCCGAGCTGGCCAGTGGACGGCTCGGAGTGGAGCCGTTCGATACGTTGCTGGTCCAGCCGTCGAGTATCGATGTGCGTTTGGACGGGTTGTTCCGGGTGTTCAACAACACCCGGTACACCCATATCGATCCGGCGCAGCGGCAGGACGAGCTGACCACTCTGGTGGAGCCCGCACCGGAGGAGCCGTTCGTGTTGCATCCCGGTGAGTTCGTACTCGGGTCGACGCTCGAGGTGTGCACGCTGCCGGACGATCTCGCCGGGCGGCTGGAGGGTAAGTCGAGTCTGGGGCGGCTGGGACTGCTCACCCATTCGACGGCCGGATTCATCGATCCGGGATTCAGCGGGCACATCACGCTGGAGCTGTCCAATGTGGCGAATCTGCCGATCACGTTGTGGCCGGGGATGAAGATCGGGCAGCTGTGCCTGTTCCGGTTGACCAGCCCGGCCGAGAATCCCTACGGCAGTGCGGCAGCGGGGTCGAAGTATCAGGGGCAGCGGGGGCCGACGCCGTCGCGGGCCTATCTGAATTTCCCGGTTTCCCGGCCCTGACCCGGTTGTACATCTGCTGTTGCCCGCTGCCTCGCCTCGATGACGCAGTGCGGCCATCGCGGCTGGATATCACTCGAATATGCGTCTCACGGTGTTCGGGACCGGGTATCTGGGAGCCACCCATGCCGCATGCATGGCTGAGCTGGGCCACGAGGTGATCGGCGTCGATGTCGACCCGGGGAAGGTGGCCAAGCTCGCCGACGGGGTGGTGCCGTTCTACGAGCCCGGGCTGGAGGCGGTGCTGCGCCGCAACCTCGATGCCGGTCGGCTGCGGTTCACCACCTCGTATCCGGAGGCGGCCGCGCATGCGGACGTGCACTTCCTCGGCGTGGGTACCCCGCAGAAGAAGGGTGAGTACGCCGCCGACCTCAAATACGTGCACTCGATGGTGGATACGCTGGTGCCGCTGATGGAGCGGCCCGGCGTCATCATCGGCAAATCCACGGTGCCGGTCGGTACCGCCGCCGAACTCGGCGCGCGGGCCCGCGCCGTCGCCTCGGTCGACGTCGAGGTGGCGTGGAATCCGGAATTCCTCCGGGAGGGTTTCGCGGTCCAGGACACCCTGCGCCCGGATCGGCTGGTGCTGGGCACCGATCGCGCCCGCGCCGGTTCGGCCCGGGTCGAGGAGCTGGTGCGCGAGATCTACGCGGAACTGCTGGCGGCCGAGGTGCCGTTCCTCACCACCGATCTGGCCACCGCGGAATTGGTGAAGGTCTCCGCCAATGCCTTTCTGGCGACGAAGATCTCGTTCATCAACGCGGTTTCGGAGGTGTGCGAGGCGACCGGCGCCGACGTCACCGTGCTGGCCGACGCGCTCGGTCACGATGCGCGCATCGGCCGCCGATTCCTCAATGCCGGACTGGGTTTCGGCGGCGGCTGCCTGCCGAAGGACATCCGCGCGTTCATGGCCCGCGCCGGTGAACTCGGCGCCGATCACGCGCTGGCCTTCCTGCGCGAGGTGGACAACATCAACATGCGCCGCCGGACCAAGGTGGTCGACATGGCCGCGAAGGCTTGCGGCGGAACGCTGCTCGGCGCGAACGTGGCCGTACTCGGCGCGGCGTTCAAGCCGGAATCCGACGATGTGCGCGATTCCCCGGCGCTGAACGTGGCGGGCATGATCCAGCTGCACGGCGCCGTGGTCACCGTCTACGACCCGAAGGCCCTGGAGAATTCGCGGCAGGTCTTCCCGACCCTGAACTACGCCACCTCGGTCGTGGAGGCCTGCGACCGCGCCGATGTGGTCCTGGTCCTCACCGAATGGAACGAATTCACCGCGTTGTTGCCGGAGCAGCTGAATCCGGTGGTGCGGCGGCGCACGGTGATCGACGGCCGCAACTGCCTGGACCGGGCCCGCTGGCGCGCGGCCGGCTGGACCTACGCGGGACTCGGCACGCCGTAGTGTCCGGCCGACAAGGTACAGTTGCCCACACCGCAGTGTGATGCGACGTCGGCCATCTGCAGGGGGTCACCGCCGCGCGCACGTCGTGGAGCGTGAAACGAGATGGGCGGCACATGAGTTCGGTACTGGGAGTTTCGGTGGGGGCCGGCGCCGTTCGTGTGGCGCGGCCGCACGCCGGTAACACCGCCGAATGGTTCACCGCGGATCGGTTCGACGTGCAGAATCATCCGGTCGAGGGCGTGCGTCCCGAGGATCTCGCCGCGGAGATCATCAGCGGAATCCACCTCGACACACCGGATCTCGAAGCCACCGCGGTCGGTTACCGGGACGACCAGCACGGCCGGGCATTACGGGCCGCCCTGGCCCGGCGGCAGCTGGTCAACTACGAACTCGTGCCGGAAGTCCTGGCGGCCGTGGAGTTCCTGCTCGCCACCGGTGAGCTGCAGGGTTATTCCACCATCGCCCTCTACGATCTCGGCAGCTCCGGACTGACCGTCAGCGTGGTCGATCTGGCCACCCGCCATGTGCACTACAGCGAGCGCACCAGCGATATCGGCGGCGACTATCTGGACACGCTGATCCGGGAGCAGCAGATCGCCTCCGGCCGCATCGCGCACCCCGCCGACCCCGACGGCCTCACCGCCCTCGACGCGCTGTGCCGGCGGGCGAAGGAGCAGCTGAGCGGGAACACCGCGGTGGCGCTGCCGTCGGAATACGGCCTGGTGCTGATCTCCCAGGAGAATTTCGAGGCGCTGATCCAGCTGGCCGTCGAATCCTCCGCGCGGCTGACCCGTGAGGTGATCACGCGGTCCGAGCAGGCGGTGCAGGCGGTGGTCGCGATCGGCGGCTGCGCGCGGATCCCGTTGGTGTCGCGGACGGTCGGCCGGTGGACCGGTATGCCGGTCGTGGTGCCGGCCCAGCCGGAGACGGTGGTGGCGCGGGGCGCGTCGCTGCTGGCCCGGCCGTCGGTGCTCGCCGCGCCGACCCGCCCGGTGCCCATGGTGGCCACCGCGCCCAAAGCCGCCAAATCCCCGGTCGCGAAGTCGAAGTCGGGTGAGACGGGCGAGCCGGACACGGGGACGGGCCGCCGGGAACCGGCCGCGAGCCGCCGCCGGGAACTGAGCGTGGCGGGTGTTGCCGTCGGTGCGCTGGTGGTGATCGCCGCGCTCGGCTCGGCGCTGGGCTGGGGTCCGCAAGTGCTGCAAGGCGATTCGCAGCACAGCAATGCGCAACCGAGTTCCGCCACGCCCACGACCCTGCCGCCGCCGCCCATCCCCTCGGGGACCCGGTCGCCGGACGACCCGACCAATGCCTCGATCGCGGCGCCCCCGCCGCAGTATTCGCCCACCACGACCGAGCCCCCCTCGGTCACGCCGGGCCCGAACACCATCGTCGTGGTGCCCGGCCTGCCGCCGATCGTGGTGCCGACCCTCCCGCCGGTGGTCCTGCCGCAGTTGCTGCCGAACGGTCAACCGCAGAATCAGCAGCACCGCCAGCGCTGATTTCCGGTCCGGCCCACGGGCCCGGCCGATCCTCAGTATTCGTCCGAGGACGAATGCCGGCCGCGCCGCCCGCCGGGCGCCTCCGGACCGGTCTGCCATTCCCCGGAGTTCGGGCTGTAATTCGTTGTGCCGGAACGGGTACCGGGATACGGCTGGGCGAATTCGCCGGTGTGCGGATCGAAGTTGCCCAGGCGCGGCGGCGTCGCGGCCCGGAACTCGCCCGAATCATGGGGATTCGGCCCGTGCCCGGACCGGCCGGCGGCATCCCAGGCCGAGAATCCGCCGGCACCCGCCCCCGCGTCGTGGTCCGAGTCCCAGGCCGAGAAGCCTTCCGGTGCACCGGTTTCCGGCTGCGCACGACCGGCGCCGGACCCCTGCGCCGGAAAACGGTGCCCGGCGCTGTCGGAGTACGGATCCGATTCGCCCCACCCGTATCCGGTGCGGTTCGACGCCGATCGGCCGGCGGGATTCGGTGGTACGGCGGCGAATTCGCCGGATCCGTACGGAGCGTTCGGCTGTGCGGGCCGCGGCGTCGCGGCCGGCTGCGCAGCCGATCGGTACGGGTCGGCCGGGCGGCCGGTGGCCGGTTCGCCGGGCCGGGGCGGCTCGGCCGGACGGCCGCCGGACCGGACCGGGAACTCGCCGGACCGGTACGGATCGGCGGTGCGCGCCGGATACTCGCCGGATCGATAGGGGTCGGCGGGTGGCTTGCGGACCGCCGGTTGTTCGCCGGACCGGGCCGGATATTCCCCCGACCGGTAGGGATCGGCGGCCGGTCGGCGCACGGCGGGTTGTTCACCGGATCGGTAGGGGTCGGCCGGCGCTCTGCGGCCCGCGGCCGGGTCCTCCGGCCGGTACGGATCACCCGCCGCGCGGGGAGCCCGGCCGGGTGGGGTGGCCGCGCGGCGACCGGCGTCGGCGGGCCGGGCCGCATCGTCGTCCGGCCGCCGCCCGCGGCCGGAACCGGATCGGTCGTGCAGGTCGGCGTAGTAGCGGTCGAGATCGTCGTCCTCGTGCTCGTGCTGCTCGGCCCCGTGCTCGCCGGTGATCGGCTCCCGGTCGCGTCGGCGGGCGGGCTGTTCGGGGCGCCGGGTGCGGGTGCGGGGCGGCTCGTCCTCACCGTCGGGGCGCGGCCGCCGGGCCGCACCGCGCCGGGCCGGAACAGGTTCGGCCGCACCGAAGGGCCGGGCCAGCAGGACCGCGATGGCCGTGGTCAACGGCACCGACAGCGCCAGGCAGATACCACCCACGGCGGATCGGGCGATCTCGATCGCGACCGCGTCGCCGGTGAGCACATCGGTGATCGAGCGGCCGGCCACCGAGAACAGCAGCAGCAGCGGCAGCGCCCCGCCCGCGTACGCCAGCACCAGGGTGTACACCGTGCTGGCGATGTGGTCGCGGCCCACCCGCATGGCGGCCGCGAAGACCTCCCGCCGCGAGGCGGCCTTGTCGAGGGTGGCCAGCTCGAACGCCGCCGACGCCTGGGTGATCGTGACGTCGTTGAGCACGCCGAGCGAGCCGATGATGAAGCCGGCCAGCAGCAGTCCGGTGATGCTGACGTGCTGCAGATACGTTGCGACGTTGGTGTTCTGCTCCTCGGACAGCCCCGTCACATGGGTGAGCTTCAGCGTCACCCAGGACAGCACGGCCGCCAGCACCATCGCGCTGAGCGTGCCCAGCAGGGCCGAACTGGTGCGCAGATTCACCCCGTGCGCGAGATACAGCACCACGTAGAGGATCACCGCCCCGGCGATCAGCGCGACCGGCAGCGCGGGCTTCCCGTCCAGCAGCGCGGGTAGCAGGAACACCACGAGCACCCCGAACGCCAGTCCGAGGCCCAGTACGGCCCGCAGCCCGCGCCACCGCGCGACCACGACGATCACCACCACGAAGCAGATCAGGATCAGCGTCAGCGGTATGCCGCGGGAATAGTCGTCGAACGAGTAGACGGGTACGCCGCTCGGATCGTTCTGCCGCACCAGCCGGATGTGGTCACCGGCGTGCAGGTCGGGTTGTCCTGGGCCCGGGGCGATTTCGAGCAGCGTCTTCTTGCCCTGATGCGGCCCGGAGTCGATCGAGACGGTGCTGCGCTGGCAGTTGTAGGAGTTGGGCCGCGGCGCGGCGGGGGTGTCGTCGAAGACCTTGCCGTTGGACAGGCTGCCGCACGCTCCGATGTCCTGCATCACCACGGTGCCGGATTCGGTCTGCATCGCCCCGCCGACGCCGTTCTGCATCGGCAGCGGGATGTCGACGTGCTGGTGGCTGGGCCACATCCAGACCGCGCCGATCAGCACGAGCACGCCGATGCCCGTGAGCAGCCCGATCACCACCCGCTTGGCGGTCGTTCCGATCTCGAGCGGACCGGAGTGATGGTGGTGATGGTGGTCGCTCACCGAGTCCCTGCCTGTCGTCGTGTGCCTGACCGAAGCGAGCCTAAATGATTCACCTTGGCAACTTCTCGAGAGTGGAGCACGCCATTGTGGGACGATCATCGGCCCGACCGGCCCGCATCCCGGTGGCAACCACTGTGGCGGGACAGCCGGATACCCGATACGGGTACCGCGGAAAGTGGGAGGGGCGGCGGAGAGCAGGGGGATGTCTCCGCCGCCCGGGGGATCCGGCGGCCCAGGGGGGTAGGCGCTGCCGAATCCAGGGCCGAGCGGCCCAGGGGGGGTAGGCGGCTCGGCCGGGCACTCGAAGTGCCGAGGCCTACTGTACACAAAACGTCGCGGTTTGCACCAGCCAGTCGTCAAAAACCGAAAGTTTCCGAACTCAGGGTTGGTTTTGTGGCCCTATTGCCGGTACCCGGCCAGGAAGTTACCGAACCTCTCGATCGCCACGGCGAGATCCCGCGCCCACGGCAGCGTCACGATCCGCAGATGATCGTGATGCGGCCAGTTGAAGCCGGTACCCTGCACCATCAGGATCTTCTCCTGCAACAACAGGTCCAGGACCAGCTTGCCGTCGTCGTGGATCTCGTGCACCTCCGGATCCAGCCGCGGGAAGGCGTACAGCGCCCCCTTCGGCTTCACACACGAGACACCGGGGATCGTATTGAGTCGCTCCCACGCCACGTCGCGTTGTTCCAGCAACCGTCCGCCGGGCAGGATCAGATCCTCGATACTCTGATATCCGCCCAGCGCCACCTGAATCGCGTGCTGCGCGGGCACATTCGGGCAGAGCCGGGACGAGGCGAGCAGATCGATCCCCTCCAGGAATCCGGCGGCGTGCTCGCGCGGGCCGGTGATCACCACCCAGCCGGAGCGGTAACCCGCCACCCGGTACGTCTTGGACAGGCCGTTGAAGGTCAGACACAGGAGGTCGGGCGCCAATGTCGCCAGCGAGATGTGCTTGGCGTCGTCGTAGAGGATCTTGTCGTAGATCTCGTCGGCGAGCAGCAGCAGTTGATGTTTGCGGGCGAGGTCGACCAGCTGCTGCAGCACCTCCGTCGAATACACCGCGCCCGTGGGGTTGTTCGGATTGATCACCAGCAGCGCCTTGGTGCGGTCGGTGATCTTCGATTCCAGATCGGCGATGTCGGGCTGCCAGCCGTTGGACTCGTCGCAGCGGTAGTGCACGGGTGTACCGCCGGCCAGACTGGTCATCGCGGTCCACAGCGGATAGTCCGGCGCGGGGATCAGCACCTCGTCACCGGAGTCCAGCAGCGCCTGCATGGTGATGGTGATCAGTTCGGAGACACCGTTGCCCAGGTAGACGTCGTTCACGTCGAATTCCGGGAAACCCGCCACCAACTGGTAGCGGGTCACGATCGCCCGCCGCGCCGACAGGATGCCCTTGGATTCGGAATAACCCTGCGCGTAGGGCAGCGCGGCGATGATGTCCCGCATGATCACATCCGGCGCGTCGAAGCCGAACGGTGCGGGATTGCCGATGTTGAGTTTCAGGATGCGATGGCCCTCGGCCTCCAGTCGTGCCGCGTGTGCGTGCACCGGCCCCCGGATCTCGTAGACGACGTTCTGGAGCTTGGTCGACTGCTCCAGGATGCGCGGGGGCCGATGATGTGACTGGCTGGTAGGACTCACCCGATCAATGGTGCCACTGTCCGGCAAGGCGTTTTTCCACAGCGTCGGAATGTTATGAACGATGATTCAGGATGTGGGGCTACCCGGCAGCATCCCCCGCGCCGCCGTGGTACCGCAGAATTCCTCGAGCCGTTCGTCCAGTCGGCGGGCCTCGCCCGCGTCCCGGAACCGCGGGCTCGCGATGTGCCGCCGCAGCCCGGTCATCCGCTCCTCCAACTGGGCGATGCGCTTGTCCTCGTCGAGTTGCAGTACCGGTTGCAGGGATTCGGTCGCGCCGTCGAGGCTTCCGTTGATCAGATGGGCGGCCGCGCTGTCGACCCGGGCCAGCGCCTCCGCGCCGTAGGACCGTTGCTGTTGCGGCCCGGCCGCGTACAACTCGATGGCCCGCTGGGTGGCGGCCAGCGCCGGCTCGGCCTGCCCGAGGTGGATGTAGGTGGCCCCGGCGTAGTACTGACTCTTCGGCTCGTTGAAGCCGAAGACGCCGCCGATCTCGTCGTGCAGGGTGTCGGTTCCGGTGCCGCCGCGCGCGGTGTCGGCCGCCCGGATGCAGCGTTCGGCATCGATCGTGCTGCCCAGTTTCGACCAGACGCGGGCCTCGATGTTGTGCAATCGCACCTGCGCGGTGGCCGACTGTGCGTACTGCTGCCCGCCCTGGGCCAGCAGCACCGCGCGCCGCGGCCGCTCGGACCAGTACTCGATGAGCGCCTGCATGCCACGGGTCCAGGCGCGAAGTCCGTTGTGCCCGCACAGTTCCGCGTACGCCCAGGCCGCGCGGGCCTGTTCGCCGGCGGCGTCGTGATAGCCGAGATCGGTACTGGCATTGGCGAGCAGGCCGGACAGAATTCCGGCTATCAGATACAGATGACTTGTGTCCGAAGGCTTTTGGCGACCCTCCAGCAATCGATACACCCGTCGCCGGACCCGCAACATCTCCACCATCATCGGCGCGGGCGGTACATGAACATAGTCGTTGGCGATGCGGAGTACGTCGCTGTCGAGTTGTTCCAGGACGGTCGGCCCTAAATTGGAGGCCTCGGCCCGGCCCGCGTGCTCGCTTGCTTCGTGGGCAGCCGCCATGATCAGATCCCTCTCCGAAATTACCGCCAACGCATCGGCTCTCATCGCACCCGCGTCCACGAGGTCCAAAAGTTCCGCGTCGGAGGAATAGTGGGCGCGCACCGAATCCGGTTGCTGCGCATCGTTTTCTGGCTCGACATGATCGATCGAGGCCTCGTCGATCAACGCCGCGAACCGTGCCCGCACGACTTCGTCGGACCTGGCCAGGGAGGTGTCCAGCGCAGCCTGATTCACCGGGCGCGGATGCACCCGGGCTCCGCCGGCCTCCCATTTCGAAACCAGCCGTTCGTGAACTCCGAGATGAGCAGCGAACTCCCGAATACTCATCCGCTTGGCATCGCGGAGAGCCCGGGCCTCCCTGCCTGACCACTGCCGTACCACGACGTCATTCCTTCCCGAACGAACCGGTGCTGTCCAGGGTACGAGTGGTCGGTGATCTCGGCCACAGTCGAATTGGAGCCGGGAGGGGGCAATTCGCCCAATTCCCGGTGAGGGGCAGCGAAAGGGCAGTGGTGAGCGGGTGACCGGGCGTTCCGGTTTCGGCCCTCCCGCGCGACCCTGATTAGGAATCGAGGAGAGCGCCCGTGAACGTCGAGAAACTCCACACAGTCGCGGAATGGGTGACGTTCTACCGGCAGGAGATGACATTGCCGGTCGCGGAACGCGGCGGTTTCGTCATGTTGCCCATGACGGCTCGGCTCGGCGTGGTCCATCTGCCCGTCGTGCGGGCGGAGCGGGTGCGGGATTCACTGACCCGGCAGGGCATCGCCGGGCCCGTGCTGGCCCGCCAGATCCGCTGGAGTTTCCTCGTGACACCGGACGGCCGGCCGGGTGCCCAGGTGCTGGAGGTACTGAACCGGCTCGATATCGGAATTCCGGTGGCGGGCAGCGCGGTCATGCTGCCCACCGGCCTGGGGCGCTGGACCCGGGAAGGCTGCCACTGGGTGGTACCGCCGGGGCCCGGCGCCGAACTCCCACCCCTGTCCATGGTCATCACGACCGCGCTGGCGGTGGGATCCGGCGGCGAGGACTGACCGCAGACCGGTCCTCGCCGTAGGGAGGCCGGGTCCGCCCCTTTCCGGCAGTCGACGGGGCGGACCCGGGCTTCGTCGGGTGATCCGGCCGGAGCTACGTTGGGTCGTGCGCACGATCGAGGGGATCTGTGGCCGGGAACGGGAGCGGGCCGCGGTGGACGACACCCTCGCCGCACTCCGGGAGGGCCGCGGTTCGGCACTGCTGTGGTGGGGCGATCCGGGTACGGGTAAGACCGCGATGCTGCGGTACGCGGCCGAAAGTGCCCCGGATTGCCGGATTCTGGCGTGTTCCGGGGTGGCGGCCGAATCGCCGCTGACCTTCGCGGCCTTACATCAACTGCTGTGGCCGGTCGCCGACCGGATCGCGGATCTGCCCGGTCCGCAGGCCGCGGCGCTGCGGGTCGCCCTGGGCCTCGGCGCGGGTGTGGCCGGTGAATTCCATGTCGCCACCGCGGTGGTCACGCTGTTGTCACGGCTGGCGGCGACCGCTCCGGTGCTGCTGTCGATCGACGATCTGCAATGGCTCGACGAGGCCACGGCTCGGACCCTGCGGTTCGTGCTCCGCCGCACCACCGCGGTGCCGATCGGGCTGCTGGCCGCCTGCGACGGCGATCCGGCCGGGACACAATGGAATTCGCTGCCCGCGCGATGGCTCGGCCCGCTCGCGGAACCCGACGCTCGGGCACTGCTGCGGCAGCGGCACGGCACATTGAGTGCCTTCCGCAGCGGCCGGGTCCTCGCCGTCAGCGGCGGCAATCCGCTGGCCCTGTGCGAATTACCGGTCACCGCACCGGAATACGAGGGTACGGCGAGCCGGCCGGCGCCGGTGGGGTCGCGGGTGCGGCAGGTGTTCGCGCAGCGGCTGGCCGCCCTGTCCGGTCCGCTGCGCACGCTGCTCGTCGTGGTCGCCGCGGAGGATCTCGGCGATCTCGCGATCGTGAGCCGGGTGGCGACGGAATCCGGTGTGGGCGAATTGATCTGGTCACAGGCCGGCGCGGCCGGACTGGTCCGGATCGGGGACGGCCGGATCGTGGTCGGGAATCCGCTGCTCTGCGCCCTGGCCTACGAGGTCGCCGCGGCAGAGCAGCGGGGGTGGGTGCACCGCGCGCTGGCGGAGGCGCTGGTGGCGGCCGGCGAGCCGGATCTGGCGCTGTGGCACCGGGCGGCGGCCACCGCCGGACCGGACGACGAACTCGCTCGCGCCCTGGCGAATTCGGCCCGGCGGCGCGCCGAGCGATCCGGCCGGCTGACCGGCGCGATGGTGCTGCGCCGCGCCGCCGAGATGTGCACCGACGCGGACCGCGCCGGCCGCTGGCTGGCCTGGGCGGCGCGCGCGGCCTGGGAGGCCGGCGATGTGGAATCCGCTCGCGCCCTGCTGGATCGGGCCGGTGGCGCGCTGCCGGCCGATCGGATGGCCGCGAGCACCGCGGGTCTGGCGGGACTGCTGGAGATGGCCACCGGATCGCCCGCCCGCGCCGGCGAGATGCTCGCCCGCGACGCCGCACTGGTGCGCGAACCGATGGCCGGGGATCTGCGGCGGGTGGCCGAGCGCGCCGAATGGGCGGCGGGCCGGTCCGAGCCCGAGCCCGATATCGCACCGCTGCTCGACCGGCTCGACGAGGTCACCGCTGCCTCGCCACCCGGGGTCGCGGCCCGGCTGCTGCCGCCGGCGGCGTTGGTGCTGGCCTGGGGCCTGGCCGGGCGAGCGCTCGGACCGTATACGGAAGTCGCGGCGCGACTGCGGGATTCGGGCGATATCGCGGGCCTGGCCTATCTCCTGCCGCAGCTGGTGGCCGTGCAGATCGCCACCGATCAGTGGGCGGAGGCCGGGGTCACCCTGCGCGAGGCGACCCGGCTGGCCGAGGCCGGCGATTGGGAGAACACGCAGGCCGCCTGCCACAATCTGGCCGCGAAACTGGCGTCGTTCCGCGGTGATTCGGCGGCGGTCGAATTCCATGTCGAACAGGCGCTGGCGCTCGCCCGGCCGCGGCGGATGCGGGTGCTGATCGCCGGTGCGTACTGGCATCGGGGCGTGCACGAGTTGAGTATCGGCAATCCGGAGGCGGCCTACGAATTGCTGCGCACGCTGAGCCTGCCGGAACACGAGTCCGCGCATCCGACGATCGCTCGGCTGGCCGCCGCCGATATCGTCGAATCGGCCTGGCGTTCCGGGAATTTCGAGGCGGCGACGACCCACAGCGAATTGTTGCGGGCCTGGGCGTTGCGTTCCCGGGCGCCGTGGGCCGTCGCATCGACATATCGGGTATTGGCCTTGCAATCCGAGGGTTTCGTAGCGGAGCGTTATTTCCGGCGTGCGCTGGAGGTACGCGGGATGCCTCGGAACACGTTCCATCGAGCACGCACCGGACTGCTGTACGGTGAATGGCTGCGCCGCGCGCGCCGCCGTGCCGATGCGGCCGAACAGTTGCGTCTGGCGTACGAGGGTTTCCAGCGCATCGAGGCCGGCCTGTGGATGAAACGCGCGGCCCGGGAATTGGAGCTGACCGACGCGCCGTCGGGTGGCCGCCGGGGCAGCGACACCCTGTTGACCGGCCAGGAGTTGCGGATCGCGGAGCTGGCGGTGGCCGGGCTGACCAACCGGGCGATCGCCGGTGAGCTGGCCATCAGCCCCCGCACGGTCGGTCACCATCTCTCCCAGGTGTTCGCGAAATTGGGTGTGCGCGACCGGAAAAGTCTGATGTTTGTCGACCTCGGCTCGGGGTTATCCACAGCGCGGAGCGAATCCACAGGTTAGCCGGGCAGCCCGCGCCCGCGCGTGGTCCGGAGATCGCTTGTGAATAGGCGAAATTTCAAATACCCGGCACGATTCGTGGATCGGTATGTGTATAGGTATGCGTATACCGCGCACCCGCGCGCACCGGATAGCTGTGAAGTCGCTGTTTTTCACATTCACGCTGAATTGCGCCGCAACCATTCCCGGATCTATCCACATGGTTAATAGTCGGCAAATTGGAGCCGATCGGTCTGATATCGCGTTTCCGATACGACCGGCGGAAACGCACCGGGCCTGTGGTAGAAATTCGCCGGTCGGTGTGATCACCGACTACCCGGTCGGCGGCCGTACGGTCGGCGACCGGTCGAGGGAAACGGATTCGAGGGGAAATTTCGATGAAGAAGATGCGTATCGTGGGTACGGCGGCGGTTGCCGCAGGTCTGCTGCTCGGTGGTGCCGGTGTGGCCGCGGCCGACAACGGCGCGGCGCAGCCGGTGGACGACAGCAGCACCCCCACGACTACGTCGACCGGCTCCGCCACTCTGACCCAGGGCCTGGTGAACATCCTGGCGAGCGGTAGCGCTGCTTCCTCGAAGGGCACCACCGGAACCGACAAGTAGAAATCGCGGCCCATCGCCGGACCGGTTCCACATCCGATCCGGCGACCGGGGGGTCGTCGAACGGTGAACGGCGTCGTCGCAGATCCACCGTTCACCGGAGAAACGCCCCGGCCTCACCGAGGCCGGGGCGTTTTCGTACTCGAATCCGGTGAACCCTGCTGCGGGCGATTGTCGCGAAGACCGGTGCCCGGCTGCGGCCGGCACACCAGAATGTCGCCCGACGGCGTGACGAAGATGCCCCCGGCTGCGGGATCGCAGGGCATCCCCGGCTCGACCTGGGCGCCGGCCGATGCGGCCGACCCGATCGAGACCACGGCCGAGATGCTCGCCGTCAGCGCGACGAGCGCCAACCTCACTGCTCGGCCGGCTGCCAGGTCGAGCGGCCGTCACCGTCGATGTCCACGCAGGTCATCACCTGGTCCCGGGCCCGGTCGAGCGCGAGCGTCAGGTCCTCACCGACGACGCATCGGGTGCCCTGGGAGACGGTCGGCAGATTCATAATGTGGGTCTCGGCCCACACGGTGCCGACATTGGGGAATTCCGAACAGTTCATCCAGACACCGTCCGGATTGGTGAACGGACGATCGGTCGCCGGATTGCACGGTTGCCCCATCGCGGGGTCCGCGTGCGCGGTCTGGATGATTCCGCCGGCGATCAGGCAGGCTGCCGCGGTCGCCGCGACGGCGCCGAGTCCGATGTTCAGCCGGGCCATGGGAGGTGCTCCTTCCGGGCGGGTGAAGAGTCGAAGCCGGGAAAGAACCGAGCGTATCCAGCCAACCGGCCGATTTCGGCGACAGCCGGATCACGATGCCATAAGCCCCCTCCGACCTGGCAATATTCCGAAGTTCGGAACACCGTAGAGATCATTTTCGGTAACACACCCATCTCGACCCACACCCCGCGAACCACTCCGGCCGGAAGCAGTGCGACCGATCGCTTTCTCCCCAGCCCTCCACAGGCTGGGCTTGTCGGCGGCCAACCGAGAACCACGTGGGCCGAGCGGGGACCCGATGACGGAGAAGAGTTGCGTCGGTCGGGGACCGGTGACGGCGAATCGCGTGGGCTGGGACCGGTAACGGCGAATCGCGTGGGTCGGGGACCGGTGACAGTGAATCGCGTGGGTCGGGGACCGGTGACAGTGAATCGCGTGGGTCGGGGTCGGTGACAGTGAATCGTGTGGGTCGGGGGTCGGTGACGGCGAATCGTGTGGGTCGGGGGTCGGTGACGGCGAATCGTGTGGGCCGGGGTCGGCGACGGTGAACGCTGTCGGCCGGGACCGTGGTGGAGAACCGTGTCGGCTGGGGACCGTGGCGGAGAGCCATGTGTGCTGGGGCCGATGACGGTGAACGCTGTCGGCCGGGATCGTGGTGGAGAACCGTGTTGGTCGGGACCGGCAATGGCGAACGGCATGGGTCGGGGACCGGCAATCGCCTGGGGTCGCGGACCGCTGCCGGGTATGGCCGGTGGTGTGCCGAAAACGACCTCGGGTGAGCTGCTGGTGCAGCTCACCCGAGGGTTCGGACGATCCGGCGTCGTGGCCGGACGCCGATCGTCAGTTCTTGCGGCCCGGTGCCTTCGCGCCCGACTTGAAACCGAGTCCGCCCGGCTTGGCGGTCGGCAGTGCGGTCGATCCGTTGCCGTTCGACGTGGTCGCCGTGGAACCGGACTCCGACGTGCTCTCGGCCTCGGCCGGTTCGGCGGTATCCGTGGGCTCGGACGTGGCGGTGGCCGCTTCCTCCTCTGCCGGTGCGGCAGCCTCGCCCGTCGCGACGGCTGCCTTCGACTCGGAATCACCGGCCGGTGCCGGTGTCGCCTCAGCTGATTCCGCTGCCGGTTTCTCGGCGGGAGTTGCGGATGCCGTAGCCGGGGCCGATTTCTCGGCCGGAGCTGCGGATTCCGTGGCTGGAGCCGATTTCTCGGCCGCCGCCGATTCCGTGACCGCCGCCGATTCCGCTGCCGGAGTCGCGGACGATGCTGCGGGAGCCGCAGGTTCGGATGCCGGAGCTGCCGATTCCGTGGCAGTCGATTCGGCGTCCGAAGCTGCGGTTTTTGCGGCACCGGGGGCCTTGGGTCCGGGGCGCTTGAACCCGGACTTCATGGCCAGCCCCTTGGCGGGAACCGTCGGCTTCGTTTCCGTCGCGGAAGCCGAAGGGGCTGCCGGGGCGTCTGCCGCGGACTCTGCCGCCGGGGTGGTGGACTCGGCGGCAGCGGAGGCGGTCGCGTCGGCCGATGCTTCAGCAGCGGCGTCCCCGGTGGAAGCCTCGGCGGGAGTGGCCGCAGCGGTGGGAGCGCCCGCAGCGGGCTTGGTACCGGGTGCCTTCGCGCCCGGTGCCTTGGCTGCACGCTTCATTGCGAGCCCGCCCGGTTTGGCCGTGGGAGTGGCCGGTGCCGCAGGCGTTTCGGTAGCGGTTTCGGCTGCCGGAGCTTCGGCAGCTGCGCTCTCTGCGGCCGGTGCCGCGGCGGTCGGCTTGGCGCCCGGTGCTTTCGCGCCGGGTGCTTTCGCCGCGCGCTTCATGGCGAGTCCGCCCGGTTTGGCGGCCGGTGCTGCGGCTGCCTCGGCCGCTGGTGCCTCGGCCGGTGCTGATTCCGCCGCGGGTGCCTCGGCCGGAGCCGACGCTGCCGCAGCCGACCCCGCCGGAGCCTTCGCGCCGGGTGCCTTTGCGCCCGGTGCCTTGGCGGCGCCCTTCATACCGAGCCCGCCGCCGGGTGCCTTCGCACCGCCCTTCATGCCCAGTCCACCGGACTTCGCGGCCGGGGCCGCGGGTGCCTCGGCCTCCGGGGCCGCCTCGGCTTCGGTCGCCGGAGCCGCGGCGGTGGCACCGCCCGGCGCCTTCGCCGCGCCCTTCATGCCGAGTCCGCCGCCGGGTGCCTTACCGCCCTTCATGGCCAGGCCCTTGCCCGCCGCCGGAGCGGCACCCTTGTCCGCGGCCGGGGTGGCGCCCTTGTCCGCGGCCGGAGCGGCCTCGGGCGTGGTGGCGGTCGCGACGGGAGTCGGAGCGGCCGGTTCGGGTTCGGCCTTCGGCTCCTGGACGACCTTCAGGTTGGCCGACAGGGTTTCCGGTTCGACTCGGGAGATCGAGTTCAGCATCAGCTGAGAGACGTCGACGACCTCGGTCTCCTGGCCGACCTCACCGGAATCCTTGCGCGCGGTCACGCCGTCGGTGAGCATCACGCGGCAGAACGGGCAGCCGGTCGCGATGAGGGACGGAGTGTTGCCGCCGTCCAGGGTGGACAGGGCCTCGTCGGTGCGGTCCAGGTTGACCCGCTTGCCGAGTTGTTCCTCCATCCACATGCGGGCGCCACCGGCGCCGCAGCACATGGACCGCTCGCCGTGCCGGGGCATCTCGGTGAGGGTCGCGCCCGCGCCCTCGATCAGCTCGCGCGGCGCGTTGTAGATCTTGTTGTGCCGGCCCAGGTAGCAGGGGTCGTGATAGGTGACCTGCTGCGAGACCGAGGCGACCGGGACCAGCTTCTTCTGCCGCACGAGGCGGTTCAGCAGCTGGGTGTGGTGGACGACCTCGTACACGCCGCCGACCTGCGGGTATTCATTGCTGAGCGCGTTGAAGCAGTGCGCGCAGGTGACCACGATCTTCTTCCGGTTGTCGGCGACGCCCTCGAACACCGAATTCAGCAGTTCGATGTTCTGCATGGCCAGCTGCTGGAACAGGAATTCGTTACCGGCGCGGCGCGCGGAGTCGCCGGTGCAGGTCTCCTCCGCGCCGAGCACCATGAATTTCGTCCCGGCGGTGGCGAGCAGTTCGGCGACCGCCTTGGTGGTCTTCTTCGCGCGGTCCTCGTAGGCGCCGGCGCAGCCCACCCAGAACAGGTACTCGTAGCCGTCGAAGCTGTCGGCGTCCTGGCCGAAGACCGGGATCTCGAAGTCGAGCTCGGAGATCCAGTTGAGCCGGTCCTTGGCGTTCTGACCCCAGGGGTTGCCCTTGTTCTCCAGGTTCTTGAACAGGCCGGCCAGCTCGGAGGGGAACTCCGATTCGATCAGCACCTGGTAGCGGCGCATATCGATGATGTGGTCGACGTGCTCGATGTCGACCGGGCACTGCTCGACGCACGCACCGCAGGTGGTGCAGCTCCACAGCGCCTCGGGATCGAAGATGCCGCCGGCCTCGGCGTCGCCGATCAGCGGCCGTTCGGCCTCGGCGCGGGCGGCGGCGGGGATGCCGGCCAGCTTGTGCTCGTCCGGCTTGCCGTCGGCGTCGACCAGGCCGACCTCGTCGCCCGCGGCGTCGCGGCGGCCACCGGCCAGCAGATACGGCGCCTTGGCCTGGCCGTGGTCGCGCAGCGACATGATCATCAGCTTGGGCGACAGCGGCTTACCGGTGTTCCAGGCCGGGCACTGCGACTGGCAGCGACCGCATTCGGTGCAGGTGGTGAAGTCCAGCCAGCCCTTCCAGGAGAAGTCCTCGATGCGGCCCGCGCCGAACGTGTCGGTGTCCGGATCGGCGGTCTCCATATCGATCGGCTTGCCCTGCGACATCATCGGCTTGGCCGCGCCCAGCGCGACCCCGCCGTCCTGCTCGCGCTTGAAGTAGATGTTGAAGAACGCGGCGAACCGGTGCCAGGCCACACCCCAGTTGATGTTGCGGCCGACCAGCAGCAGGAAGGTGCTGCCGGACACCATCTTCACGAATGCGAACACGGCGACCAGGGCGACGCTGTCCGGCAGCAGCTTGGCCACCTGCATGGTGAAGAAGTCGGTCCAGGCGGTGGACTCGTGATAGGTCGCGATCTTGCCGGCCTTCACCAGCACCATGCCCAGACCCTCGATGAGCACGATGCTCTCGATGATGTACGCCGGGACGAACCGGGAACCGGTGAATCGGGACAGCCGGGCGGGGACGCGCGGGTGGTTGAGCTGGCGGATGGTGATCAGCACCAGGATGCCGATCACGGTCGCGATGCCGAGCACCTCGTCCATCAGGTGATAGATGTGCCAGTTGCCGAATCCGGGCCAATGGAACGTCGGATCGAAGGTCTGGCCGTACGCCTCGAAGTACAGGATGAATCCGGCGAGGAAGCCGATCATCACCAGCCAGTGCGCCCAGCCGACGGTCCGGAATTTGTTCATCCGGGTATGGGCCAGGAACTCGACGATCATCGTTTTCAGGCGGGGCAGGAACGGCCGCCAGCGATCGGGCGCGGATTGGCCGATCATGATGGCGCGGACCATCTTGCCGACGCCGCCGAAGAATGATGCCCAAGCCACCAGGCTGAACACCACCCCAATCGTGCCCAGCGTCACTGTCAGGGCATTCATGTCGCGACCTTCCTTCGGTTCAACGAGCATCCGGTGGCAGGGCTGGTGCCGCCGGGATTGCACGTATCGTAACGACCGCCAAGTTACCCATCGGTAACTTAACCCGCCACCCCGGGGTCGCCCCGGCCGGGGCCCCAGCTTGTCGGGGCTGGACGTACCCGTTCTGTGACTCGTTTCACGCCCGGACGCCCACTCGACTTCGATCTTCACGGTAAATCCCGGCAATCCGGACGAGCCACGCGGGATGGTCTTACCGCTGACGGAAAAGTCCGATCTCGCTTCGCACGCTTCGTTGGACTAGGCTCACGAAGTCCTGCTTGCTGTGCGTATCTTCACACCGATCGGGGAGGGTCTGCGGGTTTGTCACCCGAGGGATGCAGAGGCTCTCAGGGTGGGATACGGACGGTGCACGACTTCACCTGGTTCGAAGGATTGGAAAAAACCGAATGAGAATCCGCAGAGGAACTGCGGCGGCGGGAATGGTCATCGGTGCAATGACCATCGCGCTGGGCACGGCACATGCCGAGCCCGCCCCCGATTCCGCGCAACCCGCTATCGACTATTCCGCCAAACTGGTGGACAAGACCGTTGTGACCAAGCTCAAGGGGGGAACCTTCGCGCTGGTCGACAAGGCGGTCACCACACCCGGTGCGACGCCCGACCAGAAGCAGCAGGTCGTCGACATCAAGGACAAAGCCGGCAACATCGCCATGGAGATGCCGCTGGACTTCCGGATCGCCGGTGTGCAGATCCCGCTGAAGCCGGTCCTGAAGGAGGACGGCACCGTCCTCGAGCTGACCCCGGATCGGCCGGCCGGAGTGGCCATCGGGTCGCAGCCGCTGGTCGCGGTCGCCCGTCCGGTCGACGCGCCCGTACCGGACGCCCCCGTCGTGGCCCCCGCCGACAAGCCGGTCACCCCGGCCCCCGGTGACAAGCCGCTCCCGCAGGCCAAGGACGTCGCCTCGGCGACGGAGAACCAGCGGGCCATGAACGACTTCACCACCAAGTTCGGCCTCGCCACCGCGGTCGGCGGCTTCGTCGGCACCGCCATCGGCGCGGTGATCGGCTGTGTGGTCACCATCGTCGCGGCCTGCGTCCCCGGTCTGGTGACCGGCGCCGGCGTCGGCGGCATCGTCGGCACCATCGCCGCCGGTGGCCCGACCCTGCTCGCGGCCGGCCTCGATCTGGTCGGCACCATGCAGGCGCCCGACGGCACCACCCAGTGGGCGGATGCCGCGAGCAAGAGCCAGGCGGTCAGCACGCAGCAGCCCGTCGCCGGGACCCAGCCCAACTGATCCCACCCGACGCAACACGGACCGGCCCGCCCCGACTCCCGGGGCGGGCCGGTCCGTTTCCGGGTACCCGTACAGCGCAGCGAAGCTCACCGGCGGGACAGCGCTCGGCAGCAGGGCAATCCGTCGCTGCCGCACCTGCCCCCGCACAGATACTGTGTCGCGGCCGCGGGCCGGTGACCCGCACACCTACCGAGTCGCGGTCGCGGGCCGGTGAACGGTCCGGGGCACCGATTTCGCGGTGGACGAGATATTGCCACTACCGCAGCGCTGCCTCGGAATTCGCCGTTCGGCACGCTGCCGCCGTTTCGGAATCGTCCCGATTCACACAATTGCCCCGAAGTTGCCAAAAGGGCCGGTGGCGTGATTTCGCCACCGGCCCTTTTGTGCTTGTGCCCGAATGTCTCTCAGTTGGTGCGTACCTGCAGCCCCGGGTTGTCGGCGAGTACCAGATCCACCGGCTGGACGAACAGCTGCGGTCCGTTACCGGTCAGGACGCCCAGCAGCTCCGGGATCTCGCAGACCGGGAAGTCGGCCACCGTGGAAGCGCTGGAGATACCCAGCGCCAGGGTGCCGCTCACCACCGGGCCGCCGCTGTCGCCGGGCAGCGCGCAGATGTTGGCCGAGAAGCTCTGCGTCAGATCGTGATCGCCGACCTCGACGGTCTGATCGACGGCGTTGATGACACCGCAGCTGAAGCCGGTGCGGGCACCGGACTTGCAGACCGGGGCACCCACGACCGGGGTCGCGACGCCGGTGACCGGGATCGGGCCCTGGCCCGCCCGGACGAGGTTGTTGCTGAACCGGCCCTGGTTCGCGTCGTTGATACCCACGATGGAGTAGTCCTGCGCACCCAGTACCGACTTCTCGAACGAACCGACCTGCGCACCCAGGTGATCGCCCGGCAGCAGGTCGAATACGCCGGGGGCGTCGCCGGTGCCGGCGGCCGGGATGTTCGGATCGCAGTGGCCCGCGGTGATGTTCACGACGTTGCCGCCGCCGTCGATACCGTTGAAGCCCAGCGAGCAGCGCAGCGAGAGGTGGCCGGCCTGCGAGGCGTACGCGTCGCCCGCCGCCGCCGGACCGCCGCCCTCACCCGCGACCGCGGTGGCCTGCAACGGCTCCGGGCCCCGCGGCGGGGCGGCCATCACGATCACGCGGGCCGGGTCGACGAATCCGGGCATCGGCAGCCCGGCCTGATCGACGCGGACCGCGACCGTGTTGTTGACGACGTCGATCACCGCGCCGCGCACCGACTTGGCCACGTCCTGCGGCTGGCCGGTCAGCCACTGCTGGAAGGAGTTCTTCTCGTCGCGCAGCGCGGTCTGCGTCTTGGCGACGTCCTTGACCTCGAAACCGACGGCCTGCGCGGCCTTCCGGACGGCGTCCTGCCCCGGTCCGGGTACCAGCGCTACGACCGCCTTACCGGCGTTGTCCAGCCACGCACCGCCGAAGACGTCCGGATACTGCTGCTGCGCATTGGTCGAGAAGGCCGCCACCTGCTGGGCGAGGCCGGCCCGGCGCAGATACTCGTCGGCGGACAGTTTCAGGTCCCGCTGCACTGCCGCGGCCAGATCGGCCGGGAGGGCCGGAGAGGCCGGCGCCGGGCTCGGCGCGGGGGCCGGATCGGCCGACGCGGTCACCGCGAGCGGGCCGAGGACCAGGGCCGCGGCGGACGCGGCGACGACTGCTTTGCGCAAGTGTGGGTGCGTGTTTCGCCCGGTAACGGACGAGAGACGGATGCGTGGCAGGAGCATGTGCCGACTATATGGGGTCGAGACGGTAATGCCTACTTATCGCGCGGTGGGTTCTCGGGATTTGCTCCGAATTCACCCGAGGTTCGGGCTGGTCCGGACGCTGATACCGGAACCGACTCCGCCACCGGAATTGGCATCGATGTCGTCCAGAATCGCCCGAATCGGGATACCCAGCGATGCGGTGCCGCCGTATTGAGCGAGATCGATATTCGCCTCACGGCAGTTCGGTGCGTCGGCGGCATTGGAACCACTGGTGATTCCCAGCGCCATCGTGCCGGACACGATCGCGCCGCCGGAATCGCCGCCCAGGGTGCAGGCGGTGCTGGCGAAGCCGCGGACGGTCTTGGTGTCGCCCTCGGACGTGTACAGCTCGGTCTCGACCCGGTCCGCCACCACGAAACCACAAGTGAACGTGGACGATTGGCCGGATTTGCAGATCGGCGCGCCGACCACCGGATCGGCGGTGCCGGTGATGGTGAGCGTGGTGCCGTTGGCGCCGCGCATCCGCGGCTGATCCATTCCGGCCCGGACGGCCCGGTCGTTCAGCTGGATCACCGAGTAGTCGAGGCCGGTGCGCCCGCCCAGCTTGGCCTGGACGAAATTGCCGACCTGCACACTGGACTTCAGGTCGCGGACGTTCGGCACGTACACGCCGGCCGCCTGGTCGCCGCTGCCGAGGTTCGGATCGCAGTGTCCCGCACTGATATTCAGCGCGTTACCGGCTCCGTCGACGGCGTTGAAACCGAACGAGCAGACGTCCACGCTGGTCAGCGACGGATCGTCGAGGGAGGTCTTGGTGCTGATGTAGGTGTCGCCCGCCATCGGCTTGTGCTCGATCGGGCCGCCGCTGTTCGGCGACAGCACCACCTTCACGTTGGCGATCAGGGTCGGCAGGTTCAACAGGTGACCGGCCGGGGTGTTGGCGACCTGCAGCACGATCTGGCTGTTGAGGAAGTCGATGGCGACCGAGTTGATCGCGGAGGAGATCTCCCGCGGCAGTCCGCCGATCCAGGAGGTCAGCTGATCCAGCGACCCCTCCAGATTGTCCGCGGAGATCGGCGCGAGCCGGGTCTGATAACCGTCGGAGGCGGCGATCCGGGCGGCGTCGAGCGAGGTGACCGCCATGACCGGCTTACCGTCGGGATTGAGCCAGGCACCGGCGAATTCGTCGGGACGCTCGGAGCGGAACTCGCGGGCGTAATCGCGCAACTGCTGCGCGCGGGTCGCGCGGTCGAGATATTCCGCCGCGGTCATCTTCAGATCGCGGCCGACCGCCTGGACGAGTTCGGGCGGCAACTGATCGGCCGGGGCGTCGGCCGCCGGGGCGGGATCCGCCTGCGCGGCACCGGAGACGAATACGGGACTGAGAAGTACGGTAGAGGCAATCGCGGTGGTGACTGCTCTGACCGTGGCGCGCCGCGCCGCCAACTTGCGCATGAAGTCCCTTCGTCAGGCACCTGGGTTGACCAGGTCGTTCTGCGGGTTGTAAGCCGTTGCGCGGCAACAACCCTCGTCCGCACGAGACCGATCGGCCGGTAGGTTCTCGGTAAGGATCGGTCAGCGCCCCACTCTAGGGCACTTTCGCGAAGGTTTCGCTACGAACGATCACACCGGGTCTCGGTTACTGAGGTATCTGGAGCGTGGGCAGCCGGGGAATGTCCGGCGACGACCCGTAGGGATCACCGTACGGGTAGGGGTAGGGATACGGGTACGTCGGGGTGCGGGTCGTCGAGCTGCGTGGTGCGCGCCCGGTGGTGCGCGGCGGCGAGGTCGGCGTGGGTGTCGTGGTGGGCGGCGGCGGAGTGTCGGTGGTGGTCGGTTCCGGGGCGGCCTCGGTGGTCTCCGGCGTCTCCTGGGTGTCGGCCGGTTCCACACTGGTCGGGGCCGATTCGGACTGGGTGGGGGCGGGTACGGGTGGCGCGGCGGCCGTGGTGGGCGTCGGTGTGGTGCGCGCGTTCGGGGCTGCGGGGGACATGTTCGCGCGCCACGCCAGTCCCACCACCACGGCGCCGAGCAGCAGGCCCAGGAACGCCGCCGCCGCGACCAGCGCCGTGGTCCGGCGCGTCCGTCGCGGTAACCGGGTCGCGGTGGTGGCCAGGGCCGTCGGCGGTGCGACGTTCTCGGCGACGGCCGTCGCGTCCTCCGGGCCGATCGGTTCGGCCAGCGGCATCGCCGCCGAATAGGCCTGTGCCACCCGCGGCTCGTTCAGTGCGGGCAGGACATCGGTGACCTGCAGCGAGGTCTCGCTGTGCGTCGGGTCGGGCGGGGTGGTGCCCGCCGGGGTCGACAGCACCGCCGACAGCGCGGCCTGCGCGGCGGCGTGGGCGACGGCGTATCCGGAGGCTCCGGGTTCCACCACCAGATCGCCCTCGCTGACCAGCACCACCGCGCGCAGGCCGAGATAGTCCAGCGCGTCCCGCACCGAGCGCACATCCTCCTCCGGCCAGCCCGGCGGATAGGTGGCGTAGAACTCCGCGGGCCCGACCAGATGTTCCGCGACGAGGTTGATCAGGCAGAACAGTGCGGTGGCGAGCAGATCCTCCGGCCGGTACGCGGGGCCCGAATCCACCGAGACACCCGCCGGATCGCCGATGGCGGAGACGAAGTTCCGGATCGAGTGGCTGTGCCCCGGCAGCGGCTGACCACCGAGTTCGGTATCGCCGTCGTCGGCCATGTGCAGTACCGACTCGCGGAGGACGTAATGGGGTTCGGGCGCACCGGCACCCGGACTGCCGACGCCGGCGACGATCGCGGCAACGCTCACGTCCTCGGCGATCCGCAGGCCGACCCCTGTCGCCATCTCCCTTACCTCGCTTCGATGTACGGTGCGCCATCGTGCACGGCCGTCCGCAGTATCACACCGGGCGGGGTGTCACACCAGCAGCGAGCCGTGTCCCATGGCGCGGAGCATAGACAATAACTCCGACCTGGAACCGGCTCCGATGCGACGTCGGATCCGTGCGACATGATGCTCCACCGTCTTCGCCGAGATGTACAGTCGAGCGCCTATTTCCCGGTAGGTCAGACCGAGCAGCACCAGCTCCGCGACCTCGCGTTCCCGTTCGCTGAGAATGGTGCCGGGCGCGGGCGCCGGCGCCGTGGGCGGCGGCATCGCGGCCTCGGATCGTGCCGCGCGCTGCTGCGGCCTGGCCTCGGCGCGAACCGTCCGGGCCAGCTTGAGCAGCGCCGTCGCCACCGCCGGATCCGGCGCCGCCAGCGCGGCGTCGGAGGCCAGCCGACCGGCGTCCCAGATCATCCCGATCCCGGCGAGCCGCCGGACCGCGGCGGCCACGCCGTCGTGATCGACCTCACCGCGCAGTGCCAGCACCCAGGTGCGACCGGCGTCGGCGAGGACCGCGGCGTGGATATCGCCGGCCTGCGCGGCGGCCTTCAGGCGTTGTGCGGGGGGTACCAGCTCGTCCGGGCGCTCCCGGGCGATCGAGGCCTGGATGGCGTACCAGTGGAAAGCGTTCGCCCAGGCCGGGGGATATCCGAGCCGTTGCAGCAGCTCCGCGGCCGCGTCGACCAGCGTCGCCACCCGGCCCTCGTCGCGCAGCCGGATGGCCGCGAGCCAGAGCTCACCGATCGGCAACAGCGCCAGCAGATCCGCCGTCACGTCGTCGAACAGCGGACGGGCGGCCTCCCAGGCCCGGGTCAGCGCGGCGTGATCACCACTGCGGCGGGCCAGGCCGACGGTCACTCCGTGCGCGAGCAGCCGGTCACGGGCCTGGAGTGCGGCGAGATCCAGCGCGGTGACGATATCTGCGGCGCCCTGTTCGTCGCCACCGAGCATTGCCGTCCAGGCGGTGAGCACCAGCAGCTGCGGATCCTGCTCGGACCCGCCGCGCAGCGCGTCGGCGGCGCGGCGCGGTTCGCCCATGCTGAGGCACAGCAGGGTCGCGATCGACGCCGCGGTACAGGGCAGGAAGCGGTTCGAGGCGCCACCCGGCGCGACCTCGGCGCGCGCGGCCTGGATCAGCGCCGATGCGGCAGGGGTGACCGTGGATCGGGATTCACCCAGCGCCGGGTCCACCCCCATCGCGCTTGCCGACCCGGGAGTTGTTGCCTCGGTGATGGTTCCGTTCGGAGTGGACGAACCCGCCGGCCCACCGCGCGGTGCCGCATAGACCGACCCGGAAGTTGTTGTGCTGGTGATGGTTCCGGTCGAGGTGACCGAACCCGCGAGCCCACCGCGCGGTGTCGCGTCGGTCGGCCCGGAAGTTGTTGTGCTGGTGCCGGTTCCGTTCGGACTCGACGTAACCGCATTCCCACCGTGAGCTGCCGCGATCGTCTGCGGGGCGGCCGCCGCGGTGCTGTCGATCGCGGGCAGGTACGTGGCGCCGGTCGACGGCACTGATGCCGCCGCGCCGATCCCGGGAAGGTGGGTGAGGCCGGTGGACGGTACGGATGTCGTCTCGTCGATCGCGGGCAGGTATGTGGCGCTGGTAGACGGCATCGATACCGCTGCGCCGATCCTGGGAAGGTGGGTGGGACCGGTGGACGGCGGCACGGATGTCGACTCATCGATTGCGGGGAGATAGGTGGTGGACGGCACCGATGTCGACTCGCCGACAGTGGGCAGATGGGTGGGGCCGGTGGACGATACCGATGTCGGTTCGCCGACCGAGGGAAGGTAGGTGAGGCCGGTGGCGGGGATCGGTGGTGTCGTCGCGCCGGTGGTCGGCAGATAGGTGGGTGCTGCGGCGGTGGTCCCGTTGATCGGGGACGGACTCGTGCCGTGCACGAGCGGGGTGGTCTGCTCGATCGGGAACGGATCCGTCGCGCCGTCCGCCGCTGTGGTGACCGCGGTTGTGGACGGATGTGCGGTATCGGCGGACGGGTCCGTCGCGCCGACGGAACGGCCCAGGGCCGCGACGATCAGGGCGGCGCGCGCGGTCGCGTCGGTCGGCGGCCAGCGGTCCGCGGTGGCGGACAGTGCGGCCGCGGCCTCCACCTCACCGGCCAGGTACTGCACCGTCGCGCCGACGGCCCAGTCCGCGCCCACCCGGTGCGCTCCCAGCCACGAGTACAACTGGGCGGCGCGTTGCACCAGCCCGCGGCGGGTCCACACGCCCGCGCAGATGCGCACGGCCGCAGCCAGATCCGCGTCCGAGACGTCGGTGCGGCCCAGTACCGGTTCGGCCAGCCGCAACGCGGTGTCGCCGTCGCCGGCCTGCGCGGCGGCCTCGGCCCAGCGCACCGCGACCGCCTGCGGATCGGCGCCCGCCGCCACCGCCGCGGTGTAGTAGCGCACGGCGTCGTCGGTCTTCTCGGCTGCCGCGCAGAGGTATTCGGCCAGCCGGGGTTCCCGGACGCCGGACTCCGCGAGCAGCAGGGCGGTGTGATCGCGCAGCAGTCCCGCGTCGAGACGGGCCTCCAGCAGCCGTCGCTGCACCGTCAGGTAACGGCGGTCGCCGACCAGGGTGCGCAGGGGTGCGACCGCCGGCGCGGGGAGCAGATCGGCATCGGTCACCAGCGCGCCGGCTCGGGCCCGGTCGATGAGATCCCAGGCGGTGGCGTGGTCGACGCCGAGTACCTCGGTCAGTTCGCCGGGATCCAGCCCCGCGCCGGTGGCGGCGACGACCAGTACCTCCAGCAGGTCGGGTTCCGTCCGATCCAGCAGTGCCCGAGCCCAATTCGTCACGGCCGCGTCGACGGCGGCGATCCCGGCGTCCAAGCGGGCGGCGCAGGCGGCGGTGAGCGCCGTGACCACGCCGCCGTGGATACCGCCGGTCTGGCGGTGGATGTGCTGGGTCACCGATCGCGGCACGGTCATCCCCAGTTCACGGGCGAACGGGGCGATATCGGCGCTGCCCAGGGCACGCAGTTCGAGTACCCGGCCGCGGCGCGACACGGTCTCGGCGAGCGCGCGCAGCCCGAGGTCGTGCGGCCGCGGGCGGGTGGCGACGACGATCGTCCGGTTACCGGACTCCACGACGGCGCGAAGTCGTTCCAGCGCCGCCGGTTCCAGCGTGTGGGCATCGTCGATGATCAGCGCCGCCGGTGCGGCGTCGCGGCCGATATCGGGTCCGTCGTCCGGCGGCACATCGGCGCGGGACGCGATCCCGCGGGCGTGCAACCGGTCCCGGATCGCCGCCAGCAGGGTGGATTTACCGGTTCCGCAACGGCCGCGGACCAGATGGATGAGCGGACGCGAGGACGCGGTGTCGAACTCCCGCAGGATCTCTCGTGCGCCCGGCAGTGAGGCGAACGCGATGGTCGGGGACACGGTCACCTCATCCATCCACGCGGGAGAGTATCGGCCCGGCCGCCTGCGGGACCGAACCCGTTCCGCTCGAATCCGATACCGTGCCCGGATCGTCGACCCGGCCCGGTGACAGTTCCGAATCCTCCGGTGCGAGAGTCGGATCGGACTGTGGCGGTAGGCCGTTCGAGTTCGAATCCGGTCCGGTCGCCGCGACGGTCGTGGTGGGCACCACCGGGGAGGCGATCCCCGGCGCGGCCGTCGGCCGGGTCGCGCTGACGGAACCACTCATCGGATCCGACGTCTGCCGGGACGTGCCCAGCCCCACGATGCCGGTGGCCAGCATCGCGACCGCGACCAGCGCGCCGCCGAACATCGCCAGTCGCCGGCGGGCCGGACCGTGGTCCCGAGGCCGGGGTAGGTCCGGGGTGTCCCGGCCGGGCCGCGAATCCGGTTCGGGCGGTGCGGTGGCCGCGATCGGTGGTACGGGGGGCACCGGCGGAATCGGGGGTACCGCCGCCGGTGTCACGGTGATGGTCGGCGCGGCCGGGATCGGTTCGGTGATCGCGGCCGAAACCACCATCGTGGCAACGGATTCCGTGGACGTCTGCAGCAGATCCACCGCCAGCAGCGCGGCGCCGCGGGCCGCGGTCCGGGCGGGATCGCTCGCGGACATCACCGGCAGGCCGAATTCGGTCGAAAGCAGTTCCGCCACCAGGGGAATCGAGGCGCAGCCGCCGGTCAGCAGGAATCCGCCCAGTCCCTTCGGCACGACCTCGGCGCGGCGGAGGGTGGTCCGGACCAGACCCAGTGTGTCGAGCAGCGATTCGCGGTAGAGATCCTCCACCTCGTCCCGGACCAATCGGATATCTCGCATCACTCCGGGCAGCCGGATCGGAACGATCGTGGCGGAATTTCCGGAAAGGTCTTCTTTCGCAATTTGACAGCGGCGTCGCAGTACCGCCAATTCCCTTTCGACGTCCGGATCCAAGGGGTCCAGTTCGACGTCGCGCAGTACGTTTGCCAGGACGTAACGCATGATGAGCAGGTCGAATTCGGCGCCACCCACCTCGGTACCGCGCATCGGCACGCCGAGCAGCCCGCCGCGCGGTCCGCCGCGCACCGCCGAGACCGTCACTCCGGTGGCGCCGAGGTCGTACACCACCACGACATCGGTCCCGACCCCGTATTCGTGCTCCAGCCAGCGCAGGGCCGCGGTCGGCTCCGGCACCAGCGCGACGTCGCGGCGGCCAGCCCAGTCCAGTGCCGTGCGCTGCGCCGCCATGGTCTGCCGTGACCACCACGCGGGGCAGCCGACCACCGTGGTGGCGGGCGCGTAATCGTCGATCACGCGGCCGATCAGCGCCGCCACCAGGTCGGCGGCCCGCACCGACACCCCGTTCTCGCTGAGGATGTCGGCGGAATCACCGACCCGGGACAATAGGTTTTGCGACAATTCGGGCGCCGGAATCGGCGCGCTGGGTCGAATCTGCGTGGCGCCCCGGTGTGCCCCGGAGGTCGTCACGGCGACGGTGTTCGCCGCGCCGACGGTGATGCCGAGCGCCAGGCCCTGAGTCATTCGAGAACCCCTGTCGTTCGAAACGCGTGCATGTGCGTCACGTGCCGGTTGACTAGCCGTACGGTCACTGCGATCTACCCGCCTGTCGGTTGCTGAGCGGGTTGCGTTACCGACTTCGGGAAAATTCGGGGATATTCCCCTAATCCGCGGTTCGCCCCCAACATGGACGCTCCGGATTTCGGGGGGTGCGGCCCCGATTCGGAAGGCTCCGTGATCTTCCTAGCGTGAAAGCAATTCACCGCGGACCGCTCGGCCGGCCGCCGATCCGGAGAGGGAGTTCGATGAGTCCCAACGTGATCCTCGAGTTCATCCTCGGACTGCTGCGCGATCACGAGGCCGCCGCCGGATACTGCGCGGACCCGGCCGCGGCCCTGTCTGCCGCCGGGTTGGCCGGGGTGACACCGGAGGACATCGCCGCGGTGGTTCCGATGGTGGCGGAATCAGTGTTGATCACCGATGGTTCCCGGCTCGCGACGGTCATGGCGGCGTTCGAACCGGCTGTCGCCGAAGTTCGCGAATCCGGCGAGCGGAGTGCCGATTCCACCGGATACCCCGGCTCCGGCGCGAACGGGCGCGGTCTCGCGGGCCGGGCGAACGGGAACGATCTGCTCACCGGTGGCGTCGGGTCGAACGGACGCCGTGCGGGTGCGCCGGAAACTCCCCGTGCTGTGCCGGGCGGTGGATTCGCCGTACTCGATTCGGAATTGGCCGCGAGCCTGCGGGATTGCATCACCGGAGGTGTCGCGCCCGGTGGTCTCGGATCCACGTTCGCCGGAATCGGCCGCGTTCCCGGCATGTTCGCCGGAATCGGTCCGTCCGGCGACCCGCCGGCGCGGTCCGGGGAGAACGCGCGCGATCCGCTCGCGGCGAGTCCCGTTGTCCGGCCGCACGGCTGCGCGCCGATCGGCAGCGAATCGGCGGATGTGACCGGCGGGTCGGAGAGCATGTTCGGTGTAGAAGTCATCACGGATCTCGGTGCTCGCGCGGATGGTGCCATTGCGGGAATCGGGCTCGGAAATATCTCCGCGCCGAACGGTTCGGAATCGAGTGGATTCGGTTGTTCCACCGATGGTTCCGCATCCACCGGTGAGCTCACCGTCGATCTCGATGGTAGCGGCAGCGTCCGATTGCCAGGCGTTTTCCACAGCGATCCAGCAGGATTCGAGCCGCGGTACGACCCGGTCGATCCGGCCGCGGAGCTAGGGTGCCCGCCCGGACATGCGAGGTCGGCGCATCCGGGCGGGGACGGGATCGCACAGGGAACCGACCGGTCCGGCGACGCGCTCGACGGCCCCGACGGCGCAGGTGCGCCGAGCCTTTCGGATGAGGGAAGGTTCGGCGGCGACGCGTCCGGGGCCGGTGCGGCAGCGTGGCCGGACTCCGGCTGGGATGTCTCGGAGGTGCTGAGCCGGTCGGATGAGGGCGGGCTCGGTCATGGTTCGCCGGGATTCGCTGGTGGCCCGGCGGACCGGAGATCGGTTCGCTCCGGGTCACCCGCGGTTCCGGTGTGCGGTCCGGCCGATCACGGGATGTTCGAGGGCGTGGCGGGCGCCTGGTCGAGTGTGGATGTGGCGCAGGCCTTCGGCGCGGGGATGGTTCGAGAGTTCCAGGGGTGATGCAGGTCACATTCCAGGGCGGTCACAGGGTGGTCCGGGGATGTGTCCAACCGGATGTCAGCACCTCGACGGAAGGACACCGGCGATGCCCGTCATCGACGTTCTCGATTCGTATCTCAACTACACCGACGTCGGCGCCGGCGCGGTTCCGGTCGTATTCCTGCATGGCAATCCGACCTCGTCGTATCTGTGGCGCAACGTGATTCCGTACGTGAGCGACCGGACCCGCGCGCTGGCGCCGGATCTGATCGGCATGGGCGAATCCGGTAAGCCGGAGATCGGTTACCGCTTCACCGATCATGCCCGTTACCTCGACGCCTGGTTCGACGCGCTGGGTCTGGACCGGGTGGTCCTGGTCGGCCACGACTGGGGTGGCGCACTCGGAATGGATTGGGCGGCAAGGCATCCCGACCGAGTTCTGGGAATCGCGGTACTGGAGACCTTCCTGCGTCCACTGACCTGGAGCGAGATGCCGCCGCGCGGCGCGGAGATGTTCCGTCGATTCCGATCGCCGGAGGGTGAGCAGGCGATTCTGGTGGAGAACTCGTTCATCGAATTCAACCTGCCGTTCGGCGCGAAATCCCTCACCCCCGCCGACCTAGACGTGTACCGGGCGCCGTATCCGACGCCGGAATCCCGCCGCCCGATGCTGGTGTGGCCGCGCGAGTTCCCGCTGGACGGCGAACCCGCGGACGTCGTGGCGATCGTGGAGAACTACGACCGGTGGATGGCCGGGTCGCCGGAGATCCCCAAGCTGGTGATGGCTGTGGAGAACGGCGTCGGGCTCGGCTCCCCGGAGGTGATCGACTGGGCCGTGTCGACGTTCGCCGCCGCCGAGTCCGTCGGTATCGGGCCTGCCGGACATCGCGCTCCCGAGGACCGTCCCGATGCCATCGGTACCGCGATCTCGGATTGGCTGGACAAGCACGCACTGCTCGGCTGAACCGTCGTGGCCGGTTCCCGGTACCGCTGTAGCCGGTGCGGGAACCGGCACGGGGTGCGACCGGCGGCGCACCCTTGCGGGTCGTCCACGGTCGGCGAACGATGGAATCATGACGGCAGCAGCGGGAGATACGGCGACCGGCGGTGGCACGGAACATGCTGGGGGACAACGATTGTCGACCGGCGATCGGGCGGTGAGCACCGAGTCCGCATCGGCCCGGCAACTCGCGGCCGCCGAGGGGGACACGGCCCCGCAATCCGTGGACGCCGCGCGGGGTGCGACCCGGGAACCCATGGTCGTCGAGGGGGGCGCGGCCCGGCAATCCGTGGTCGTCGAGGGCGACATGACCCGGCAACCCGCCATCGCCGAGCGGGACATGACAGTTGGCGTGCACTCGGCGGGGGAACATTCCGCGAGCGGAGGAGGTGCGACCATCCCGGACGGATACGGTGTTGCGGCCGAGGCCGATCCGGCGGACGGGGAGGCCGGAGCGGAGACGGCGCTGGTCCGGCGAGCGGTCGCCGGCGATCGTGCGGCCGTCACGGAAGCGGTCCGACTGCTCCAGGATCCGCTGTATCGGCTGGCCCTGCGGATGCTCGCCCGTCCGGCGGATGCCGAGGACGCCACCCAGGAGATCCTGCTGCGGGTGATCGGCAATCTCGGCACCTGGCGTGGCGAGGCAAGGCTGCTCACCTGGGCCTATCGTATCGGCGTCAACTATCTGCTCAACCTCGCGCGCCGCACTCCGCTGGAACGCATGCACCTGTCCCTGGACGCCTTCGGCGAGGGGCTGCGCGACGGGCTGGCCGATGCCGACTATCGCGGCCCGGAGGCGGAACTCCTCACCCACGAGATGCGGTTGTCCTGTAGCCAGGCCATGTTGCAGTGCCTGGTTCGCGACGAGCGCGTCGCCTTCGTGCTGAGCGAGGTGTTCGAGCTCGGCTCGGCGGAGGCGGCGTGGATCACCGGCAGCACTCCGGCGGCGTACCGGAAGCGGCTCGAGCGGGCGAAACGGCGGCTCGGCAACTTCCTCGGCGCCACCTGCGGACTGGCGAATCCGGCGGCGTTCTGCCGGTGTGCCCGGCGCATCGACAAGGCCGTCGCGATGGGCCGCCTGGACCCGGCGCATCCGGTCCTCGCGACCCATCCCGTCACGCCGGGCGGCCGGACCGTCGCGGCCGCCGAGCAGCAGATGGTCCGGTTGCACGATGCGGCGGCGGTGCTGCGCTCACATCCGGACTATGCCGCGCCGCAGGCCCGCACGGCCGCCATCGCCGGTCTGCTGCGGTCGGGCCGCTTCCCGCTGCTCGACGGTGGTGACTTGACGCCCGGCCGGGGCGGGAGTGTCCTGGAAAACGGGGGTACCGAGCGGGAAGCAGGTGTCTTGTGAACGATCGACAGACCGTGAACGCGCTGCTCGAGCAGGCGGGCCGCACCTATGCCGCCGAGGCCGGGATCAGCCTGGCCGACCGGCCGGCGCCGCTGTTCCAGTTGCTCGTGCTCGCCCAGTTGATGAGTGCCAGGATCTCCGCGCACCTCGCGGTCGGGGCCGCCCGCGAGCTGTTCCACTCCGGCTACCGGACCCCGCAACGGGTCGCGGGCGCCGACTGGCAGGAACTCGTGGACGCGCTCGGTCGCGGCCACTACGTGCGCTACGACGAGTCGACGGCCACGCGGCTGCGCGAGAACGCGGCCCTGCTGCTGGACCGCTATCACGGCGACCTGCGCCGCCTGGCAGCCGAGGCCGGACACGATCCGCAGCGGTGCGCGGAGTTGTTGCAGCAGTTCGAGGGTCTGGGTCCGGTCGCGGCGGACATCTTCCTGCGTGAGGTCCAGGACACCTGGACCTGGGTGCGGCCGCGTTTCGACGACCGGGCCCGCCGCGGCGCGCGGCGACTGCACCTGCCGACCGATCCACAGGCCCTCGACGCACTCGGCCACACCGGTCACGACGCGGAATTGGCCGCGGCCCTGGTGCGGGTGACCATCGAGCGGGACCTGGCGCCGGCGGTGCTCGGCACCGGCTGATCGCGCGCGCTCGGATATCTGGACGTCGCCTGCTCGGAGGCGTCCGGATACGTCACGGACCGGCGAGTATGGGTGCCGGTGGGTTACCGGGAGATATCCGCATGTCCGGGTGCGAGCGCCTTCGTGACGCTCACCACCGGCCGGTCCGGTGCGTGCCGGGCTCGGGTGGGTATGCCGCCGATCGCATCCGAAAAATTTCCGCGATCCGGGAATCAACCCGGGGAGTCGCTCGTTGAGCTGGTCAACAACATTGAGTGCAGTCGGCTCAAGAATGTAGTTGACTCGGGTAGATACCGGGGGCAGTATTGAGCCGACCACGCTCAGCGTTGCTGGGACCGTGCTCCACGCGGTGTTCGGGGTGAGGTCCCGCGGCCCGGTCGCATGCGCCACGAGCGCATCGCCGGGACCGGCGACAGGCACCTTGCCCTGTACGACACACAGGTACGTCACTTAGGAGGAACCACAATGGCTCGTGCGGTCGGTATCGACCTCGGGACCACCAACTCGGTCATCGCTGTGCTCGAAGGCGGCGAGCCGAAGGTCATCGCCAATTCGGAGGGCGCGCGGACCACGCCCTCGATCGTCGCGTTCGCCAAGAACGGCGAGGTGCTGGTCGGTCAGCCGGCGAAGAACCAGGCCGTGACCAACGTCGACCGCACCATCCGCTCGGTCAAGCGCCATATGGGCGACGCCGGCTGGAGTGTGGACATCGACGGGAAGAAGTACACCCCGCAGGAGATCAGCGCGCGTGTGCTGATGAAGCTCAAGCGGGACGCGGAGGAGTACCTCGGTGAGGAGATCACCGACGCCGTCATCACGGTGCCCGCGTACTTCGAGGACGCGCAGCGGCAGGCCACCAAGGAGGCCGGCCAGATCGCGGGCCTGAACGTGCTCCGCATCGTCAACGAACCCACCGCCGCGGCCCTGGCCTACGGCCTGGACAAGGGCGAGAAGGAACAGACCATCCTGGTCTTCGACCTCGGTGGCGGCACCTTCGACGTCTCGCTGCTGGAAATCGGCGAGGGCGTCGTCGAGGTCCGCGCGACCGCCGGTGACAACCACCTCGGTGGCGACGACTGGGACAACCGCGTCGTGAGCTGGCTGGTCGACAAGTTCAAGGGTTCGTCGGGCATCGACCTGACCAAGGACAAGATGGCCATGCAGCGGCTGCGTGAGGCCGCGGAGAAGGCCAAGATCGAGCTGAGCTCCTCGCAGGGCACCTCGATCAACCTGCCCTACATCACCGTCGACGCGGACAAGAACCCGCTGTTCCTGGACGAGCAGCTGACCCGGGCCGAGTTCCAGAAGATCACCTCGGATCTGCTGGACCGCACCCGTCAGCCGTTCCAGCAGGTCATCAAGGACGCCGGCATCTCGGTCAAGGACATCGACCACGTCGTGCTGGTCGGCGGTTCCACCCGTATGCCCGCCGTCACCGATCTGGTGCGCGAGCTGACCGGCGGCAAGGAGCCCAACAAGGGCGTGAACCCGGACGAGGTCGTCGCCGTCGGCGCCGCCCTGCAGGCCGGTGTGCTCAAGGGTGAGGTCAAGGACGTCCTGCTGCTCGATGTCACCCCGCTGTCGCTGGGTATCGAGACCAAGGGCGGCGTGATGACCAAGCTGATCGAGCGCAACACCACCATCCCGACCAAGCGGTCGGAGACCTTCACCACGGCCGACGACAACCAGCCGTCCGTGCAGATCCAGGTCTACCAGGGTGAGCGCGAGATCGCCTCGCACAACAAGCTGCTCGGCTCCTTCGAGCTGACCGGCATCCCGCCGGCCCCCCGTGGCGTGCCGCAGATCGAGGTCACCTTCGACATCGACGCCAACGGCATCGTGCACGTGACCGCGAAGGACAAGGGCACCGGCAAGGAGAACACGATCAAGATCCAGGACGGGTCCGGCCTGTCCAAGGAGGAGATCGACCGGATGGTGCGTGACGCCGAGGCGCATGCCGCCGAGGACAAGCAGCGGCGCGAGGAGGCGGAGACCCGCAACCAGGCCGAGTCGCTGGTGCACCAGACCCAGAAGTTCATCGACGAGAACGAGGACAAGGTCCCCGCGGAGATCAAGACGAAGGTCGAGGCCGCGATCGCCGAGGCGAACGAGGCGCTGAAGAGCGACGACATCTCGACCATCAAGACCGCGGTGGAGAAGCTCGCGACCGAGTCGCAGGCACTGGGTCAGGCGATCTACGAGGCGTCCGCGAATGCCGACGCGGGGGCGAGCTCTGCCAACGGCGCCGGGCCCGCCGCCGACGACACCGTCGTCGATGCGGAGGTCGTGGAAGAACCGGAGAAGAAGTGAGCCAGAATCCGGAACAGGAGCCGATCACCATCGTCGACAACCGCAAGGTCGATCCCGAGACCGGTGAGGTCCGGGAGCCGGCGGCCGACGCCACTGCGGCGCCCACTCCGGAGGCCGGGCCCGACGCCGCGGCGGCAACTGCCGCGGCGGTGGGCAACGGTGAGGCGGGTAACGGCGAGGCGGCTCCGGTGAGCGCCGACTCGGTCGGCGCCGAGCTGGCCGAACGCACCGCCGATCTGCAGCGGCTGACCGCCGAGTACGCCAACTACCGGCGGCGGGTCGATCGTGACCGCAAGGCCACCATCGACGCGGCGAAGGCCTCGGTGGTCACCGAACTGCTCGGGGTGCTCGACGATCTCGATCGGGCTCGCGCCCACGGTGATCTGGAGTCCGGACCGCTGAAGTCGGTGGCGGACAAGCTGGCCGACGCGCTGCGCAAGCAGGGTCTCGACGAATTCGGCACGGAGGGTGAGCCCTTCGATCCGACCCTGCACGAGGCCGTGCAGCACGAGGGCGACGGCCACGATCCGGTCATCGGCGTGGTGATGCGCAAGGGTTACCGCTTCGGCGATCGCGTGCTGCGGCACGCGCTGGTCGGCGTCACCGACGCCGCCCTGGCCGCCGACTCCGGCGTGGAGCCGGAGGCGGACGGCGGCGCGGCGGATCCGGTGACACCGGAGACGACGAACGCCGGCGACGGCAGTGCCGACGAGTGACAGTGTGAAAGGAGGAGATGCTCGGTGAATCGGGAGTGGCTCGAGAAAGACTTCTACAAGGAGCTGGGTGTCTCCTCCAGCGCCTCCGCGGACGACATCAAGAAGGCCTACCGCAAACTGGCCCGCGACCTGCATCCGGACAAGAATCCGGGTGACGCCGGGGCCGAGGAGCGGTTCAAGGCCGTCAGCGAGGCGCATGCCGTGCTGTCGGATACGGAGAAGCGCAAGGAGTACGACGAGGCGCGGCGGCTGTTCGCCAGCGGCGCCTTCGGTCGTGGCGGGTTCGCGCCGGGCGGTGGATACGCACCCGGCGGCGGTGGATTCAGCGGCGAGTTCAACCTCGGCGACATCTTCGGCGGTACTGCCGCCGGCGGTGGCGACGGGGGTCTGGGTGATCTGCTCGGCGGGTTGTTCAACCGTGGTGGCGGCCGGGCCTCCACCCGCCCGCGGCGCGGCAGCGATGTGGAGACCGAGACGACCCTCGGCTTCCGGGAGGCGGCCCAGGGCGTCACCGTGCCATTGCGGATGACCAGTCCGTCGCCGTGTACCACCTGCCACGGCAGCGGTGCCAAGCCCGGCACCAGCCCGCGGGTCTGCCCGCACTGCAACGGAACCGGCGTGATCAGCCGCAACCAGGGTGCGTTCGGATTCAGCGAGCCGTGCGAGGACTGCCGCGGCACCGGGTCGATCATCGACGACCCGTGTACCGACTGCCACGGCACCGGCATCCAGAACCGGACCCGCACCATCACCGTGCGGGTGCCCCCGGGGGTGCGCGACGGTCAGCGCATCCGGCTGGCCGGTCAGGGTGAGGCGGGCCTACGCGGCGCGCCGGCCGGCGATCTGTTCGTCACCGTGCACGTCAGCAACGACAAGGTCTTCGGCCGCACCGGCGACGACCTGACCCTGGTGCTGCCGGTCAGCTACAGCGAACTGGTACTGGGCACCACGGTGTCGGTGCCGACGCTGGACGGCCGGGTCGGCGTCAAGGTGCCCGCGGGCACCGCCGACGGCCGCACCCTGCGGGTGCGCGGACGTGGCGTACCCAAGCGCGACGGCACCTCGGGCGACCTGCTCGTCACCGTGAAGGTCGCGGTGCCGCAGAAGCTGGACGACAATGCCACCGAGGCATTGCGGCTCTACGCCGACGCGGAGAAGGCGGGCGGGTTCGATCCGCGTGCCGGATGGGCAGGTGCGTGATGGACGAACCGAAGAAGATGAGTGCGTCCACCGAGTACTTCATGATCTCGGTGGCCGCCCAGCTGGCCGGTATGCATGCGCAGACCCTGCGCACCTATGACCGGCTGGGACTGGTGACCCCGCAGCGGACCTCCGGTGGGGGACGGCGCTATTCGAGCCGGGACGTGGAGTTGCTGCGCGAGGTGCAGCGCCTGTCCCAGGACGAGGGCGTCAACCTGGCCGGTATCAAGCGGATCATCGAACTCACCAACCAGGTCGAGGAGTTGCAGCAGCGGCTCGGCGAGCTGATGGCCGAGGTGGAACGGCTGCGCGCGGCCTACCGCCCCGATCTCACCCCGCCTCCCCGCAGCACCGCGCTGGTGGTGTGGCAGCCCCGCAACAAGCGGCGATAGTCCGGCCTGGATTCTGTGACAGCGCCTCCGGTGACGGAGGCGCTGTTTTTCGTTGTGCCCCAGCGCCTTCACGGGATGTTTTGGCGTAATCCCCAGCGGCGGTGGCGGGATCGTTGCCGGAATCGCCTCAAATGCCGCGCGACACCGATTTTCGCGCTCGTTGGAACGGTCAGCACTGCTTCAGCAAATGCTACTCACAGTCAGGTAGCGGGCCGGTCGGTTCCTATCGGCGATCGAAATGATCCGAATTTGCTGCGCTTTCGGTATGTTTCCAGGGGGCTTGGCACGCTTCCGCCCTGCTCCGTCGGAATTTCACTCCTGTTGTTCGGGAAGGCCGTTCCGTTGCTGGCAAACCTCCCCTAGACTCGAAGAACATCGGCTGCTGACGAGTGGCTCGCGGCATTCCACTCCGGGTGCGGTCAGTGTTCGAGTGCGAAATGGGGTTGTGAGACTTATGGATTCGCGGACCGTCGCATTGATCAGAACGACTTTCAAGGCGGTTGCTGCGGAGGAGGGGGGACCGGAGAAGCTCGCCCGGTCGTTCTACGCCATCCTCTTCACCGAATACCCGCACATCCGGGACCTGTTCCCCGCCGCCCTCGGACTGCAGCGCGATCGGCTGATCAAGGCCATCGGCTACACCGTCGAGCGGCTGGAGGAGCCCGACCGGCTGCTGCCCTTCCTGGCGCAGCTGGGCCGCGATCATCGCAAATACGGCGTGACCGCGGATCACTATGCGGCAGTGGGCAGATCGCTGCGGCTCGCACTCAGCGGCTACGCCGGCACCGAGCTGTGGACCGACGAGGTGGAACGGGCCTGGGAGGAGGGCCTCGACCTCATCACCGCCACCATGATGACCGCCGCGGACCAGGAGACCGCACCGCCGGTGTGGACCGGTACCGTCGTCGAACACCGTGCGGTACTGCGCAATCTGTCGATCGTGCGGCTGCGGCTGGACCATCCGATGACCTACGCGGCCGGTCAGTACATGAGCGTGCAGATCCCGTCCCGCCCGCGGATGTGGCGTTACCTGTCCGCCGCGGTCCCCCCGAATCCCCAGGGGGAGATCGAATTCCACATCCGCAGCGTCACCGGCGGCTGGGTCAGTCCCGCCGTCGTCGGGCACACCGCGGTCGGCGACCGCTGGCTGCTGGGCTCGCCGCTCGGCGGTCTCGGCGTGCTGCGCAACACCCGGCGCAAGATGCTCATGGTCGGGTGCGGCACCGGCATCGCCCCGCTGCGCGCGCAGTTGCTGGCGATGACGCAGCGCCGATCCAATCCGCGGGTGCACCTGTTCGTCGGCGGGCATCACCCGTGCGATCTCTACGATCTGGAGACGCTGAGCGCACTCGCCGCCGCGCACAAGTGGCTGACCGTCACGCCGGTCGTCGAGAGCACCGAAAACCCTTGGTGGTACGCCGATTCGGCCGAGTCCGCGCCGGAACTGCCCGGACTGGAACGAAGACAGGTGGGGCAGATCGGCAAAGTGGTGGCCGCCGCGGGGGAGTGGGCCGATCACGACGTCCAGATCGTGGGCGCCCCACCGATGGTGCAGACCACCAAATTCCGCCTGATGGCCGCGGGCGTCCCGACCCGCAACATCCGGCACGACCCCCTCTTCTGAGTCCGCCGCGACCACGACCGCCGACTCCGGCCGCACCGCGCCGATCCGGCTCAGGCGCCCTCGTACCGGATGGCCCCCGGCGGGGTCCCACCCGCGACCAGGCTCTCCACGGTGGCCTGGACCATCGCGCGCGATCCGCACACCAGCACCCGGTGGTGCAGCAGCGGGCCCATATCGCCGACCACGTCGGCGAGCGTCCCCTCCAGCATCTCGTTCACGTCGAATCCGATGTCGACGCGGCAACTCTCGTACCATTCGTCGACCCACGACGGGTCGTAGGCGCTCTCCACCACCGGAATCACCGTCAGCCAGGGCAGTTCGCCGGCCAGCAGGTACAACATGTCGGAGGCGTACAGATCGCGCGGCGACCGGCCACCGACGAACAGATGGGTGCGCGGCGGCTGTGGCCGGCGGGACAGGTCCAGCAGCAGCGAGCGCAGCGGCGCCAGCCCGGTACCGCCCGCGATCATCACCACATCGGTGGCCTCCGGCTCGACCGACAGCCATCCGTCCGGCGCCGCGATCCGCCACTGGTCACCCGGCCGGGTATCGGCGACCATCGTCCCGCTGCACCAGCCGCCCGGTACGGTCCGCACATGGAATTCGAGCTTGCCGTCCAGCGAGGGTGGCAGCGCGGGTGACAACCGCCGCCGCAACCCGGGATGCTGCGGCATGGTGACCTCGACCGACTGCCCGGCGATGAACGGCACGTACTCGCCGATCAGCCGGATCACCGCCAGATCGTGCCGCACCCGGTGGTGCCCGACCACCGTCGCCGTCCACTCGGAGGCGGCGTGAACCGGGAATTCGCCGGTCTGGTCCGGGCCGATCGTCACTGCTGCGTCCTCACCCTCGAAACGTCCGTCGCACCACTCACACCGGGTCGGCGCTGATCGCGCGATCCGGGGTGCCGACCGCCATCAGGGCGCGCCGGGTATCGGCGATCATGCGGGCGGAGCCGGAGATCTGGATCTGCCGATCCGCCCAGGCACCGAAGCTCGCGACCACGGCACCCAGATTACCGATCAGCCTGCGGTGCATACCGAACGGCGGGTCGACCGGGGGATAGGGATGCCACCACGGGTTGGATTCGTTCTCGCACACCGGGATCACGGTCAGCCACGGGTTGCTCAGCGACAGCTGCCACATGTTCTCCACGTCGTACAGATCGCACGGATAGCGGCCGCCGATGAAGAAGTGCACGCGCGGATTCATCCCGCGCCGGCCCATCTCGATCAATTGCGCACGCAGCGGGGCGATTCCGGTGCCGGAGCCGATCATCAGCACGTCCCGGCCGCTGTCCCGATCGACGTGCAGGCCGCCCAGCGGACCCGCGATCAGCCACTTGTCGCCGACCTCGGTCTCGTTCACGACCGCCGGGCTCACCCAGCCGGTGCGCACCTTCCGGACGTGGAATTCGATCTCCCCGTAGGGATTCGTGGGAATCGCCGGGGACAGGTAGCGCCACATCTTCGGCCGCTGCGGGATCGACACCGGCACATACTGTCCGGCCTGATAGGGGATCGGCGTCTCGGACTGCAACCGCACGATGGCCAGATCGTCGAGTACCCGGCGGTGGCCGACCACCGTCGCCTCCCAATAGGGCTGCGACTTGTCGGAGTTGGCGCCGATCGCCATCGAGGCGGAGATCAGGATGCAGACGTCGCGCCAGCCCTCCTCCAGCCCGCGGTGCCAGTACTCCGGGCCGTGGTAGGTGCGGAACGCGGCGAGCATGGCGCGACCGGCGGCATCGTAGTGCGCGGCCTGGACACCGTACTTCCGATGGTCGCGCGCCAATTGCTCGAGGAAACGCTGGGCACGATCCCAGTCCTCGAGATGATCGATCACGAACTGGATCGCGGCGGTGAGCCGCTTGGCCTGCATATCCATCGTCGGCGCGAAGAGATCGCGCAGGCGAGGGTTCTCAGCGAACAGGTGACCGTAGAACGCGCTGATCAACCGCTCGGGCCCGTGCTCTGCCTCGACTATCGACCGGAAGTTGGCGCGGACCAGCGCTGCCGAACGCGCATCCACGACGTCGAGCTCCCTTTCTTGCTGTATCTCCTCGGGGGACCGCCATGGGTCACGGCGTCCTTCGCGGTCAAGTATCCCCGAAGCTGTGTCTGATTGCCTCAGATGACGAGTACGGTCTTGCCGCGCGCTCCGGTCGCGGTCAGCGCCTGTGCGGCATCGGTGAGGGGGCGGGTCGCGTCGATCGGCACGACGAGATCTCCTTCGGCGACCCGCCGGAGTAGTCGGCGTAGTTCCGGCGCCGCGCCGGTGGAGGTGAGATTTCCGCCCTTGAGGCCGTGGTCGTGCAGCGCCGCCTCGTCGGTGGCGAAGGTGGTGCTGTAGGCGGTGCCGCCCGGTCGCACCAGCGGGATCAGCGCGGCGAAGGCAGGCGGCGCGGAGATGAGGTCGAACAGCACGTCGACGCCGTCGGGACGGCCCGCGCGCACCTGCTCGGCCACCGGGCCGCGGGTGTAATCGATCACCTCGTCGGCGCCGAGCCGGATCATCCGGTCGGCGTCGTCGGGCCGCGCGGTGACGATCACCTGCACCTCGGCGGCGGCGGCCAGCTGGACCAGGAAGGAACCGACCCCGCCGGAGGCCCCGTTGATCAGCACCACCTGGCTCGGCACCAGCGCGGCGGCGTCCAGCAGATCCTGGGCGGCGAGCCCGGCGGTCGGCAGCGCGGCGGCCTGGATGCTGCCGACGGTGTCCGGCAGTTTCGCGACGGTGCTGTCGGCGGGGATGGCGATGTACTCCGCGAAGGTGCCGTGGCCCAGCGGCGCGGCGACGGCCTTGCCCACCACCCGATCGCCGACCGCGAAATCGGTGACGCCCTCGCCGACGGCGGTGACGATGCCGGCGCCGTCGGTGCCGGGGATCATCGGGAAATCGAAGGGCATCCGGCCGCGCAGCAGGCCGTCGACGAGCTTGCGATCGTAGGGATTCACGCCGGCGGCTTCGAGGTGGATCTGGATCCGGCCCGGCCCGGCCGCCGGGACCGGCATCTCGGCGGGTTCGGGGGTGCCACCGAATTCCTGTACCACCATCGCGCGCATCTGGCGTGCTCCATTCGTCCGGGCGGTGCTGGGGCCAACGGGGTGACGCACATCCACAGGAAGTTCACACGAGCGGTTTCGGGTCATCGTAGGCGCGCCACCACGCACAACTACGCAATCGCGGCGTTCGAGGCGGTTCGTGGCGCGTAGCGTGGACGCCGGAACCTTGCGGTGAGCGCCGGAAATAGACCAAACTTGAGCGGAACAGACTCAACTAGTCGCGCGTTGAACTGTCCAGAACCTGAAGTCTCATCACTCACAGGAAGGTGCCCGTGGACTCGTTCAATCCCACCACCAAGACCCAGGCGGCGTTGACCGCCGCATTGCAGGCCGCCTCGGCGGCCGGCAATCCGGAGATCCGGCCGGCGCACTTGCTGGTGGCGTTGCTGGATCAGACCGACGGCATCGCCGCCCCCCTGTTGAAGGCCGTCGCGGTGGATCCGGCAACGGTGCGCCGCGAGGCCCAGGACATCGTGGAACGGCTGCCCCGCGCCAGCGGCGCCACCACCGCCCCGCAACTCGGCCGCGAATCGCTGGCCGCGGTCACGGCCGCGCAGCGACTGGCCACCGAACTCGGTGACGACTACGTCTCCACCGAACATCTGGTGGTCGGCCTGGCCGCCGGCGACTCCGACGTCTCCCAGTTGCTGCTGAAGTACGGCGCCACCGCCGACGCGCTGCGCGAGGCGTTCACCACCGTGCGCGGCAATGCCCGCGTCACCTCGCCGGATCCGGAGGGCAGCTACCAGGCGCTGGAGAAGTACTCCACCGATCTCACCGAGGCCGCCCGCGAGGGCAAACTCGATCCGGTCATCGGCCGCGACACCGAGATCCGGCGCGTGGTGCAGGTGCTGTCCCGGCGCACCAAGAACAATCCGGTGCTGATCGGCGAGCCCGGTGTCGGCAAGACCGCCATCGTGGAGGGCCTGGCCCAGCGCATCATCGCGGGCGATGTGCCGGAATCGCTGCGCGGCAAGCGCCTGATCTCGCTGGATCTCGGCGCGATGGTCGCCGGTGCGAAGTACCGCGGCGAATTCGAGGAGCGGCTGAAGGCGGTGCTGGAGGAGATCAAGTCCAGCGCCGGGCAGATCGTCACCTTCATCGACGAGTTGCACACCATCGTCGGCGCCGGCGCCACCGGCGAATCCGCGATGGACGCGGGCAACATGATCAAGCCGATGCTGGCCCGTGGCGAGCTACGCCTGGTCGGCGCGACCACGCTGGACGAGTACCGGCAGCACATCGAGAAGGATCCGGCGCTGGAGCGGCGGTTCCAGCAGGTGCTGGTCGGCGAGCCGTCGGTGGAGGACACCATCGGCATCCTGCGCGGCCTCAAGGAGCGCTACGAGGTGCACCACGGCGTCCGGATCACCGACTCCGCGCTGGTGGCGGCGGCCACGCTGTCCGACCGCTACATCACCTCGCGATTCCTGCCGGACAAGGCCATCGACCTCGTCGACGAGTCCGCCTCGCGGCTGCGCATGGAGATCGACTCCCGTCCGGTCGAGATCGACCAGGTCGAACGCGCGGTGCGGCGCCTGGAGATCGAGGAGATGGCCCTCGAGAAGGAGACCGACGCGGCCTCCAAACAGCGGCTCGAGAAGTTGCGCCAGGAACTGGCCGACGATCGCGAGAAGCTGAACCAGCTGATGGCCCGCTGGCAGAACGAGAAGCAGGCCATCGACGCGGTGCGCGGTATCAAGGAGCAACTGGAGGCGCTGAAGGGCGAATCCGAACGCGCCGAGCGCGACGGCGATCTGGGCAAGGCCGCCGAATTACGCTACGGCCGCATCCCGCAGCTGGAGAAGCAGTTGGCCGAGGCCGAGCGGAAGGCCGGTACCGCCGGTGGTTCCGCCGACGCCGAGATGATGCTGCAGGAGGAGGTCGGCCCCAACGACATCGCCGAGGTGGTGGCGGCGTGGACCGGCATCCCGGTCGGCCGGATGCTCGAGGGTGAGACCCGCAAACTGCTGCGTATGGAGGAGGAACTCGGCAAGCGCGTGGTCGGCCAGACCGAGGCGGTCACCGCCGTCTCCGACGCGGTCCGCCGGGCCCGCGCGGGCGTCGCCGATCCGAACCGGCCCACCGGCTCGTTCATGTTCGTCGGCCCCACCGGCGTCGGTAAGACCGAACTCGCGAAGGCGTTGGCGGACTTCCTGTTCGACGACGAGCGGGCGATGATCCGGATCGATATGAGCGAGTACTCCGAGAAGCATTCGGTGGCCCGCCTGGTCGGCGCCCCGCCCGGATATGTCGGCTACGACCAGGGCGGTCAGCTGACCGAGGCGGTGCGGCGGCGGCCGTACACGGTGGTGCTGTTCGACGAGATCGAGAAGGCGCACCCGGACGTGTTCGACATCCTGCTGCAGGTGCTCGACGAGGGCCGGTTGACCGACGGCCAGGGCCGCACGGTCGACTTCCGCAACGCGATCCTCATCCTGACGTCCAACCTGGGCGCCGGTGGTGACAAGGAGCATGTGCTCAACGCGGTCCGCTCGGCCTTCAAGCCGGAATTCCTCAACCGCCTCGACGATGTGGTCATGTTCCACCTGCTGAACGAGGAACAGCTGGAACACATCGTCGACATCCAGCTGGCGCAGTTGCAGAAGCGGCTGTCCCAGCGCCGGCTGAAGCTGGATGTTACCGACGCGGCGCGGTTCTGGCTGGCGGTCCGTGGATACGACCCCGTCTACGGGGCCCGGCCGTTGCGCCGTCTGATCCAGCAGGCGATCGGCGATTCGCTGGCGAAGGAACTGCTGGCCGGCGAGGTCACCGACGGGGATGTGGTGAAGGTCAATGTCACCCCCGACGGCGACGGACTGCTGGTCGGACGCGCCTGATCCGGCCGCGAACGGGCCACGGTTGCGCCGACCCGGACCGTCACCGCGCGCGGTGCGCTTACGCTGGGTGGCATGACCAGTCCGCGTGATCCGTGGCAGCGGCCGGATTCCTCCGGCGCCCCGACCGAACGGGTCGGGGCGCCGGAGTCGTCCCGGCCGCGCGAGCTGCACACGTCGGAGTTCGCGGCGGCCTACGGCCAGGGTTCGGATCCGACGACGTCCTACCGGTATTTCGACGAGCCCCCCGGGCCCGGCGCGACCCGGGAACTGCCCCACTACGACAACCAATGGGGCACAACCGAATACACCACCCCGCCGCAATACGGCCAGGATCCCTACGCCTACGGCCAACCGTGGCAGGGGGATCCGCAGCACCCCGGCCCCTACGGCCCCACCGGCCTCCTGCGCCACCCCCGCAAGCGCCGCACCGGCCTGTGGTTCGGTATCGGCCTGGCGGTGTTCGTCCTGGTGGTACTGGGCGGCATCGCCGCCGGCCTGCTACTGGCCGGCCGGGACAATTCCACCCCCAGCGCCTCCGGCGGAACCACCCACCAGGTACCCACCGCCGAGCCGCTACCCGGTACCTCCGGCGAACCGCTACCCGGCCTGCCCCCGCTACCCGGACTCGGCGGCGACCTGGACAGCCTCGGCGCCACGATGGGCACGATCGATACCAACGACGGCGCCACCCTCACCCTGCAATCCCTCGGCGGCGCGATGGTCACCGTGCACACCGACGACAAGACCCAGGTGATCGCCCTCGGCGGCGGCAAACTCACCGACCTGCACGCCGGCGACATGGTCGTGGTCCAGGGCGACAAGTCTCCCGACGGCACCATCCAGGCCAAACTGATCATCGGCGCCGCCCTGGCCAGGTAATCGGCGTCCGCTGCGCTCCGGTCCGGGACAACCGAATGATCGGCGTTGTGTTCCGAGACAGCGGTGGATGTGCGCGACACCAGAACACGCCGTCGGAAGCGGTCGCCATCAACACCGTCACGGGTGGGGAACTAGACTTGCGGACGATGACGGCAGCAATCTGGTTCGGGCTCGCGGCGGTCGCACTCGTGGGTGCGATCGTGCTGCTGTATTTCGACCGGGTCCAGCGGCAGCGGACCGGTCATGTACGGCAGGTCTGGGCGAAATCCCAAGGCTATACGTATGTGTCGGTCGAACCCTCGCTGGCGGCGAACTGGCACCGCGGGGCGATGACGAAACTCGGCTATCTGTCCGCGGTGGACGTGGTCTCCGGAAATCGCAAGGGCGAGAAGTTCGTCCTGTTCGATCTGGAGGATTCCGCGACCATGGTCGCGGTGCGGCGGCAGATCGGGTCGGACATCGATATCGACCTGCGCTCCAAGACGGCGGCTCCGCCGAAGGACCACGATCTGGAGTTGCTCGGCGCGATCGGCGACCGGGTGGTGTTCGCCACCAACCCGGATGTCGCCCGGCACGCGGTCGATCAGCGCATGGTCGCATTCATCGAGAGTCTGCCGGATACCGTGCAGCAGTTGTGGAGTGAGGGCAACTGGACGCTGGGCATGCTGCCGGTCGGCAGCGGCCCGCGCGATTGGGAGACCGCCATCGACGCGGTGCTGCGCCTGTCCGGCCTGCTGCACGTGCTGCCGCCGGTGGTGGATCGCGGCCGATCGCCCGAGGAAGAGGACTACGACTCGGACGACCGTGACGACTTCGACCGCGACGATTACGAGCGCGACGACTTCGACGGCGACGACTACGAATCCGATCCCCGCGAGTCCGTTCGCTACGCCGCCGAGGACGACGAGTTCGAGCGCGACGAGTACGACGACCGGGACGACGCCGAACCGGCCGCTCGGTTCGACCGCGACGGCGACTACGCCCCGCTGCTCGACGACATCGCGGGCGAATCCGAGGCGCGGCCGTCGCGTCGGCCGGCGCTGGCCATCGTCCCGGATCCGCGCGATCGGGTCCGGCGCACCTGGTCCGCCGACGAGGACCGGCCCGGGGACGCCGAGCCGGCTCGATCCGGCGACGAGGACGAGTTGGATTCGTCCGAACGCCCGGGTGGTCCGTTCCATCCCGGGTTCCGGCCCTATCAAGGCCCCGCACCCCGCTGACGGGTACGGGATGACGACCCGCACGACCGGCGGGCGCGGAGGCGGCAGCGCGCCACGACCATGCGACATCCCGGTCGTGCGCGAAAGGATCCGAGCATGACCGATTCCTCCGATTCGCCGGGCGCCGACGAGGTCGTCCGCCTGCCCGGCGCGACCCGCCCCGTAGCCCTGGTCACCGGACCCACCTCCGGTATCGGCCGGGGCTACGCCGTGCGGCTGGCCGCGCTCGGCTACGACCTGGTGCTGGTCGCCCGCGACGAGCCCCGATTACAGGCCCTCGCCGACGAGGTGCGCACCCGGTTCGGCACCCGATCCGAGGTGCTGCCCGCCGATCTGGCCGTCGCCGCCGACCGCGACCGGGTGGCCGAACGAGCCGGCGCCGGCGTCCAATTCCTGGTGAACAACGCCGGATTCGGGCTCGACGGCGAATTCTGGAGCGTCGACCCGGACCGCCTGCAGGCGCAGCTGGACGTCAACGTCACCGCGGTGCTCCGGCTGACCCGCGCCGCGCTGCCGCCGATGATCGCGGCGGCCCGGGGCACCGTGGTCAACGTGGCCAGTGTGGCCGGTCTGGTGCCCGGTCGCGGATCGACGTATTCGGCCTCGAAGGCGTACGTCATATCCTTTACCGAGGGACTGGCCGGGGGACTGGTCGGAACCGGTGTTCGGGTGCAGGCACTGTGCCCCGGTTTCGTACGCACCGAATTCCACGAGCGGGCCGGCATCGCGATGCAATCGCTGCCGAAACGGATGTGGCTGGACGTCGACCGGGTCGTGGCCGGCTCCCTGCACGATCTGGACAAGGACCGGGTGATCAGCGTGCCCGGGGCGCAGTACAAGCTGCTCACCACGGTCGCCGGTATGATTCCGCGCCCGGTGGTGGGCCGCCTGAATCGAGGCTTGTTCAACGCACGCGGAAGGACGTAACCGGTAAAGATGATCGAATCGACCGCCGATCGGGACAGATTGGCCGAGCTCGTGCGCGAGCTCGCCGTGGTGCACGGCCGGGTGACGCTGTCGTCCGGCAAGGAGGCCGACTACTACGTCGACCTACGCCGGGCCACCCTGCATCATCAGGCCGGGCCGTTGATCGGCGCACTGCTACGCGAGCTGGTCGCCGACTGGGAGTTCGACGCCGTCGGCGGCCTGACGATGGGAGCGGATCCGGTGGCGCTGGCGATGCTGCACACGCCGGGCCGCCCGCTGGACGCGTTCGTGGTGCGCAAGGCCGCCAAGACCCATGGCATGCAACGGCAGATCGAGGGCCCGGACATCGTGGGCAAACGGGTGCTGGTGGTGGAGGACACCACCACGACCGGCAACTCGCCGCTCACCGCGGTGCGGGCGTTGCGGGAGGCCGGCGCTACGGTGGTGGGCGTCGCGACCGTGGTCGACCGGGAGACCGGCGCCGACCGGGTGATCGCCGCCGAGGGGCTCGAGTACCGGTCCATCCTCGGCCTGAAGGATCTGGCATTGGGATGACCGTCCGGTGGGTTAGCCTGGAGTCCGATTTCGAGAACTGCGAGTAACGGTGAAGGGTCGTGTGAGTCGCCCGTGGTGAGCATTGCAATCAACGAGGGTCGCGCGAACGTCGCGATGCTGGGCATCGGCGCCTATCGGCCACGACGGATCGTGAGCAATGCCGAGGTGTGCGAGGTTCTGGACTCGTCACCGGAGTGGATCTTCGAGCGCACCGGTATCCGGAACCGGCGCTGGATCAGCGGCGACGAGACGCTGCGCTCGATGGCGGTCGCCGCCGGCGAGCGGGCGATCGTCAACAGCGGTATCGATCGGTCGAAGATCGGCACGCTGATCCTGGCCACCTCCAGCTGGCTGACCCTGACCCCGCACGGGGCGCCCACCGTGGCTTTCGATCTGGGTATCAACGGCATTCCCGCCTTCGACCTGACCTCCGGCTGCGGCGGATTCGGCTACGGCCTCGGTGTCGCGGCCGACCTCATCCGCGCCGGCTCCTCGGAGTACGTGCTGGTGATCGGCGCGGAGACCATGACGGTCGGCCTCGACCCGACCGACCGGGGCACCGCGATGATCTTCGGCGACGGCGCCGGTGCGGTGGTGGTCGGGCCCAGCGAGGACAACGGCATCTCCCCGACGGTGTGGGGCAGCGACGGCGAGCACGCCGGTTCGATCATGCAGGACGTCGACTTCCTGGAGTACATGCACCGGGCGCAGCGCCTGCAGGGCACCGATCCGGGTGTGGAGCGGATCGGCCGGATGTCGCTGCGGATGGCGGGCCAGTCGGTGTTCCGCTGGGCGGCGGTGACGCTGCCGCGCGCGCTGTCCACCGCGCTGGATCTGTCCGGGGTGGCCAAGGAGGACATCGAGGTCTTCGTGCCGCACCAGGCCAACGCCCGCATCAACGAGTTGATGAAGAAGAATCTGGGCCTGGCCGAGGAGATCCCCATGGCCAACGACATCGAGAACACGGGTAACACCTCCGCGGCCTCGATTCCGCTGGCCATCGAGGAGATGCTCGTGACCGGTAAGGCGAAGGGCGGCCAGCTGGCGCTGCTGCTCGGCTTCGGCGCCGGGCTGAGCTACGCCGGTCAGGTGGTCACCCTGCCGCCGGCTCCGGCGGAGCCGAGCTTCACCGTCTGAGCGGGCCGGTGGCCGGATCACTCACAGGCACAACATGATCCGGTCCCGGTCCGCCGGGTCCACCCGAATCGAAATCGTCTCGCCGACAGCGATTTTCGGCTGGTCGATCGGCGCGACATCGAAAACGATCGTGCCGCGGTAACTTTCGGAGCCCGGTACGGTCAGCTCCAGATCGAGCTGGGTGAGTTCGGTGTGGTGGTCGGTGCGGGTGAGCGGATGCACGCCCGCCACCGTCGCCCAGCCCTCCAGCCCGTGCCGCCGCAGCCGCCGGTCCGCCCGCGAGGGCACCTGGGCCCACAACATCCCGAGGCCCACACACGAGCCGAACGCGCCCACCAGCGCCATGATCTGATACGGCAGCGTCCCCGGCGGGGTGTGCCGCACGACCCAGCCCAGCCACAGACCGAGGATCATCAGGTACCCGGCGGTCACGCCGAGCACGGTGCGAAGAATGCGTGCGTGGTCCATCCGACCTCCACCACCGCTGCGACAACTCCAGGATAGGTCCGGCGGACCCGTTCCCGGGCGGCATCGGCCCGTACGGACCCCCGGTCGGCGGCCACTACGATGACGCTGGTGAACCAGGCCCCGCCATCCGACGACGAGCGACTCTCCGGCCCCGCGGCGGACGAATCGGTTCCGGGCCCCACCGAGTGGGGGGAACATCCGCACGGCGTCGGGCCGTGGGTGACCGAATTCGGGACGTCGGCGCCCGACGATCCGCGGCTGGATCCGGAACTGCTCGCCCACGGTGATCGGCGCAACGTGGTGGACGCCTACCGGTACTGGCGTCGCGAGGAGATCGTCGCGGATATCGACCGCCGCCGGCACCCGTTCCACGTCGCCATCGAGAATTTCGGGCACGACGCCAATATCGGGACCGTGGTCCGCACCGCCAACGCGTTCGCCGCGGCCGCGGTGCACATCGTGGGCCGGCGCCGCTGGAATCGCCGGGGTGCCATGGTGACCGACCGCTACCAGCACCTGATGCACCACGCGTCGGTCGGCGAACTGCTGGAATTCGCGGCGGCCGCGGGGCTGACCGTGGTCGCGGTGGACAACGTGCCCGGTTCGGTGCCGCTGGAGACGGCCGTACTACCCCGGGACTGCCTGCTGCTGTTCGGTCAGGAAGGCCCCGGGGTCACCGACGCCGCGCGGGACGCCGCCACGATGACGGTGTCCATCGCGCAGTTCGGCTCGACCCGCAGCATCAACGCGGGCGTCGCCGCGGGTATCGCGATGCACGGCTGGATCCGTCAGCACGCCGACCTGAGCGCGGCGTGGTGACCCTCAGCTGAGCTGCACCTGCGCGATGGCCCGGCCGAACAGCTTCTTCCCGGCCGAGGTGGCGCCCATCAGGACGGTCGCGGTCCGGCGCTCCGGGTCCAGCGACTTGATCCTGCCGGTGAAGTCGACCGCGGTGGTCTCGAACGGGTACACCGGCACGTAGCCCGCGAACCGCACGCTGTAGCTCTCGATCGCGGTCGGATCGCCGAGCCACTCGGTCAGGAAGTCCGCACCCAGGCCCATGGTGAGCAGGCCGTGCGCCACGACCGTCGGCAGCCCGGCCAGTTCGGCGGCCCGGTCGCTGAAGTGGATCGGATTGGTGTCGCCCGAGACGCCCGCGTAGTTCACCAGATCGCCGCGGGAGAGGCGGATGCTGGCCGCGGGCAGTTCCGCGCCGACGGTGAGATCCTCGAACTTCGGCAGCGTGTGCACGGTCAGCGCGCTACGGCTCACGGCCAGATCCGGCGCGACGTGCGCCTGCTCGAGCGGCAGATCCGACAGGGTCGGGGTCGCGCACTCGGCCTCGGTGTCGCGCATCACCACATCCTCGACCAGCCGCACGATATCGGGGTCGACCTGCTCGCCGAGCCGGACCACGATGGTCGCGACGCCGGTCTGCACCACCTCGCCGTGCTGGTCGATCATGGTGGCGCGGACCGCGACGAAGTCGTTGCCGCGCACCCGCCGGATCGACTCGATCTCCGTCTCGCAGTCCACCCGATCCCCGGCCAGCAGCGGCCGGTGCAGTTCGAAGACCTGATCGGTCTGCAGGATCTGCGACAGGTCGTAGTGCGAGAGCACCGTGTTGAGCAGGGCCTTGGTGGTGGTCATGCCGATCACCGACGAGAAGGTCGGCGGGGCGACGAGGGTGTCGTAGCCGAGCTTGCCGGCATCGGTCTCGTATCGGTGGGCGGGATGACTGTTGCGCACCGCGCGCGCGAACTCCCGGACCTTCTCCCGCCCGATGTCGTAGTGGTCGCTGACTCGGTAGTGCCGACCGGCCAGTTCCGTGGCAACCGGTGCGTCGGACGCCGACTCGGGCATGGTCCTGTGCTCCTGATTCCGATTCGCATAATCTGACGCAACCGCACGCCAGAATCCGGGCAATGCTACGGCGTCTGTGGACTGGCTTCCAGTTGTCTGTGATGTTCATCGCGCGACGCGGCGACAATGTCACAATGACGCCGTAACACGCGTACGACACGCAGGAAAATGCCGCGAATCCCCGATATCGGCGTGCCTTGCCGCGGTGGCTCCGGTGCGTCACCGCGGCGCGTCGTCAGCGGTTAGCGGGCGGATCGCAGACCTTCCAGTTGCCGTCGAGGTGCTGCAGATCGAAGGTGCGCGCGACCGGCTTGTCCGGCGCGGCATCGGTGTAGACGCCCGCCTGCGCGACCGCCTTGTCCCCGGTGATCTGGACGGATTCGATACTCGACACCTTCGGGATCTTCTTCTGATCGGCCGACAGTTTGTGCACGCCGTCGAACTGATCGGCCGCGATGTTCTGGTAGAAGTCGTGCAGCGGACCGCAGGTCGTATCGCGCAACTTGCCGAGATCACCGTCCGACAGCGCCGAGGTGTAGGACCCGATGGCCTTGCGCACCTGCGCTTCCGGCGAATTGCTGGTGGCGTGCTGCACCACCCCGATGACCACGCCGAGTACCACCAGCACCGCGACCACCGCCGCCGCGCCGAGGATCAGCGGACGCCGGAGCCCACCGGTGGTTCCCGTGGCCGCGGCGGCCGGCGGTACCTGCTGCGGCGCCGCCATCGGCCGGGGCCCGATGCCCGGTTTCGGGGACACCACCTGCGGCGCGGCGACCGTGGGCTGCGCATCGGCCGGCGACGGCGCGATACCCGGCCGCGGGGGCGCGGCATTCTGCGCGGGCGCCGACGGACCCTGCGGCCCCGCATTCTTCGGCCCCGCACCCGGCCGCGGCGTGACCGGCGGCTTGCCGACCGGCGCGGCGCCACCGGGCGCCGACACGATCCGATCGGTACCGGCCGCCGGACCGGTACGCAACTTCTCCGTGGCGCCCGGATCCGGGCGCTGCACCGGCAGAATCGTGGTCCGGTCGTTGGACGGGTCGGACACCTTCGGAATCGCGACGGTCTTCGGATCCTCGACCGAGGACTGCTCCATCGCGGCCCGCACCGCATCGACGGTGGCCCGGGGAATCGCCATCGTCTTCGCCTCGGACGCATCGTCTTCCGCCGTACCCGAACCGGAACCCGAACCCGCACCGGACCTTCCACCGGCAACGTTCCCGGCCCCCTGCTGCGCCGCGGGCCGATCCTGCGCAGGCGCCCCCGATTGCCCTGCCGCACCGGGCCGTTCCGGCCGCGTCCCCGGCTTGCCCTGTCCCGCAGGCGAATTCCCGAACCGCACGGTCTCTTCGTCGCCGTCGGCCGCCGCTCCCGGAATACCGCCCGGCACACCGGATCCACCCGGCGCCCCGGGCCGCCCCGGACCGCCGGACCGGGCCGGGCCACCCGGACCACCGCTCCCCGGCGCGACGACACCCGGCCGATCGACGACCCCACCCGACGCGGAGCCCGGCCCACCCGCCGCTCCCGCGGAACCGCTACCGAATACGTTGTTGCCCTGAACATTTCGCGAGTCACCCGACCCACGCCCGGACCCACCCGGCGCACTCCCGGAACCCGCGGCGGCAGAGCTCCCCGGCCCCCGGCCCGATTCACCGAACCCCTTGGGCCCCTGCGAACTACCGGACCCACCCGGCGCCCCGGCGGAACCACCGGAAGCACTCGCGGCCGCCCCACCGGAAACTGCCGAACCACCACCGGAACCACTGGACGCGCCACCGGGCCGCCCCGGCGAATTCACGCCGCGACCGAAACCACCCGCAGCACCGCCCTGCGCATTCCCCGGTCCACCCGGCGCACCCGAACCCGGAGCCGCCCCGGTCCCACCGGAGCCTGCCGGACCACCCGGTGCCCGCGTGGAACCACGAGATACCGCACCGGCACCACCCGCTGTTCCGCCGGACCCGGGCACCCCACCACCGGCTTGCCTGTCCGCGTCTCGGGACGTATCGCCCGCGGGACGTCCCGGCCCACCGGCGCTCCGAGTGTCGCCAACCGAACTACCTGGCCCACCGGGGGGGCGATTCGAGCCGACATTTCGAGGGTCGTCAGCGACGCCTCCGGGCCCACCCGGACGGCGATCCGCACCGGAACCCCGAGAGTCGTCGCCCGATCCGCCCGGCGAGCGGTCCGAGCCGGCGTTTCGGACGTCAGCAGGACCACCCAACCCACCCGGACGGCGAGTAGCGCCGGTACCCCGACTGTCGTCGGCGGGACTGCCCGGTCCGCCGGGCGAGCGGTTCGCGCCGGTACCCCGACTGTCGTCAGTGGCACTCCCTGGTCCGCCGGGCGAGCGGTTCGCGCCGGTACCCCGACTGTCGTCAGCGGCACTCCCTGGTCCGCCGGGCGAGCGAGTCGCGCCGGTACCTCGAGTGTCATCGGCAGGACTGCCCGGCCCGCCTGGTGAGCGAGTAGCGCCGATATTCCGAGCGCTGTCAGCGAAGCTGCCCAGCCCACTCTGGCGGCGAGTAGCGCCGGTGCCTCGGGTGTCGTCGGCAGGATTACCCGGTCCGCCTGGTGAGCGATTCGTGCCGGTGTCTCGGGTGTCGTCGGCAGGACTGCCCGGTCCGCCTGGTGAGCGAGTTGCGCCGGTACCCCGCGCGTCATCAGCGGGACCACCCATCCCACCCGGGGGGCGGGTAGCGCCGGTGCCTCGAGTGTCGTCGGCGGGATTACCCAGCCCACCTGTCGAGCGGTTCGCGCCGGTACTCCGAGCGTCCTCGGTGGAACTGCCCGGTCCTCCCTGGGAGCGGTCCGAGCCGGTGTTTCGGATGTCGGCGGGACTACCCGATCCGCCCGGGGAACGGTTCGAGCCGACGTTTCGAGAGTCGTCTGCGGAGCCACCCGGTCTGCCGGGGGAGCGGTTCGCGCCGGTGTCCCGAGTGTCGTCAGCGGGGCGGCCCGGCCCGGATGTGGGGCGGCTCGCGCCGTAGTTCCGAGTCTCGTCGCCGGAGCCGCCTGCCGCACTCGACTGATTACCAGCGCCGCGGGTGTCGTCAACCGGCTGACCGAACATGCTCACGGAGCTGCTGGAAGGGGTCCCCGGGCCTCCCGCAGTGTCTTCCGTACCGCGCTTGTCATCGACCATGCGGCCGAACATGTTCACCGAACTGGATCTGTCCGCAGGGCGGTCCGGGGCATTCCCCGTGTCACGCTTGTCGTCGGCAGGGCGGCCGAACATGTCCACCGAGCTGCCGGAATCGTCACCCGGCCGCCCGGATGAGGGGGAGCCGCCACCGGCTGCCGATCCACCCGGCGTCCTACCGGAGACACTGTCGGCGGAACCACCCGGACGGCCGCTCGCGGCGTTGCCGCTGACCGCAGAGTCCCCCGCACTACCGGATGACCGGCCCGATGCCGCAGACGCACCGAGACCCCCACCATCGGGCCGCCCGCCCGAAGCTGCCGAACCGCGGAGCCCTCCGCCGGACTGTCCGGCCGCAGCGGATGCCGAGCCGGACGCCGCCTCTGTCGAGCCGAATCGACCGGGCACCCGGGACGATGTGCCACCCTGAGCGTCGGACCGCCCGGGAACGGAACCGCCGGATGCAGGCGAGCGACTGGACGTTCCCGCCGAGCCGCCGGACGCCGCGGCCGCGTCACCGGATCCACCGCTCGACCCCTTCGACGCGTCACCGGAACCGGCCCCACCGGATCCTTCCGCAGGACGGGACGCATCGGTCGACCGCCCGAACATGTCGACATCACCACTGGGCCGCCGCGATGCATCGGAACCACGAGCACCCGAGTTCGCCGCATCCGCCCGATCCGCGCCACCACTGCCCCGATCGGGGGACTTCCCTGCCCGGTCCCCGGCCGAGCCGGTCGGCACCGGGGTGGTCGCGTCGGCGCCGGACTGGTCCGCGGCCGGTTTCGCCGTCTTGGCGGACGGTGTGCGGCGGAACACCTGGGTGCGCGCCGACGGGGACGCCAGCGGTTCGGTGGGTGCGCTCGGGCCAGGCGCGCGGGCGATGCGCTGGGTCTGCGCCGTTTCGGGCGCGTCACCGGAGCCGGATGACGGGGTGCGGGACGGACGCTGCTCGGCACCCGAACCCGGTTGCGGCTTCTGGTCGTCGTTCAGGTCGGACACTTGCTACCCCTCGCTCGGCATCGGCGGTCAATCGTTCTACAGGGATGTACCGTCGGTCAGCCTAACGAGCAATTCGGGCGCCGGTGCACAATGAAGCGCATGACCTCGTTCGGTGATCTGCTCGGACCCCAACCGGTACTACTGCCCGAAATCTCCGATGCGGAGGACGCGCTGCTCGGCAAAGAGGATCCGGTGCAGGTCGCGGCCGCGCATCCGGCCGCCTCCGTGGCCTGGGCACAGCTCGCCGAGGATGCCCTCGACCGGGCCGACGCCGCCGGGACGGAGATCGGCCTCGATACCGTCGCCGCCTACGCCTTCGCACGGACCGGTTACCACCGCGGCCTGGATCTGCTGCGCCGCAACGGCTGGAAGGGTTTCGGCCCGGTGCCGTGGAGCCACGAGCCCAACCGCGGCTTCCTGCGCAGCGTCGGTGCGCTGGCCAAGGCCGCCCGCGCGATCGGCGAGACCGAGGAGTACGCGCGCTGCCTCGACCTGCTCGAGGACTGCGATCCCCGCGCCGCCGCCGAACTCGGCCTGAGCTGACGGCCGGTACCAGCGGCAATTGACCAACGGAACCTCGTTCGACGCTGTCCGTGACACGAGTCGGCAGCGTCTGCACAACGGCTGGCAGCGACTGCGCCGGTCGGCGCTGCCGATCCTGCAGTGCGCGGTCGGTGCGGCGCTGTCCTGGTTCATCGCGCATCGGGTGATCGGCCATCCCCAGCCGTTCTTCGCGCCGACCGCCGCCGTCGTCTCGATCGGCGTCTCGTTCGGCGCGCGGTTGCGGCGGTCGGTGGAGTTGGTGGCCGGCGTCACCGTCGGAATCGGCATCGGGGATTTCTTCATCTCCCGGGTCGGGACCGGACCGTGGCAGATCGCGCTGGTGGTCGCGGTGGCCATGTCGATCGCGATCTTCCTCGACGGCGGCGCCATCATCCCGATGCAGGCGGCCGGTTCGGCGGTGCTGGTCGCGACGCTGATGCCGCCGCACACCGGCGGCAGCGGCCTGCGCATGATCGACGCCCTGATCGGTGGCCTGGTCGGCGTGGTCGTGGTGGCGGTCATCCCGCTGCATCCGGTGCGCCGGGCCCGCCGCCAGGCCGCGGACATCCTGGGCGTGATGAGCGCCGCACTGGTCCGCTGCGCCGACGGACTGCACGAACAGGATCCGGAGAAGATCCGTACCGCCCTGGATTCGGTGCGCGGCACCCAGCCGCAGATCGACAGCCTGCGCAGCATCCTGGAGGGCGGTCGCGAGCTGAGCCGGGTGTCCCCGCTGTACTGGAACGCTCGCACCCGGCTCGACGCCCTGCGCGCGACCGCGGACCCGCTCGACAACGCGGTCCGCAACACCCGCGTGCTGTTGCGCCGCGCGCTCAGCCTGGTCCTGGACGACGAGATCCTGAACCCGCGACTGGTCGACGAGGTCGAGCAGCTCGGCGCGGCCACCGATGTGGTCCGTCGTTTCATGCTGGTGGGCCCGCGCGAACAACCGGACGCCGCGGAGACCACCCGGATCCTGCGCCGGGTCGCCAAGGGCGCCACGAAGGATCTGATCGACGACGCGGGACTGTCCGCGCACGTGGTGTTCGCCCAGATCCGCTCGGTCGTGGTGGATCTGATGCAGGTCTGCGGGGTGCGCCGGCTGTCCGCGCTCGCGCTGCTGCCGCCGACGGTGAACCGGCCGTACGTGGAGCCCGTGGACTGATTCCGGCCACTTTTCGGGTAGTGCGCTACTCGTGTGACCGGCGTACCGGCCCAATACCGTTCATGGTGTGACCGCGTCCACGAGGGGTGGCGCGGTCACGGAGTTCGCACCGGTGGTGGATCGCCAGGTCGGCCGGAGGCGCGAATCCGCCGACGCCGGGCCGCCACGCCATGGGAGGGGCAGGCCGGCCCGGGGCAGCGATTCGCAGGGTGTGGCGGCGGGCACCGGTCCGGCGGCCACCCCGGCGCGGACAGACATCCGGCTCGGCGCCGGAAGCGGACCGGGCTCAGCGCCAGAAGCGGACCAGGTAGTCGCCGTAGGCGGCCCACAGCGACGGCACCCCGGACAGCTCGAACAGGTGGTCCACGATGCCGAAGAACACCGAGTTCAGCTGCGGGATCCACAGGATCGCCAGCAACAGCAGCAACCCGTACGGCTTGATCTGATCCAGCGATCGCCGGGTCTGATAGCTCAGCGACGGTTCGAGGATCCCGTACCCGTCGGTGCCCGGTACCGGCAGCAGATTCAACAGGGTGGCGGTCACCTGCAGGAAGGCCAGGAAGCTGAGCCCGAACCAGAAGGCCGGATGGCTGTGGGTGGAGCCGAACAGCCGCACGATCACCAGCAGCACCACGGCCAGCACCGCGTTGGAGGCCGGCCCGGCCGCGCTGATCAGCCGTTTGGTGCGATCGGAGAAGTTGCCGGACTGCAGGTAGACCGCACCGCCGGGCAGCGCGAACCCGCCGAGGGCGATGAACAGGATGGGCAGCCCGATCGACAACAGCGGATGGCTGTAGCGCAACGGGTTCAGCGTGAGGTACCCGCGCATCTCCACTTCCCGGTCGCCGGCCCGCCACGCGGTGTAGGCGTGCCCGAACTCGTGCAGGCACACGCTCACGATCCAGCCGAAGACCACGAGGACGAATACGCCGAGCTTGGCCAGATTGGAGGTCAGTTCGGCATTCCAGGCGACCACGCCACCGGCGGCGGTCAGCGCCACCAGCAGCAGGAAGATCGGACTGGGCCGCACCGCGCCCGTGGCGCGCCTGGCCCCGAAAGTACTGCTCACTTGCTCGGACCCCCTCTGTGACTCATCGAACCGGCGGCGGCCGCGTCATCGAACCAGCAGCCACGGCTCATTGTGCCGGTAGAACACCGAGCGTGGCACGGTTCGTTCGGCGACGATGCCGTCCCGCACCACCAGGGCGCCGGGTGTGCCCAGTTGCACCGCGCGGCCGGCGATCCAGCGCCGCTTGCGGAATCCCCGCTGCACCGCGGCCCGCACGCCGGGCAGTTCGAGGGTGGGCGAGATGTGCAGCGCCGCGACCTTACCGGTGAACAGCCGGACGTCGTCGACATAGGCCTCACCGGTCAGTTTGGCACCGCCGGTGCCGGTCACCGCGGCCCGGCCGACCAGGACCGTGCCGGTGTCGTCGCGGATCAGCGGGGTCGGCGCGGCCTTACCCTCGACCGCCCGTTTGGCCGCCGCGGATCCGGTGCCGGTCTGATACGCGCGGGAGCCGTAGGTGCGATCCACCGGCACGTAGCCGATCTCGAGGCTCAGCCGTTCCAGCCGCAGCAGATGCGTGAGCACCGCGGCCAGTCCGGCGTCCTCGCCGAGCACGATCAACCGGGGCTGGCTGCCGTCCGCGCCGAGGATGGGCAGCAGTTCGTCGAGATCGGAGGTGTCCGGGATCGCGGAGGTCTGCGTGATCGGTAATGGCGCCAGCGTGATCGGCACCGGAGCTCCGTTGCAGCGGAGAACGTGAGTACTCAACAGCGATACGTCCCATCGCCGACCGGCACCCGGTCGTCCATCCTCAACGGACCTGACAACACCATCGCCCTCGCTGCGCCGGGCGGACCCCGAGCGGTCCGCCGTTCGCAGTCACCATAGCCGCGACGTCCCGGATTCGCTGCTGTGAAACGACGAGCCGGGCTGTGTCCTTTCGGCCCGTGGCGGGTGCTGTGCGGTGCACGACCGGGCCGGTTTCGGCCATCCATTAGACTGTCCACCCGGCCACCGCCTCGGAAACGGCAGGTAGCTGCAACATCCGCGATGTTGCGCGTCTAACCGTAGGAGACTCCACATGCCGGCAATCGTCCTGATCGGCGCCCAATGGGGCGACGAGGGTAAGGGCAAGGCTACCGACCTGCTCGGCGGGCGGGTCCAGTGGGTGGTCCGCTACCAGGGCGGCAACAATGCCGGGCATACGGTGGTGCTGCCCAACGGTGACAATTTCGCGCTGCATCTGATCCCCTCCGGCATCCTCACCCCCTCGGTGACCAATGTCATCGGCAACGGCGTGGTCGTGGATCCGGGTGTGCTGCTGGCCGAACTGTCCGGTCTGGAGCAGCGCGGCGTCGACACCGGCAAACTGCTGCTGTCCGCGGACGCGCACCTGATCATGCCGTATCACGTGGCCATTGATAAGGTCACCGAGCGTTTCCTCGGCAACAAGAAGATCGGCACCACCGGCCGCGGTATCGGTCCCTGCTACCAGGACAAGGTGGCCCGCGTGGGCGTGCGGGTCGCCGATCTGCTGGACGAGAAGATCCTCACCCAGAAGGTCGAGGCCGCCCTGGAATTCAAGAACCAGGTGCTGGTGAAGATCTACAACCGCCGCGCGCTGGATCCGCAGCAGGTGGTCGACGAGGTGCTGACCAAGGCCGAGGGCTTCGCACATCGGATCAGCGATACCCGCCTGCTGCTCAACCAGGCGCTGGAACGCGACGAGACCATCCTGCTGGAGGGTTCGCAGGGCACCCTGCTCGACGTCGACCACGGCACCTACCCGTACGTGACCTCCTCGAATCCGACCGCCGGCGGCGCCGCGGTGGGTTCGGGCATCGGCCCGAACCGGATCGGCACGGTGCTCGGCATCCTGAAGGCGTACACCACCCGGGTCGGTTCCGGCCCGTTCCCGACCGAACTGTTCGACGAGTCGGGCACCTATCTCGCCAAGACCGGCGGCGAGGTCGGCGTCACCACCGGCCGCGCCCGCCGCACCGGCTGGTTCGACGCGGTCATCGCGCGCTACGCCACCCGGGTCAACGGCATCACCGACTACTTCCTCACCAAGCTGGACGTGCTGTCGAGTCTGGATCGGGTGCCGATCTGCGTCGCCTACGAGATCGACGGCGAGCGGGTCGAGCAGATGCCGACCACGCAGACCGAATTCCACCACGCCAAGCCGATCTACGAGGAGATGCCGGGCTGGTGGGAGGACATCTCCGGGGCGCGGACCTTCGAGGATCTGCCCGCCGCCGCCCGCGCCTACGTGCTGCGGCTGGAGGAGCTGTCCGGCGCGCGGATCTCCTGCATCGGCGTCGGCCCGGGCCGCGATCAGACCATCGTCCGGCACGACGTCCTGGCGTGACGGCGGGCATGACGCGAACCGCGCCGAGGTAACAATTCAGGCGCGAAATGTCGGACCGGCCTGGCACCATGGAGCCATGACTTCGCGGAGCGAGGATGCGCCGGCGTCGCATCCGCAGCCGCGGCGCGCCCGGCCACCCGCCGACCGCGCGATCGAGCCGACCGCAGCAGTGTGGGCGGAGCGAGCGAACATGGCCGAATCCGCGGTGCTGTCCCGGCACCTGCGGGTGCTGTGGGGAATTCCGGGGGCCGAGCTGGCCGTGGTGGGCTGGCCCGCCACCCGTCGCGAACGGGTCTTCGCGACCTGGGACTACTGGTGGCAGGCCCATCTGCTGGACTGTGCGATCGATGCCGCGAATCGGGAGGCCACCCCGGTGCGCACCCGGCACATCGCGGCGATCGCCCACGGCATCCGGGTCCGCAACATCACCGGCTGGACCAACGACTACTACGACGATATGGCCTGGCTGGCCCTGGCGCTGGAACGTGCCGACCGTACCCGCGGCGCCGCCGAACTGCGCGGCGGGCTGACCGCCCTGGAGAAGGAGATCGTCGAGGGCTGGGAGCCGCAGGCCGGCGCGATGCCGTGGCGCAAGGGTGCGGACTATTTCAACGCCCCGGCCAACGGTCCGGTCGGCATCCTGCTGGTCCGCCTGGGCCGACACGCCCGAGCGCGGGAGATCGCCGACTGGCTGCACCGGACGCTGCGCGATCCGGAGACCGGCCTGATCCTCGACGGTATCCACCTGCCCTCCGGTGAGCTGGAGCAGCCGATCTTCACCTACTGCCAGGGCACGGTGCTCGGCCTGGAAACCGAATTGGCCGTCCACACCGGCGAATTCGAGCATGTCGAGCGGGTGCAGCAGTTGCTGCGGGCGGTCGAGGAGCAGCTCACCACCGATTCGATCGTCACCGGCGGCGGTGGCGGTGACGGTGGCCTGTTCAACGGCATCCTGGCCCGCTACCTGGCGCTGGTCGCGGTGGCGCTGCCCGGTGAGGGCGCCGCCCAGGTCGCCGCGCGGCGGACCGCGGCGCGGATCGTCACCCGTTCGGCGCGGGCGGCGTGGGATCACCGCCTGGAGGTGGAGGGCGAGCCGTTGTTCGGCCACGACTGGTCGCGACCGGCCCGGATGCCCACCGGCACCTTCGGCGCGGGTTACGTCGGCGCGGGCGGATCGGTGGTGGCGTCCCGCAGTCCCGAGCGCGACCTGTCGGTGCAACTGTCCGGCTGGCTGCTCATGGAGGCCGCGCACCTGGTCACCGCCGCCGGATTCTGAACCGCGAGTGCGGCTTTCGGACCTGCGACTCAGATCTCGGTGGCCCGCCTGGGCCGATTGCCGACGGCGCGACCGGGCAGCGACACCGGCGGCCGATAGTAGGTGGGTTCGGCGATCCGCGGCAGGGGCACGGTATCCGGGGCCGGCCGATAGTAGGCGGGCTCGGTGCCCCGCGGCAGCGGCATGGTATCCATGGCCGCGTCGTCGTGCGCCGACTCGTCGATATCGAAATCCACTGTCGGACGGGTCATCTCGATCCGGTACTGCCGGATTCCGACCGCGGTGCCCAGTACCAGTCCGGCCACCAGCGTCCCGGTCACGACCGGCATCAACCACGGCACCCGATCCAGGAAACCGCCCGCGTAGAAGCCCACCAGCAGCAGCACCGGCGCCCACAGCACCGCGCCGATCGTGCTGGCGACGGTATAGCGGCGGTGGTTCATCCGCGCCGCGCCGGCGACCAGCGGGCACAGCGTCCGCACCCACGGCACCCAGCGCGCGACCAGCACCGCGAGGAAGCCGTGCCGATGCAGCAGATCCGTCACCCGGCCCAGATTGCGGGCGTTGATATAGCGGCCGTTCTTGCGCGCCACCAGGCGATGTCCGGTGCGATGCCCGACCAGGTAGCCGACCTGATTGCCGCCGATCGCCGACACCATGGTGCCGATCACCAGCCCCCAGACCTGGATGTGGCCGGATTCGTGCGAGGCCAGCACCACACCCGCGGTGAGCAGCATCGAATCACCGGGCAGGAACAGGCCGATGATGAACGCGCACTCCAGGAAGACGAAGACCAGGACGACGGTCCAGACGAGCGCCGGCCCGGCGGAGTGCAGGGCGCCCGTGCCGACCAGCGCGTGCGATAGCGGGGTGGGCAAGGCGTCTCAGCGGGTGGGCTCGTTGACGTGAACGTCGGTGCGGGCGGTGGCGGGAGCGGGGGCGCGGTTCAGCAGCCGCTTCCCGATCGAGATGATGCCCGGAAGCACCGAGATCAGCACGATGAGCAGGAAGATCGCCTCGACGTGGTCGCGGATGAACGCGACGTTGCCCAGGAAATATCCGAGGATGGTGACGCCGCCACCCCACAGCACGCCACCGACGATGTCGAAGGTGACGAAGGTGCGGTAGTCCATCTTCGACACGCCGGCCAGCACCGGCATGAAGGTCCGGACGATCGGGACGAATCGGCCCAGGATGATCGTCTTGGGCCCGTGCTTCTCGAAGAACTCGTGCGTCTCGGTCACATAGCTCTGTTTGAAGAAACGCCCGTCCTGCCTCTGGAACAGGGCGGGACCGATCGACCGGCCGATCCAGTACCCGCTCTGATCACCCAGGAAGGCGACGATCGCGACCGCGGGCACGAGCACCCAGATGGAGACCGGCGGATGGACCGTCGCCGCGAGCAGGCCGCCGGTGAACAGCAGCGAATCGCCCGGCAGGATCGGGAACAGCAGACCGGTCTCGATGAAGACCATGATCAGGATCGCCGGCAGTACCGCATTCTTCAGCCAGGTCTCCGTCAGCAGATGCATCGGATCCAGCAGCCCCTTGACACCGGAGCTGCTGGCGAGGACGTCGGAAACTGCCAGCAAGGTCACGGCCCCCACAGTACCGGTCGAACCCGAATAGCACCGAACGTCTCGGCAACCTCACAGGGCCCCCGAATCGGGTTCTCCGGTGCGGGGCGGGTTTCGCCGGAATCACACGGGATCTTAATCTGTGTGTCGACAGATTTTCCGCGCCGCATCCGGCGGCCGCACAGACGGAGGTCACTCGAGATGCCCATCGCGACTCCGGAGGTCTACGCCGAAATGCTCGGTCGGGCCAAAGAGAACTCCTTCGCCTTCCCCGCGATCAACTGCACGTCGTCGGAGACGATCAACGCCGCGATCCGCGGTTTCGCCGAGGCGGGCAGTGACGGCATCATCCAGTTCTCCACCGGCGGTGCCGAGTTCGGCTCGGGCCAGGGTGTGAAGGACATGGTCGTCGGCGCGGTCGCGCTGGCGGAGTTCGCGCACGTGATCGCGGCTCGGTACGGCGTCACGATCGCGCTGCACACCGATCACTGCCCCAAGGACAAGCTGGACACCTTCGTCCGGCCGCTGCTGGCCATCTCGCAGGAGCGAGTGCGGTCCGGGCGGCCCCCGCTGTTCCAGTCCCACATGTGGGACGGTTCCGCGGTGCCGATCGACGAGAACCTCGACATCGCCAAGGAACTGCTGAAGCAGGCCGCCGCCGCGAACATCATCCTCGAGGTGGAGATCGGCGTCGTCGGCGGCGAGGAGGACGGCGTCGAGGCCGAGATCAACGAGAAGCTGTACACCTCCTCGGACGATTTCGCGAAGACCATCGACGCGCTCGGCGCCGGTGAGAACGGCAAGTACCTGCTGGCCGCCACCTTCGGCAACGTGCACGGCGTGTACAAGCCGGGCAACGTGGTGCTCAAGCCCGAGGTGCTGGCCGAGGGTCAGCGGGTCGCCACCGCCAAGCTCGCCCTGCCGGAGGGCTCGAAGCCGTTCGACTTCGTGTTCCACGGCGGTTCGGGCTCGCTGAAGTCCGAGATCGACGAGTCGCTGCGGTACGGCGTGGTGAAGATGAACGTCGACACCGACACCCAGTACGCCTTCACCCGCCCGATCGCGGGCCACATGCTCGCCAACTACGACGGTGTGCTGAAGATCGACGGCGAGGTCGGCAACAAGAAGTTCTACGACCCGCGCAGCTATCTGAAGAAGGCCGAGACCGCCATGGCGCAGCGCGTCATCGAGGCATGCAACGACCTGCGCTCGGCCGGGAAGTCGGTCAGCGCGTAGCGGTTCGCACGGCGCCCGGCCGGGCCGCGGGGAACCGGCCGGGCGTGTCGCCGGTCCGCGCGTACCGGCCGGCTCCCCGGGAACTCTCGCCCGAGCGGCTCCGAGATCGACTTGATGAGGCGTCAACGTGTACGGCCAAGAACACGGCGAGGCGGATCACCATCCGTCGGTCGATGTGCGGGTCCTCGGTCCCGTCCGGCTGCTGATCGACGGCGTGCCGCTGCCCGTCGGCGGCCCGAAGCCGCGGGCGTTGCTGGCCGCGCTCACGGTGAACCGGCGGCGCGCGGTGAATTCGCAGGCGCTCGGCGACATGGTGTGGAACGAACAGCCGCCGGACGCCTATCAGGCCAGCCTGCAGGTGTTCGTCTCGAATATCCGCAAGGCCCTGCGCACCGCGGGCGTCGATCCGGCGGCCGTGCTGCGCACCGAATCCGCCGGCTACCGGCTGGAGATCGCCGACGAGAACTGTGATCTGGGCCGGTTCGAGGCCGCCCGGCGAGCCGGGGCCGCGGCCGCGGAGGCGGGCCGGTCCGAACGCGCGGCCCGCCTGTTCGCCGACGCGCTGGCCCAGTGGAGCGGCGCCGCTGTCGACGATCTGCCCGGTCTGGTGTTCGCCGAACGCTTCGCCGTCGCGATGGACGAGGAGCGGTTGCTGGTCACCTCGGCCCGCATCGACGCCGATATCGCCTGCGGCCGGGCGCCGGCCGTGGTCGGCGAACTGGTCACGATGACCACCGCTCATCCACTGCGGGAACCGTTGTGGGTGCAGCTGATCAGCGCGCTGTACCTGTCCGGCCGGCAGGCCGACGCGCTGGAGGCGTGCCGCCGGGTGCGGACGGTACTGGCCGACGAGCTGGGTATCGATCCGGGCCCGGCCCTGCTGGAACTGGAACAGCGCGTGCTGCGTCAGCAGCCGCTGGACACCGAGGCCATCGCCCGCGCCGAACGCATGGCGAAGGCGATGACCGAGACCGTGACCGAACGACCGCGGGCCCGCGGCGGCCGGTTGCACCTACCCGACGGATCCACCGTGGCGATCGAATCCGGCGGCCTCAAGATCGGCCGGATGACCGACAACGATCTGGTGCTGGAGGATCCGAAGGTCAGCCGGTACCACGCGCAGATCCAGACCGCACGCACCGGCCTGGTGATCCGCGATCTGCATTCGGCCAACGGCGTCTACGTCAACGACGAACCGATCGATGAGGCCGGTGTACTCGCCGACGGCGACGAAGTGCTGATCGGTGGAACCGTCCTGCGCTTCGAGGCGCAGTCCTGAGATCGCCGCGGGGTGCGGACCCGCGGTGGACGAGAATTCGATGCGCGCGGACTCAGTGCGCGCAGGCGACGCCGGTGCCCTTGGGATCCAGCAGCACGCTGTACCCGGGCTGACCCGGAAAGATCGGACCGCGACCGTCGGCCCAGACCTGTTCGCAGTTCAGGTAGTCCTTCTTGTTCTTGTCGCTGCTCTTGCTCGGCCCCGGTACCAGCTGACCACGTGGCCCGACGACCAGATTCGAGCCGTCGGCTCCGGAGTTGCCGGAGGCGGCCGGGGCGGCGGTGGCCGTCGCGGCGCCACCGATGAGCAGAGTGGCGGCCGCGACCGCGGGGAGTAATGCACTGACGAGTGAAATCTTCACGATGACAATCCTGTTCGGAGGTTCCCATCCACTGTAGGTCGTTTCGGCCGTGCGGCGTGGGATGGCCCGATTGTGCTGTTCATCCCAGTAGAGTCGGCGTTCGGCGAAACGGTGTGGCGCACGGATTTCCGGCCACACCCGGAATACGCATTCCTCGAGGGGTTGGTTCAGTGCTCATTGCGCGGCTCGTCACGGGTCTCGTCACGCCGATCGCGCGACTCGCGGGGGTGTCACCGCCGGACCTCGTCGAGGTCCCGTCGACCGCGCGGCCCGGCAAGGTGCGGACGAGCGTCGCTGCGCGGAGTGCGAACTCGCCCGCCCGGCTGCTGGCCGTCACCGGCGCGGCCGCGCTCACCTGGGTCGCCGTCACCGCCGTGCCGGCCACGGCCGACAGCGAGAACGATTCCGCGGCAACGACTCCGGGCGCTTCGGTAGCGGGTATCGGCCCGTGCGCCGCCGATCCCGCGCCGGTGCACCAGTCGCTGGTACCGAAGACGCTGGAGGTGCCGGTGCCCTACCCGGTGCCGACGATCGACCCCGGCCCGCCGAAACCGACTGCGCCGCAACGGATCCGGATGGACCTACCGGCCGACCCGTGCACGAACCCCTGCCCCGATCTCACCGACGTCCCCGAGCCGGAGAGCCTGCTGAGTCGGCTGGGCCTGCCCGAACTGCGGATCAACCCGCAGCCGTTCTATTTCGCGATACCCGGTGGCCCGCCGCCGGCGCCGGCGCAACCGGCGCCGCCGAATCTCCGGCCGCCGACCGACGCCGCGCCACGGGTGGCCGCCCGGCCCGCACCGCGGATCGGCGATGTGCACGAGGTGGCCAAGGAGACCGGCGCCGATTCGATCAATCGCACCGACAAGCGCTGGCAGGTGTACGGCACCGATCTGGGCATCATGTGGGAGAGCGCCCCCGGCGAGATCGCGATGGCCTTCGGCGACACCGTCGGCCGCGGATTCCACCCGCCCGGCGGGATGGGCGGCGACTGGCGCAGCAATCTGATCGCCTTCTCCAGCAACCGGGATCTCCAGCGCGGCATGGTGATCGACCGCATGGTCACCGATACCCGTTGTCACGCAGCCGAAGTGCTCGACAGCCGCAAGGCCGACAACATCGAGATCACCACCATCCCGACTTCCGGCTTCGCACTGGGGAATCGGCAATACCTGAGCTACATGTCGATCCGCACCTGGAACAGCATCCCGGGCACCTTCTACACCAACTACGGCGGTATCGCCTACTCCGACGACCACGGCGAGACCTGGACCAAGGATCCGTACGCGCACTGGGACAACATCTTCGGGCTCGCGAATTTCCAAGTGGGCGCGATGGTTCCGCACGGCGACTACGTCTACCTGTTCGGCACCCCCAACACCCGGCTGGGCGCGGTGGGCCTGGCCCGGGTGCCCGCCGATCAGGTGCTGAACCCGACCGCCTACCAGTACTGGAGCAACGGCGACTGGACCCCGGTCGGCGGCGCGGCCGCGGCCACCCCGATCGTGGACGCACCCGCCGGTGAGCTGTCGGTGCGCTTCGACGCCTCGCGCGACGTCTGGCAGATGAGCTATCTGGACACCGCGCAGGCGGCGATCGTGGTCCGCGAATCCGATGCCCCGCAAGGGGAATGGTCGGCGGGCACGCCGACGGTGACGGTCGCCGACTTCCCGGAGCTCTACGGCGGTTTCATCCACCCGTGGTCCAGCGGCCCGGATCTCTGGTTCACCATCAGCACCTGGAGCGACTACAACGTCTACCTGATGCACGCCACCGTTCAGTAGCAGGTCGCCGGAGCCAGCGGTTCGGTGGCGTGCGGGGTGAGCGCGGCGTAGGCGGCGGCGATACCCTTCACCGCCACGAGCAGATCCGGTTCCTCCTGGGTGTACGGGAGCCGGACGAAGCGTTCGAAGGCGCCCTGCACCCCGAACCGCGGCCCGGCCGCCAGCAGTACCCCGTGATTCGGCGCGGTCGCCGCCAGCGCGGTGGAGACCGGCGCCGGCAGCTGTACCCACAGCGACATGCCGCCCGCACCGGACACCACCCGCCAGTCCGGCAGTTCCTCGGCGAGCACCGCCAGCAGCGCGTCGCGGCGACTGCGCAGCTGATCGCACCGCCGGGCGCGGATGACATCGGCGCGTTCCAGCAGATATGCGGTGGCCAGCTGATCCATCACCGGGGTGCCCAGATCGACCGTCGAGCGGGTGCCCAGCAGCTTGGTGATCAGCGCCTGACCGGCCCGGACCCAGCCGACCCGCAGGCCACCCCAGAACGATTTGGACGCAGAGCCGATCGTCACGATCTCCGAACCCCGGGCGAAGGCGGCGACCGGCGGCTGCGCGCCGCCGTCCAGCTGCTGATCGACCATGGATTCGTCGATGATCATCGTCATCCGGGTCTCGCGGGCGATCGCGGCCAGTTCGGCGCGGCCCTCGGCATTCATCAACATGCCGGTGGGATTGTGGAAATCCGGCACCAGGTACGCGGTGCTCGCCGCGGTCTGCCGGGCGGCGCTGCGGATACCGTCCAGATCCCAAGCGGCGTCGGGATATTCGGGACACAGCGGCACCGGCACCGGCCGCGCGCCGACATCGCGGATCGCCTCGATGGCATTGGGATAACTGGGATGTTCGATGAGCACCCGTTCGGCCGGCGCGGTCAGCACGTTGAGCAGCAGCCGCAGGCCGTGCTGCGCGCCGAGGGTGACCAGGATCTGCTCCGGATCGGTGGGCAGACCGCGTTCGGTGTAGCGGCGCGCGATCGCCTCGCGCAGCGACAGCACGCCCACCGGATCCATCCCGTGCGTGCCGAGGAAGATCGGAAGTCCCTGCAGCGCGGCCGAATACGCGTCACCCATCTCCGGCGGCGCGGACATCGCGGCATAGGTGAGGTCGATGGCCGGCTGTTCGGCCGCATCCATCGACACCAGAATGCTGCGGGCCGGCTTGCTGCCGTCGTGGGTCACGGTGGGCGGCAGCGCGACGGTGCTGCGGGAGCCCTGGCGGCTGATCAGATAGCCGTGCTCGCGCAGCAGGGTGTACGCGGAGGTGACGGTGGTCCGGCTGACCTCGAGCGCCGCGGCCAGATCGCGCTCGCTGGGCAGGGCCACGCCCAGCGGCGCCCGGCCGTCGTGGATCAGCAGCCGGATGCTCTCCGCCAGTGCCAGGTAGGCGGGCCGGGAGGGGCGGCGCGCGGAGTCGCCCTCGTCGTACCGCCAGCGGCCGAGGTCGCGGGTCAAGGTCGCAGCGCTGATCACCCGATGTGCCATACGGTCCAGTATCGGTCCGGTGGATCTTTTGTTCAAGTCCAGTTCCGGCGCACGCTGAGACGATGATCTCCTCTCTCGCCGCCGTGGCGATGGTCGGGCTGTACGCCTGGATCATCTACCGGTGTGCCCCCAAACCGGGTGAACGCGGCCACAGCCTGCTGGAGCGCTATCGCCCGCACGCGCCGATGGCGGACTGGTCGATGCCACCGGACCATTACGATCGCATGCGGCAATATGCCGATCTCCGGGCGCTGCACGCTCGCGAAAAGCAGTCCAGTTCCGAATAACTGGACCTGCAGATGTGAGAAATGTCGGTGCCGCGAGGCACACTGGTCATATGGCCGAATCCGATGGCGCCCACGCGGCGGTGTTGTTCGATACGCCGATCGGGGTCTGTGCCCTGGCGTGGACCGAGCTGGGGATCGTGCGCTTCCGGTTACCGGAGTCCACACCGGACGAGGCGACCATGCGCGCCCGGTTCACCCGCGCGCGGCTGCACGAAACCGAGCCCGGTGAGCTGGCGCGCGAGGTGATCGCGGCGGTGCGGCGGCACCTGTCCGGCCGATTCGACGATTTCCGCTGGATCCCCTTGGACCACACCGGAGTTCCCGAATTCCATCGCGAGGTGTACCGGGTCACCCGGGCCATCGATCCGGGCCGCACCCTCGGCTACGGTCAGGTCGCCGCGCGCGCCGGCCGCCCGCACGGAGCGCAGGCGGTCGGTCAGGCCATGGGCCGCAACCCGATTCCGCTGATCGTGCCCTGCCATCGGGTGCTCGCCGCCGACCATGCGCTGCACGGCTTCTCGGCTCCCGGCGGTCTCGCGACCAAACAGCGCCTGCTGGAGATCGAGCAGACCCCCGGCTTCGGGGAGCCCATGCTGTTCTGAACCGGCCGCTACTGCGGCTGCTGACCCTGGCTGCCCGGGTTCAGCGCGTTCTGTAGGCCCTGCACGACCTGATCGGGCACCGCATCGGGCACCTGTACATCGTTGTTGCCGACCCGCACGGTGCGCGGCACCGGATCGGGCGTCGGTTCCGGGGTCGGCGTGCTCGGGCGCGGCCGGCTGTATCCCGGTGCGGGAGCCTCGGTCTGGGGCTGGGCCTGATGCAGTTCCACCGGCTGATCCGAGTCGGGCGCCGGCGCCGCCGGCGGTGGCGTGTCCGCACCCCCGGGGGCGGGAACGCTGGGGGTGGTCACCCCCGGCTGCACCGGACCCGGCGCGGAATGCGCCACGGCGGCGCAGGCGATACCGACGACGACCGGCACCGAGGCCAGTGCGACCCGAACGCCCGCCTTCACATATCGAATTCGACGCGCCACGTCGAGACACCGCCTTGTCGAGATATGGTGTTGACCCTGTGGGCGGCCCGATGGTTCACCCGTCAGCATCGTAGCCGCAGCCAAGGCCCCTAGCTATCCGGCCGATCGACTCCGGCGGAACTCCGGTGTTACCTACACTGCCCCAATGGATCTGCTGTTCTCGGCGATCGGCTACCTGGTTTTCCTGGCGCTGCTCCGAACCTTCTGGATGGCGCTGCGCGAATTGACGAGTCATCACTGAACGATCGGTGGCGATCCGGTGAATGCGCTGTCCGGCAGCACATTACATTCACTGTCCAGCCCCCTGCCGCATTCCGGCGATCGCGCACGTATCGCCGGAAGCGGGCCCACCGTGCACCAACTCGCCGAGCGCCTCGCGATCGGCGAGGTCGAGTCGATGCAGATCCGGTACAGATGACCCTCGACCGTGCGCACCGAGACCGTCAGCCGATCGGCGACCTGCCGATTCGACAGCCCCGCCGCGACGAGGATTCTCGCGCTCCCGCACGGTCAGCGGCAGCGGTTGCGCCGATTGCCCGCAACGCCGGGGTGACGGCCCCGCCGCAGGCCGCAGCCAGCCGGTTCGCGGCCGCCGCCGATTCCGACAGCCAGCCCCGATCACCGTCGCGGTCGTGCGCGGAGGCGGCCTGCGCGGCCGCGTCGGCGGCCGAGAGCAGCATCGTGCTCCGTATATCCGCCCACCATATGCGCGAAACCCCCCAGCGGAATACTGCGCGCCGATTCGGTCCCGGCCACCCACCGGATTCCCGCCGACCCCCGCCGTGGCCCGCCGCGCCGGCGTCGTCTTACCGACCCCGACATCCCCGGTCGGCACCACTCCGACGATCCCGGTACCCGTGAGTGTTTCGCGAATCGCGACCGATTCGGCGACCCGTTCGACCATCGGCCGACTTCCAGCCGTGAATTCACTCTGATGCTCTGCGGGAGCTGTGAAACGGGCGCGTGAAAAGTGGATGTGCACAGAGGATTCCGGGTGTGGCGACAAGAAAAGGCAGCTCGGTGAGTTCACCCGGCACGGTGGCGGGCGCGAGTGCAGGTGGCGCAGCGACCGGAGGATTCGTGGACGACATGACCGGGCAGTCGTCGTCGCCGGGTCGTCATGGGCCGTCCGCAGCCCAGGCAGTGGGTCGGACGCGTTGCGCGCCAGTGCAATTCGACATGACCGCGCACGATCTCCCGTAGTTCGTGCTCGGTGGCCGCGTCGCCGCGGCAGATCACTCCCGCCATCACGACGCCGTCGGCGACGCGTGGTCGCACGTCGTCGTCGAGGGTACCGGCGGTCAGGGCGTCGAGGGCGCAGGCGCGAAATCGGTCGCGTGGGCATTCGACGCGACACCGGTGCTGGGCTGTCGCCACAACCGGATCGAGATGCCAGTCGGCGCGCTCGGCGGGTTGCAGGAAGCCCGGATGATCGGTGCAGGGTACGGGCTCGGTCGGGGGCAAGAAGGTTCTCCTGATTCGATGGCCCGCCTCGGCGCTGACCCTACGTGTTGCAATTTGGTACATGCAACATGAGTCGAAAATGCACGTGCATCGACAACGATTTCGCATATTTACGCACGTAGTTCTGGTGAGCGTGTTGCAACTCTTGATTGCAACAACAAGTCCGAGTTGGTAGTTTCGGGGTGCGATCGGGTGGGTAAAACTTGCCCGGTTGCACCGCTGAAGGTCCACTTCGGCGCTCGACAACCTGGCGGGGGCCCACATTCCCACCGTGCCCCCTCATGTGCGGGGCTCTCGCCGGGTACCGCTTTGAAGGATCGTTCTATGTCCATTGCATACATCGAATGTCTACCTGCGCCGAAGACACGCGCACGGGAGCGGGAGAACCGCAGATTTGCGGAGGAACTGCAGGCCAGACCGGGCACCTGGGCGGTGTATCCGTGGCCGACGCGGTCGCCGCACTCGACCAAGCATCGGATTCGTGCCGGCCTCACGGCGGCCTTCGGCCCCGGCTTCGAGGCGGAAGTGCGCGATGGTGTGGTTCATGTGCGGTATGCCGTGTACGGGCAGGAAGAGGTCGGCGCGTGACAGTGCTGGTCGGTCGCGATCGAATCTCGAGGGCGCTGCGCGGCATTCCCGAACTGCTCGGCGAACTCGATGTGACGCTCAGCCGAACCGACGCGATCGGCGATCCGGATACCCGCTCGGCGTCGCGGCCCGGCCCGGAGCGTTCGCTGCCCTACCATATCGGTGCCTCGAACGTCCGCGGCGAACTCGTCCGGGTGTTACGCGAACTCGTCGTGCAGGCGGGGTCCACCCCGGGCTCCGGGCCGGAACAGGATGCGGCGCATCTGTTCGCGCGGTTGCCCGAACTGACCGACGACTCGCCGGTCCTGTCCGGGTTGGCGCAGGTCCTGGTACCGACCGTCGAATGGGCCCGCCGGGTGATCGATCGACCGGCCGAGCGGTTCACCCTGGGGATCTGCGAGTGCGGCGTCGCGTTGCACGCCGCCGACGAAGCGGAGACCGTCGACTGCCGGTGCGGCCGGACCCACGACGTGCGCGCCCGGCGCAATGCCCTGCTCGCGCAGGCGCAGAGCCGGCTGGGCACAGCCGCCGAGCTGGCCCGCCTCGTTACGTCCGTTTCCGAGATGCCGCTCACGGCTGCGCTGATCCGTCAGTGGGCGGCACGCGGCAAGCTGGCCAAGTACGAGATCGGGGGCCGGACGGTCTACCGCATCGGTGACGTCCTCCGCCTCCACCACCGGCCACCGGCCCCCACAACCCGAGGGCGCGGCGCCCTGTTGGTCAGGTTCTGTGGCGTCACTCGGCGGGGGATAGGCTTGCAGCCACAGGCCCCTTCCGAATGAACGATCAGGGGGGTCCCGATCCACACCGACGACCCGACGTGCGACGCGAAAAACCGCGTCCGCCAACGATGTTGGTCGTTTCGGCAGTCGTCTCGAAGCACCGGATAGGCTGAAGCCACCGGCGAACACGATGCCGAATCCCGGACAGCGGGCCGATCCGGTCCGCTGCACCACCGCCCCCGTGACTTCCCGTCTCCCGTAACCCCTTCTCCCGCGGTCGAGACGGCGTGGAGCAGCGGGGGCGTCATTGCCCTGCCCCCGGCCGAGCGAATCGGCCGGGGGCAGGGCGCCCATCTCCCGGACTTTCGCATTCCCGGCCGGACATGTCCGGCCGGGCTGCGGCGCATGCTCGAAAGGTGTCCCGTGCTCACGATTTTGACCTGCCGCGGTACCGGTGAACCGCTCGGCGGCCCGGCCAACCTGCTGACCGCGGTGACCCGGCAGCTGGATCCGGTCCGATTCAGGGTCACGGACATCGACTACCCCGCAGGTATCGGCCCGGTCGATCCGCAGCACAATCTCGCCGGTTGTTCGGAGGAACAGTCGGTCGCCCGCGGAGTTGTCGCGCTGACGGCCGCGATCCGCCGGACGACGGGACCGGTCGCGGTGCTCGGATACAGTCTCGGCGCCGAGGTGGTCACCCGATTCCTGGAGGCCAAGGGGCGCGGCGAGTTCTGGGACTGCGAGCCGGCCTGGGCGGCTACCGTAGCCAATCCGCTACGGCAACAAGATGATTCGATCGATCCGGATCCGGTGGGCTTCGGTATCAACGGTCAGCACGACCTGTGGCCGGACCACTTCCCGATCTGGGAGGCCGCCCATCCCGCGGACGGCATCACCTCCTGCCCCGCGGATTCTCCGTTGCGGACGCTGGCCGATGTCGCGTCCGCGTTCAGCTTCGCCGAACTCGGCGGCTGGACCGCCGACCTGGCCGACCGGATCCGGCGAGCTCGCTGGCAGCCGGCGAACTCGAACTGGTGGCACGACCCGGTCGGCACGTGGAACCGGTGGAGTCGCGCGGCCGCACTGGTCGACGGCTATCTGACCGGCGCCCACACCACGGCATATGTCACGGGCGGACACTGCGACCGCTTGGCCGCCCTCATCGACGCCCACGACTAGCGGCGTCCACCACCGACCGTCCACAAGCTGCGACCGGCCCCCGATGAAACCTCGTTTCCCCCAGCGGTATCGGGGCGGGCGAGCCCGTCGCACCCACGCCCGCACCGGATCCCGGCTCCCCGCGGCCCGCAGCAGCCACCGCACGCCGCGTGGTCGAAGCCGCCTCGCACCGGTGCGGGCGTATCGCCTCACCCCCGGCGCTCCCATCGCCGGGGGTGAGGCGCCCGAATCCTCCGACCGACGACTCGTCAGAGAAAGGAGGTGATCGGTGTGATCACCGTTGCGGAAGATCTCATCAAACTGATCGGTGACCTGATCCCGCTGGTGCTGCCGCTGCTGCTGGGGCTCTGACCCGAGTTGCGGTGCCCATTCGCCGACCGTGCCGCGGCGAGCCGGGTCCCGGCTCGCCGCAGCGCGCACATGTCTTCGCCACCAACCGATTACCCACCGGAGCTGATATGTCCCACCCTGACGTGCCCGCAGTCGGCGATTCCGCCGAGTCGTCCGAGAGCGTCGATGCCGCTCCCGTAGGCACACTGACCTGCCAGGTCCGCGTCGCGAACGCGGACGAGGAGACGAAGTGACCACCCTGACGCCCGGCGAATTCCCGGACTTCGAGCAGGTCCTCTGCGATCTGCTCACACCGATCGCGACCGCCGTGACCACCCTGCCGCAGACCGCGACCGCGATCCAGTCGGCGCTGCCGCTGATCTGGGTGCGCAAAACCGGTGGCACGCTGGACATGAACGCCATCACCTACACCGCCCAGGTGCAGGCCGTGGTCTTCGGCACCACCCGCGCACAGGCCCAGACCCTGGCCATCCAGGTGCGGGACACGGTGCTGGCCGCGCCGGCGGCCACGATCTCGGACGGTGTGGTGATCGACTACGTCGAGGAGATCACCTCGAACGAGCCGAAATTCCACGCCCCCATCCTGCGCCGCAGCCGCGGTCTGATGGAGGTCCCCGATCTGGACCCGCTCAACCAGATGGTCGAACTGTCGTTCCGCATCGACGCGCGACGGCAATAGACACGAAATCACCACTGCCCGAAGCGCTTACACTCGGTCCATGCTGTGGCTGATCTTCTTCGTCCCGGTCGTCTGCTGGCTCATCGCGGCACGGGACCGGGCACTGCGGATCGGTATCGGCCTGGGCCTGCTCGTTACGGCCTGCGCCGAGGTGGCCCTGCTGCACGGCTGGATATTCGCGGACGAGCGGTTCACGGCCACCGTCGCCTGCGCGATCGTGGTGGCCGTCCTGCTGGTGTGCGGCTGGAGCTCCGACGAGCCGGATCGGTCCGTGCGAGCGATCGCGGGGGCGGTGCTGATCTTCGGATGCTCCTTGTGCTCCCTGCTGGCAGCGCTGGTCGGGGTCGCGGCATTCCTCTCGCCGCACGTGGAGGTGCCTGCCGACGACGTGCTACTGCCGCTGCCGGCCGGGCTCGTCGTCACCGGTGACACGACCGAGCCGTGCGACGGCGGTGCGACGACCTATTGTTCGCGCACCTTCGAGATCGCCGGTTCGGCCACCGTGGCGGATCGGCAGGTTTTCGACCGTGTGATGGACCGGCTGGAGACTACCCACGGCTGGTCGCCCCACTACGACGCGGCGGGCGAGGTGTGGACCGACTGCCGCACCCGCGGCTGGTGGCTCGATCGCCGGATCATGTGCGTCCGGGTGCATCGCGGTGATCTGCCGGGGCAGCCCCCCGTCACCGTGTCCTTCGAAAGCGAATCGAGGGAATGAATCCCGGCGCATGAGCTCGGCCGGGGTCGCGATTCCAGCGCATCGGCTCATGCGAAAGGTCGAAATACGTGACAGACAATATGGCCAACTTCATGACCTGGACGGGCTCCGGTCCGCCGGTTTTCTCGGCACTGCCGCAGCAGAATTCGGGTCCGGTGGTCAACAAATTCGCGGATCGCTGGATCACCGATGCGGCGATCTACGGAAGCCGGGCCCATGTGGACCCCCGGCTGGTCGTCGCCGTCATGATGACCGAGGGTGTCGACTTCAAGGACTCCGAACGGTACGCCGAGGGTAAGGCGATCGAGGACGCCGCGCGTGGCAACGAGGTCGCCAACTGGAGTCGGCGGACGTTCGACAATCCCGAGGGGATGTCGCTCGGCATCACCAATATGAAGGAAGGCACCTTCGACGACGTCAAGGCGGCGTTCCCGACCGAGTTCAAGGACGACAACTGGTCCGACCTGGCCACGAACCACGACCTGGCGGTCAAGGCGCTGACCTACAACCTGGCGCGTTACGACAGGCTGTATGCCACGGGCGGAACCAAGGTGTCGTCCGACATGATGGATCTCTACAGCCGGAACGAATTCCTCGCCGCAGCCTACAACGTAGGGCCCGGCACCATCGCGGCCAATGTGGGCAAGGGCTATCTGGGTCCCGCCGGCGCGGATTACTCGAATCGCACGAGAAATCACTTCGCCGATGCGAGTCGCCTGGTTTCCCAGCTCTATCGGGAACTTCCCGACGCGGTCGGCGGCATGTCCGATCCCGGTATGCCGGCGGTCTCGGCCGAACATCCGGCGTTGCCGTTCTGGGACTATGCCCACGACCGGATGGGAACCTACGCCGCCGGCGGCGACGTGGATTCGGATCAGGCCACCGCCCAGCCCGGTGAATCGCTCTACAACGGGATGTTCGCGCTGGACCATGTCACCGGCTCACCGTTCTGGAACAACATGTCCGGTGCGATCGGAAAAACCGCCTACCACAACCTCGAACGCGCTGCGGCGGCGGCGGATCCCGTGGCCGGTGCCGTCTGGGATGCCTTCCAGCAGGTGGTTTCGCCACTGGAGAACCCGGGCGCGGCCATGGCCGAGAGCCTCGGTGAGGACAAGACCCCGCAGACCATCGGATCCACCGCGGCCCGGTTGCTGCGGATCCACGGCCACAGCCCCAACCTGGATCCGCACGTCTACGGTGGCGACGACGGTCCGTTGTCCACGGCTCGCACCGGCACCTTGTTCCGCTCCCTGGACCCGCTGAAAAGCTATGTCGGGAACCAGGTTTTCACCGCTGCCGCCCCGCAGATCGCCGCATGGTCCGGCTACGGCTCCGGCAATGACAACACGACAACCATTCAGCCGCAAGGCGATTCGGATACCAGCAGTCCGGACCTCGGGCAGCTGGCCCGCACGGCCCTGCAGAACGCCGGGCGCGTGATCACGAGTTTCGCGACTCCCGCGGTCATCGCGCCGTCCCGGGCGCTCGGCCCGGACACCCAGGTGCGGCGGGCGTTCTCGATCGTGATGGATCTACCTCCCGACGATCCACTGTTCACCCGGGATCGGCGTACCGACGCCGTGCTCGCCTTCGGGCGTCACTGAAATCCTCTGGGCCGCAGCGGGCTACCGCACGCTCACCGATCCTGCTCCGGCGGGTATCGGTCGTCCCCGCGCGCATCTCGCCGGGGGCCGTTTCCGGGTGCCCGTAACGGGTGCCCGCTTCGCAATACCGCCCGGTTCGCCGGGCCTTCGAGATGGAGACACATTGACTGCCACAACCCTGACGGCGTTGAAGGCTGCGCAGCGCTCGCTGCTGCTGAAGCCGCTCGATGCCGCCGTGTTCCTGGCGCCCTACGGCACCCAGGCTCCGCTGGGCGGTTTCACCGACGCCTCGGGCAACCTGCAGACCCTGCCCGCGGGCTTCCAGTCGGTCGGCCTGATCGACAAGAAGACCGGTGTCGCGTTCTCGCGCGGCATCACCGCGGCGCCGATCGAGTCCTACGGTGAGCTGCAGGCGGTGCGCAACGACATCACCAGCGACATCACCGCTTTGGAGTTCGAGCCGCAGCAGAGCGCCACCGCGCTGAACCTCCAGCTGACCACCAGCGCCACGCTGAGCGCGATGACGCCGAACGCCACCAATGGCGAGGTGTGGTTCGCCCAGCCGTCGGCCGAGAACATCACCTACTACTCGGCCGTCGTGATCGGCAAGGACGGCAACGATTCCGCGCCGACCTACGTCATCAAGATCCTGCCGAAGGTCGCCGTGTCGAAGTTCGGCGGCGAGCAGTGGGCCCCGACCGGCGTCATGTCCCAGAAGCTGACCATGGTCGCGTTCAAGGACGATGTCGCGGGTTACGCCGTCGCCCACTCCTTCGCGGGTCCGGGCTGGCAGAAGCTGGTCGCCGCGAGCGGCATGCCGTACGTCGTGTCCACGCTGCACGTCGCGCCGGCCGGCGCGCAGGCGCTGACCAAGGGCACCAGCCAGACGCTGCAGCTGGTCGTCACCGACCAGCTGGGCGGTGTCATCGCGCCGAGCCTGCTGACCTACACCGTGGGCACCGGCCTGACCAGCGCGGTCACCGTCAACAACGCGACCGGTGTGGTGACCCCGACGGCGACCGCCGGTTCCGGCACCATCAGCGTCTCCTTCACCGCGCCGTCCGGCTGGCCCGCCGCGACCGCCACCTCGGTCACCACCGGCACCATCACCGTCGCGTAGCGGCGGTCCGCATACGTGGATGCGTGCCGCGTGTCTCCGGTCGCGGCACGCATCCACTTCCCTGTCGTTCGTCCGGAGAAGAAAGCGGGTCATCATGTCCGCCATCCCTGTCCATTTCCCCGTCACCATGACCGACGGCGAGCGCGAGTACCTCGTGCCCAACGCCACCGCCTACATCAACGCGGTCTTCGCGAACGGTCACCGCCGTGCCGACGTGATGGAAGAGGCTGCCGCCGAACCGCATTCGCGCAAGCGCGCCTGACCTCCCACCAGTTTCGATCCAACCGGAGAAAACGACAGTGGCATCATCCGACCAGCATCCGACCGCGCCCGACGGCGTGGGGCGGTTCCACGAGCTCCAGCAGGAACTGGCTCCGCAACGACGCGCCCCGTACCGGCTGACCGCCGATATCGCCATCCCACCCGTCACCCGCGGCCAACTGAGGGCGCTACGCGCCACCCGCGACGACGACGAACAGATGGCGATCGTGCTCGGCACGCACGCCGACGCCGTGGAGAACCTGTTCGCCGACCGTCCGGTCGACGACTGGTACGCCTTCCAGCGCGACCTCTACGCCCACCTGTTCGGTCAGGGCGCGGCGGAGCTGCCGGGGGGATCCGCGGGCTCGTAGAGTTCTGGGAACGCTTCGGTGCCGCGCTCGACTACGATCTACTCGAGCGCGGCATCGATGTCCGGGACTGCTTCGGGCCCAACACTTTTCGCACCCGCGACTGGCGCACGATCATGACGTTCAAGGATCGCCTGCCGACCGGGAGCCACTTCCGCAGTGCCCTGCTCATGGATCTCGAGCTGGCCGAGGAACGCCTCGATCTCGAGGACGCGCACGGCGACGACGACCTCGACGAGGCGCCCACCGGCCCCCGTCCGGAGGGCTACACCCTCGACACCTACATGCTCATGGCGATCATCGACGCTCTGCACGGTGTACAGGCGACCATCATCGCGGCGGCGGGCGCCGACCCACCCGCGGTCCGGCCGTTGCCCCGCCCGGTGTCCGCGGTCGAGATCGTTCGCGAGGAACGCCGGGCGACGTCCATGCAGACCCTGATCGATCTGTTCACGGCACCGCCGATCCCGGATACCCCGGCGGAACTGGTCGATGAGGCCGACGCCGACGAGGAGGAGGAGGACAGCTCGTGGTGGCAGTGATCCGATCGAACAAGAAAGGTAGTCGCAAGACCATGCGCAAGAACGAGATCGAGAAATGGTTCGCAGGCGGTGGTGAAGCAGGCGGTCCGAGCCTGTCGGTCGGCGGGTCGTCGATGCTGCCGGCGGCAGTACTACCGTCCGATGACCTGCTCGCCGGAGTCCGCCGAGGAGAGCACGGCTGGCCGGGCGCCGCGCGGAACAGTGTCGATCGGCGTATCGACGTCAGGATCACTCCACCGCAGGTGAACCGCCGATCGGCCGGAGCAAGGTCCGATCGCAGCATCCTGCTGGCGTTCGGGCGAACAACCGGACCGCGATAGGTACCGGACATGACACAGGCGTACCGCGATTGTCACGACCGAACCGGAAGTGGGTGGTGAGATCATGTCACCGTGGGACAGAAGGATCGCAGCGATGAGGTTGCGGTCCGCTGAACCGATCGCACACGGACCCGTGAAAGACCCGCCGCTGTGGTCGTATCAACAGCCCGAACAGGTTTTTCCGGCGGATGACGGCACGCTCTACGGCCAGATGCCGCATCTCGGACCCGATCGAACGCAGACCTTACCCAGCGGGGTCGTGGTGCACGCCGGCCCGCCCGGCGATCTCACGGAAACGATCACCGCTCCCGGGCAGGCCCCGATCACCATCGTGCGTCCACCGACCGCGGGCGATGGATCGGCGCCGTTTCCGCTCATGCCGCTGAGTATCCCCGGGATACAGGATTCGGAACGCCCCGCTCCCGGACGCCTGCACGACGGCTGGAGCCAGGAGCGGCTCGATGACCTGCGCACTTACGGCGAGCTGATTGCACACAGTTACTTCGACAAAGAGGGTCAGATTCCGGATCGGATCATGAAGATGGCGGGGGCGCCGCCACATGATGATCCGTGGCCGTTCGCCGCCGACCTGCTGGAACACTTTCTGGACAATACGGGTGACGATTACCGTCTGCAGGATTGGCAGATGGCCAAGGTTGTCGGAACCAGTGAGGTGCAGAGCATCAACGACCTCCGGTTGAATGGCGGGAAATTGCGGGACAAGGACGGTAAACCCGTCCTCGATCGCGACGGCCGGGAAATAATCGTCAAAGGTGCGATTCAGCATGCGCAGGAGAATGCCGCCCGACATCCGGAGCTCTACGGACGGCCCCAGACCATCGATGAGTTGATGGATCCGAATCTGCCGCTGTGGTCGTATACCAACAGCTTGTCCGATCCGGATGTGCATGCTGCGATCGGAAATTTCTTCGTTACCCTCGACGGCTCGATAACTGTCGAGCCGCACAGTTATGTCGCCGCATATCGTGATGAGGTGAGTCATTTCTACACCTATCACGACGAGGACAACAATCTGGGCATGGGTAGCGATGCTGCGCAGAATCAGGTCATGCAACAAATGCATGAACTCGAGACTCAGGGTGGTGCTCGCAGTTTTCGGGACTACGGTGTCTCGGCGCCGAGGTCGGAGGCCGGCGGCTATGCTTCGGGCGGCGTGGTGGCAGACGATCGATCCCGTGCGGCTGCCGGGGACGTCCGCGGACCGGGATCGTCCATAGGCGACAGGATTCCGGCTTTCCTGTCGGATGGCGAGTTCGTGGTGAACGCCGGATCGGCCGCCTCGAACCGTCCGTTGCTGCGGGCATTGAACAACGACCCCTTGTACATGACGAAGTACCTGAAGAATATCGAACAGGCGGTCACCACCGCCTTGACCCGAATTCGTGCGATGCCGTACCGGAGCGCCGGTAACGAGGACCGATCCAGCACGGTACATCTCGGTGCGCGCGATGTGCACGAGGCATTCGCCCAGGCGAAGCTGTGGGAGCAGCGTCACGCTCTCGACGAGTTCTGACCGAGCGGGTCCGCAACGTCAGTGTGGCCCTTCCGATTCCGGCACACTATGTGGCCAGAGGCACGCCGATATCGCCCGTATGGACAATCGGGAGCCGTATTGATACCGGGTACTGATCTCGAACAATTTGTCCGCCGTATGCGTGACGATGTCCTGATCCACGACATAGGTCGAGCCCAGGGCTCCGGCCGCACCGACGAACCGATCGCGCATAGCCGGTGACACGTCGTCCACCGTGTAACGGATGGTCACCACGATCTGACCGGTTTCCGGGCCGCCCTGCAGGTCTCGATGGCACAACAGGCCGGAGGTCTCGGCGCTGTTCTCCCGCAACGTCAATCCCGGGTCGACAACGCCTATCACCCGAATAAGCCCGTCCTCCAGATGTTTTCGGGCATCGTCAGCTCCGACCGGAGCCGGTTCGGGTTGTCCGTTCGTGCACGACCCGGCCAGAAGGGCTGCGGCGCAGATCAAGGGTGCGAATATCGCGCGACGCATGTGTCCAGACTCCTCTGCCGCCGAATCCCGTCCACTCTAACGAACTCGACAGTCTCGAGGGCGCCGGACGGTCGGTGGTGCTGCGGCATGCCGGTGGCGCAACCCGCACGAGGCGGCCGCCTCGCGATGGAGCATCCCCGGACCGACTCGGCCACCGTCACGACGCCACGGTACCGCCGCGAGGAGCCGAGAACAGAACTGTACAAACGAGATTCGAAGCGAGATGCCAATGACACCATGGGCTGACAGAAGAGGCGAAGGGATTCCGGTTCCGCCGCCGGCCGGTCTGCCGGACCCGGCGGCGCGACTCGACATCCCACTTCCCTGGGCACATCCGCAGTTGCCACCGTTGCACTTCGTCGACGACAATTCGCCGGCGGCTTATGCGGCCGGTGGCGACGTCAAGGGTCCCGGTTCGTCCATCGGCGACAAGATTCCGGCGTTTCTGTCCGATGGCGAATTCGTGGTGAATGCGGTATCGGCCAACGCCAACCGGCCGTTGCTCCGGGCGATCAACGACGACCCGCTGTACATGACGAAGTATCTCCGGCAGATCGAGAGCACCGTCGCCGCCGCACTGACCCGGGTCCGGGCTACCCCCGCCCTCGGCCGGAACCACACGGATCGGTCGGTCACGGTCAACGTCTCCACTTACGATGTGCACGAAGCATTTTCGCGGGCAAAGTTGTGGGAACAACGACACACCCTGGCGGACGACTGATCCCCGCCTATTCGATCCGACATTCATTTCTATCTCCGAGGTTCGAGCAGTATGCCCATTCCGCCTCAACGCCATGATCCGAGCATGAATCCACGGGATTCCATATGGAATCCCGAGAATGCGCCACCGGGCACCGAGATTCACACGAAGGAGGAGACCACCCCGGACGGCCGGTTCACCACGACCACGACCACGATGACCGGAACCGGGGCGAACACTCCGCCGTCCATCCAGAAAGTGCACGAGAATATAAACCCGGCGACCGGTATTCTGCCGTCTCTTCCGGGGACCGGTCCGACCCAGGATCATCCCTATTGGGTGACCAATCCTGAAGGCACCCATTGGGAAGCAACGGAAACCGCCGGCACCGGAAAGAATGTCTACCAGACATGGGTGCTCCAGGATCCTTCCGGGAAACCGATCGAGTACGTCGAGGTATATCTCTCCGACGGAATCGTGAAACGCACCGAGATCACGAACCCGAACGACACCAGCGGCACGATCAGCGGGACCCAATTCGACGATCAGGGACGGCCCACCGGCTACTACACCACCACTCGCAACGGGGACACCGTCGGTATTGCGCCGGGCGTCAACCCGGTCAACAGACTCGGCAGTGATGCCTTCGCCAGTGCGATGGCCGATCGCCACTTCGGCGACCTGGCCGGCGGCCCCGCCGGGATGGCCCTACTGGCAGGCGATCTGCAAGAGGCCGCAGGGAAACCCCCTGGCACGTCGTTCGTCACCGCCAGTGGCGATCGTGTCACGGTCAACGGCGACGGCCTCAGTATCACCGGACCTCAGGGCATCACGCTGCGAACCGTCACCGGTCCCATCGGAATCGACGGACGTCAGACCACCGACACCATCGTTTCCCAACCCGGCCAGGATCCGTACGTCCTGTCGACCGTGCACATCCCCGGCGCCGATTCGAAGAGCCGGGACATCACCGTCGACGCGAACGACAAGCCCGTCGCCATTACCGATCGCACCGACGGTGCCGTGGCTCGCACCTATACACCGGCCACCGATTCAAGCGGGAACACGATCCCTGGCAGGTTCGTCGCCCACCAGGACGGAAAAACCTTCCAGATCGACACCGCCGTCCCCGGGCAGCAGTCCGAAAGCGTCACCGGCCAATACACGACTGGGATAGTGCCCTGGGACCGCCGAACCTACACCTACACAGAAACGAAATACTCAGACGGCCGCGTCAGCATCGAAGAAACCCAGAACAACGGTTACGGCACAAAAACTGTTGTTACACATTACCCTGACGGGCACTCGACACTGCAAGTATTCGACCGTCGAACCGGTCAAATCCTGCACACCGAACCGGACTACGACAGCGGTCATCCGGACTATTACGATCCGGACCGCGCAGCATTGCAACAGATCGAGAACACCGTCGTCGGATTGTTGCCCGACCCACAACATGATGTCGATGTACTCGCCAACCCGAACTCCAGCGCGATCGACACCATCATGGCAACGATCGACTTCGCCCCGTTTGTCAATGCCGCGGGTAGAGCTGGACGAGCGGTTATGGGAGTCGGTCGCAGCGCGGTCCAGGATGCATTGGCCGAAGGAGCTACGCAAGCGCAGGCCAAAGAAGCCGGCGAACGTGCCATGCTAGATTTCACCCACCAGCACGAGCACAGCAACCAACCCGGAAAATCTGACACGAACGAGCCGGATCGGCAAACCGGTAGCCCAGAAACTGACGGTGGCGATATACCGCCGGGAATGATGAAGCGAGATGATGGCCAGCTGGTCTGGGATGGGACCAAGGGCGGCACAAAGCGCGGAACAATGCCGCCCAGTAAAGCTCTCCCCGGTGGCAAGCAGCCGGTATCTCCTAGAGCAGAACAAGGCCCGAAGAAAAATCGCATCAATCCGTCGGAAGCTGACAAGGATTGGCTGGAATCAGAGACTCTGCCGAGTCGTGATGGGATGGTTGAAGGCCCTGCCGGCGATTGGACTGGCTCGGGGCTGCGAACGAAAGATTCCAACGTAAATGGCTTCATAGGCGATGCCCTTACTCGGGCCAAACTGAAGCTCGGTGGATACACGATCATTGCGGCGGGCGAAGATGCAAGAATTCCGATTCCTGATACTTGGCCTCCGGTATATTTCAAACCGGATTTCATCGCCGTTGATCGAGATGGCAAGCTGGTTCTTGTCGAGTCGAAGTTCAACGCTAATGCATCCTATGAGTTCGGGCAGTTCTATGGGTACGGTCAGTATCTGGATGGTGGCCGGATCCTCGAGGTAGACCAATCTAAAAACAGTAAGCTCTATCAGGCTTTGAAGGATAATGGTCTGGAGCCTGGAAAGGTGGTGGTAGATCGGGTTACTTCGGTCCGCTGGAATGACGGCTGGTCTCCGAGCTATCAAGTATTGGAAGAGGCGGCAAAAAATCCGGGTTTCGGAACTTTTCTCCGAGAGAATGATGCAGAATGGCGGGACTCGGCACTCGCAGCATATTCTGAGATCAATGCGGAGGCGTCAATCCAGGCGATGGGCACTGGAGATCTGTATTCTGCGCTCTACTTCCAGGCTCGGCACCAGGCTTTGGAACTGGCTCAGGCGATGCCACCGAACTCCGGTATGCTGAATAACGTTCTGATGGATGCTCTGGATATATCAGCGCGATGGTATGACAGCGTCATGCGGGGTAATGGCGATGATGTACCAGGTAATTCGATGACAGCCTACGCGGATCCTGTCGCATCTACGGCAGTCCCACAGGTAGCAGCAAACGTTCAGATTACGATGCCTTCAATTAGAAAAATTCAAGCTTCGGTGCGGCGAGTGGACCAGTCGATAACTGTCAATCTTTATTGCGGCGACAGGTCGAGCCGGTGGGCCGGCAAGGTTGGAGTCGGCCGGAGATTTAATTACAGATAGGTAGCATGGAGATAATATAACTTACATTTCCTCGGCTGGATGGGCGTTGGTAGGAGATTAGTGTCGGGGAGTAGTCGAGTGTGGTAATAGAGCTGAAGTTGCCCGGATGTATACTCATAGTATTGAAGTCGGATAAACAGGTTGGCTGTCCCGCTGGCCGGACGGGAGTGTGAGTAGGGTGGGCGCCAAGGAATCGTCGCGCGTGATGGATCTTTACATACAGAAGCTTGGGCGTAGTCTCTCTGGATTGGGTTACGAAACCTCGGGTCCCCCGGACCACGACTTGGACCGCGAGCCCGGCGTGAAGCACCCTGAGTGGCGCATATCCTGGTTTTCTCTGCGTAGTCCTATTCCTGAGGTTAATTTCGCTCTGATGGCCCACCTGCGCCGGTCGAGCGAGGGTAATATCGGGATATCGGGCAACGCTTTGCTGGTTTCTGCTGCCGTCGAGGATATACTCGACGAGTTGTCATACGACTCCATCGATAACTTTTGCGGAAGCGTGCTGGATTCGATTCCGTTCACCTATTTCGAAACACCACAGGATATGTCACAGTATATATGGGTTACGGGCGAAAATGGTGTCGATGCCGGAGTGCGAGAGTATATGAGGCTCGTTGATGGTCCGGTCTCGGGTTGGTTTTCCGATCGAGATGATATTACAAAGCTTCTCCAGCTGTCGGGGACTGCCAGGCCCAACAACGTCGTCGACCAGGTGAATCCAGATCCGATGAGGCTTCGCGGATCCATTGTGCTGGCAGTTTTGTCGGGTCGTGGCGCGGATGCGGCTCGAGTCATGGCCGAGTATATAGGTCGTGGAACTTTTAATAACTCGGACTCTCGCGAGAAAGCCCGGGCTTTCGATGCGGCTATGATTCGCAAGTTTCCGGTGTACGAGGAATCGCGTCGTGCTGGATAGTCGATACAATACAACAGTATCTCTACCTGAGTCGATGCCCAGAAGAGGCGTATGAAAGAGTCACATATTTGCGCGGTTGGGGTGAAAAATGCCATACTGCAGCCCTGTAGTATCGGCGATCGTCAGTAAAGCTTTGATCCGATTTCCGCATAGCGCCGACAGTAGTATACAGAAATCGTCACGATTTATCAGGAAGGTACGTCGGAATGAACGTTGATATTGAAGGGTGACCCGAGTTTCCAGAACGGCTGCCGAATTCGATTGGACCTGGCCCGTCGCCGACATCGATAGGTTCTGCAACGTTCGAGTGTCGGGGAGCGATTCAGCAGGACGGCCACCGATTGTTGGTCACCTCGACGACCGGACACTTGGGTAGCGATAGACTCACGACATCTGTTGGGCGGCAACAAGATAGCGCACCACACGTGGAGGTATGAATGACGGTGAGTGAGCATGATCGGATCGATCAGCTGGCGGTGGGCCCGGACGGTCGCCTGGTGCTGGCCATGACCGAGGAGCGGACGTATCTCCACGATGATCCCGCAACATTGAACGACGACTTCCGCTCGAAGATCAATGCATATCTGTACGGCATCCAATCCGGCCACGTTCGGGATCTCGCCCACCGATCCGGGATCACGAACTTCGACGGCGTCGACATCGTGCTGTTCAGCGACGCCGAACCGACGCCGTTCGTGAGCGAGGTGTTGCATTCGGTGAATCGTGAGTTCGCCGACAAAGGTATCCGTACCCGGTGGGAGTCGATCGCTGCGGAGGAACTCAGGCCGAAGGTGATCGAGTTGGCATTGGTCGAGGAAGCCGCCCGGATGTGCGGAAAGAAATGGGAATTCGCGCTGCTGTGGGTACGGTTGATCGGCCGGGACGGCGACGCCGGTATCAAAGTCATCCGCAATCGCCGGAAGCAGGAGACGGAGAACCTCGAACCATCGGAACTGCTGCTGACGCTGCTGGGTGAGTACAAGAAGGCTTGTTACGACGAGCAGACCGGGACCTGGCTGAGCGGCCAGATATCCATCGCGGGCCCGGACGACTACCGCGCCGACTTCTCCCGGACCAGCGACCTGCCCTGGGTGAACCAGGTGGTATCGAAAGAGCGGCTGGAGGAGGAGCTCGACGCATTTCCCCGAGCCGCAGAGGAAATTCCGGACTGGATTCCCGAACGCACGTCTCGATAATTCTGCACATACCGCACGAGTACGTCCGCACCTGACGGTGGCCACGTAGCGGAAATACTCTTGAATAGCAGGTGCGAGCACTGTCGCACTACTTCGAAACGCGTCCCGCATTCTGCTGGGCGCGTTTTCGCATTCAACCGACCTGATGGAACATCAGTCCGAGAACCATGGAGTGACATGTCCGACCCGCTCGGTATTCCAACAGATGCAAGCAGTCACCACGAGGGCGATATCTGGTGGTCGACCGACGCCGCCGGCAATCCGGTGAAAAATACCATCCCGCCGGGAAACGGCAACCAGACCGTCGATCAGACGTTCATCGATCCCGCGATGGGCCTCGAACGGGAGTTTCTCGCCGGTGCGGAATCATCGAAGCAATTTGGCGTCGGACAATTTGACAAACTATTGAGAATGGATTCGAAAATCCCACAGGGCGAGTTGTTGAAATATCTGCCGCTACCTCGGCGCGCCTCCATTGGCTCACCGATATCTATGCCGCTATTCCGGTATTGCCCACAATGATGGTGTCACCGGTTCTCCCAACCGGCGCCTAGGTGCAACAGGATACTTCAACCCGCCGCGTGTACAAGAAAACGCTGCTCGATATCTCCGTGGCGAGGACAATCGGCCGGCGGGCCGAGAAAATGCGGGTCATAGGTTACGCCGGCGCCTTGCTGCGCAGGTGAAAAAACCGCTAGAGTCTGCCGAAAAGGCAGTGGCAAGGACTGGAACGTGAGTGCGCGGGATCGGGCTCGGTGGACGAAGCAGATCATTGCCCGGTTGACACCGGCCATGGTGGACGAAGGCTATACCGCCGCGCCACCGCTGACCGGGCCCGGCAGGGCCATCCACTGGACACGACTTTCCTTCACTCTCACCGACGAGGCGATCCCCCGACACGACCCGCGTTGTCATCGCTCATATCAAGCGTGACGGCGGTGATCTCAAGCGTGGCGACAGTGACAAAGTAGAGCTGGCTGGCACGATTCGGTTCGTATCGCCGACCGTCCACAACGTGATGCGCGAATCGACCGGAACCGGACTGCGGGACAACAAAGTAGACTACGAAATTTTCAAACTGCTCGGCGATAGGGAGGACCCGGCCGGAACGGATGTGAGATACGACGAAGATGTCGACGGTGCGGTGGCAAAATTCATGGATTACGTCCGTGGTCCTGTACAGGAATGGTTCACGAAACGGGCTACATTCTCGGCATTGCTAGAGACCGCACGTGAACCGGCGGGCGTACCGTGGGACACGAATCCCGACCCCTCCCTGCTGCGCGGTACCTGTGTCCTGTGCGTGCTCAAACAACCGGGCGCCGGAGGCCGCCGCGCTCATGCAGTGGTATCTCGCGCGGGGCCGATTCCACCGCTGGGACTCCCTCGAGAGTGCCACCGAATTCGATACCGCCCTGCGCGGACAATTCCCCGACTACGCAGCCGCACAGCACGAACACCGAACGGAACTTGTGCCTGCCGGTATCCGGTCGTGGGGCTACCGGGTCTGCAAGCCAGGGATGCGGCGTTCTCGGTTGATCGCGGATGCGGTGACCGCACCCTGGCGACGCACCGACCCGAAGACCCGCGCGCTGGCCACGGAGGCGGGAGCTGCGGCGATCCGTTCTCTGTGTTACGCCGGTAGTGGTCGGCGAGTACATGCGGATCGTCTTCAATGGGTGTCCAGCGCCCGCGACCGCCTGCGATATCGGTGCGCCGTCCGGCCCGGTGCTGCCGGGAGTGACGACCCCACGACCGTTTCAGGGACGGTGCGGTTGCAGGGGTCTCGGCCAGGGCCTCTCGGCCACGAACACAGAGCTCGCCGGTCGGCGCCGGGTGAAAATCCGGCGCGTTGGTCACAACCACGTCCGTCATGCTCTGCACGATAGAGTCGGGGCACTGGCATTCACGTTGCCACCGTGTCGATTTCGGACCGCCGAGCAGACTCCGGCTGGGTCTGCGGCCGATCCCATCTCAGGCGAATTTCCTACAGAAACAGAGGTGAACCTGTGGCGCACAACGCTGCCATGATTACGTTGACGGGAGTCGACGGTTCGACGTGGACTCTCGCCGGCCCCGGGCGTGGCCGGGAGGGTGTCGAGCTCGGCACGGCTCCCAGCGGTCTGTACGACGCTCCGGTCACGACGATCTGGAACCAGTCCGCCTTCCAGACCGGATCGTCTTTCGGCGGTTACCGAGTCAACAAGCGCGACTTGGTGTTCGGAGTGAACATCGCCGAGGCGGCCGGTCGCTCCTGGGAGGCCGTGGACAGCGCCTGGCGCAAGGCCTGGGCGTACGACCGCGACAGCGTGCTGAGCATCACCACCGATTTCGGGGCACGGTCGTTGTCGCTGCGGATGGCGGAGCAGCCGGACTTCAAGCCGGTGAAGGATCCGCACCTGAAGCAGTGGGCGAGGGTCGTGATGACCTGTACCGCGGGCAATCCGTGGTGGGTCGAGAGCGATGTGACGGCGACCTGGGTGTCGCCGGCCGACACCCGCTCCAGCGGAACACAATCCGGGACGGTCACCGTGTCGAATCCGACCGATCAGCCGATGTGGCTGCGCTGGGTCTGCTCGGCACCGGGGCAGTGGACGCTGCCCGACTTCTCCTGGGCCGGTGATGCTTTCGCTGCGCGCACGATCACCCTGCCGCTGACCGCGAGCGGTCAGGATCTGACGGTCGACACCGATCCTATGGAGGAGATGATCGTCGCCGCCGACAGCACCCCGATCTGGGCGCAGATGAACGGGGTCAGCTTCATGTATCCGGTACCGGCCTACACCCCGGCGACCGCGCTGCCGGTGTCGGTGACCAGCGCGCCGGCGGGCGCCTCGGTGCTGGTCGCGCAGCCGCGCAACTGGTCGCGGCCGTGGGGGTTGCAGTGACGACCTACGTAACCGACCTGCCCGCAATCTATTCCGCGGCCCAGGCGGTCAAGGCGCAGCGCAAGTCGCAGCGCTACGCCCGGCCGCTGGTCCGGCTGTGGGACGGCAACTGGGTGCTGCGCGGGGTGTGCGGCGCGGAGATCAGCGCGGATTTCCACTGGACGCTCAACGACACCGGTGTCGGTGTCCTCGTGCTGCCGTACGACTACTACCTGGCCGAATGGGCCATGGACATCTACGGCAACTCCCCGACCACCGGGCGCACCACCCAGAACATCCACATCACGGTGGACAAGGACGGTGCGCGCTGGGACGGCCGGCTGGAGAAAGCGGTCCTGCACACCGACGAACAGGGCGTCACCACTGTCGAATTGAGCTTCCTGCACTCCTACGAGGAGCTCAAGCACATCGTCTGCTGGTCGAATCCCTTCCTTCCCGAGAGCGTGCAATTCCCGCGCGAGTTCGTGCTCGCGGGCCCGAGCATCTGGGTGCTGAAGACCGCACTGATGATGAATCTGCTCAGGCTGCACGGGAGTTCGTGGGCGGTGCCGGTGGATCCGATGGACTCGGCGCACTGGGGCGATCTCGACATGTCCAACTGGCTGATCGCCGTGAAACCGACCCCGTACGCCACCGACGGCTCGACGTGGACGATCTTCGGCTCACGGTTCAAGAACTGGCACGACTGCGCGACCGGCACGCTGCAGGATGCCGAGTTGATGGTGCAGACCCGCCGCTGGTTGCAGGGCGATCCGCTGCCCTGGCCGGGGGCGAACCTGCGTTCGGGCTGTCTGGTCGTCGACATCGTCGACAAGTCGGGTTACACCACGAACACCACGCTGCGCGGCGACGTCTGGGGCGGCCTGCAACACCTGCTGGAGCAGTATCAGGAGGACGCCGACGGCGTCTTCTGGGATCAGATCGAGCAGCCGTTGCCGGATCCGAACGTGCCGGCCGCCTATCGGACCCCCGGATATCTGGGCACCCTGCCGTCCAATCCGTGGGTGGTGTATCGGCAGAACGATCATTGCGGCATCCAGACCTCACAGTTCATCGTGCAGCCGGCCAGCGCGGTCCAGGTCGTCACCGGTGGTCACTCGGCTCCCGGTGTGAACGAGGCGATTTCGTCGGCGATCCAGTTCGTCGGCTTCCTTCTCGGCGGCTTCCTCGGCGAAGTTCCCTATGCCGGGCCGGTTCTGGCCGCGCTGGCCGAGGGCGCCACGGAGATCGTGAACACCATCGCGATGGCGCTGTTCACCGACACGCTGCTGGCCTGGCAGCGGCACTGGGACACCGACCGGGTGGCGGCGTCCGGATGGTCGCACTACTTCGAACATTTCGAGACCAGTGCCGACCGCGCATACACCCTCGGTGCCTTGCTGTCACTGGGTGAGGGCATGTGGAAGACCCGTACCCACCACACCCACAAGCTGACCGTCGCAGACGGCCAGCCGTATCTGATCGGCGACGCCGGCCAGGGCCACTTCTTCCTCGGTGACCGGGTCGGTTCCACCGTCAAGGGCATGCCCGTCGGGCAGATCTACGTCGACCAGGTGACCGAGCTCGAACTGGCCTGGTCGCGAAATGCCAGCCCGCAGTGGCAGATCACGCTCGGCACCGACAAGGACCACGACATGCCGTTCGCGCAGTCGATGCGCATCATGGCCGACATCGTCGACGAGATCATGTCGCTCGCGGTGCAGATGTAGCGCGGACCGCCGGTCCGAACACAGTCCGTCCCAATCATTCCCACCCCGAAGGAGATTCCGATGACCACACCCGCAGCGCCGCAGCTGCTGTTGGAGGGTCTGCTCGCGTTCAGTAACCAGGTGTCGTCGATCACGGTCAACCCACCGTCGGTGTTCTTGCGCAACAACGACTCCGTCTACACCGTCTGGGTCTACACCCAGCCGCTGACGTATGCGGCGGGCCTGGCGATCCGGCCGCACGAGAAGCTGACGCTGGACATTCCGGCCCAGACCGTCCTCTACGCCTACACCTCCGCCCCGCCGGACAACCCCGTGGGCCTGCAAGTCGTCACCTACACCGCAGCCGCCTGAGTTCCGCGGCTGCTCACTTCGGTTCGGAGAGTTCATGTCTATTCCGCTGCACGAGCACTGTGATCAGGACGAGCCGGAGGAGGCGTTCGTGTGGGCGCTCATCGGGCTGCCGGGGCCACGCAACTCGCCGCTGCTGGTGCATCCCCACACTCTCGGCGAATGGTCGAAACACCTGTGGGACCTCGGTTTCCGGCACGCGCCGGACGATCAGGCCAAGGAATACCATCCACCGGCACGGGGACATCGCCACTGGCTCAACGGTTCCGGTCAATGGCTGCCCCAGGGTGCGCCGCGGGCGACCCTGCCCGGCCTCCCGGACGTCACCGAACTCACCGCCGACGAACGCGCGCACCTCGTGCGGCAGCTCCGTGATTCCGGCCACCTGGCGCACCTCGTGGATCGGCAGAAGTCGCCCGCGGACGCGGGGGGCGAGCCGAATCGACGGTCCTGACCTTCGATCCACCGGCCGGATCCGTCCGGCCGGTGGATGCCGAAATCGTCTGTGACCGAGCGCCGCCCGACCCTTCTTCTTTCGAGACCGGAGTGTTCCATGCCAATCCCTCTGCGCGAGAACTGTGATCCGAACAAGCCCGAGGAGGCCTTCCTCTGGGCACTGGTGGGCCTGCCGGGCCAGCAGCGCGCCCCGCTCACCGTGCACCCGGACGTGCTGCGAAAATGGTCGAAACATCTGTGGGAACTCGGCTTCCGGCATTATCCGGACCTGCAGGCCAACGAATACCACCCGCCGGCCCGCGGCGTCGGGCAATGGTTCGAGGGTGCCGGCCGATGGCTGCCGACGGGTACCCCGCGGGTCGCCCGGTCCACCGCGCCGAACCTGACCGAGCTCACCGCGCACGAAAGCGCGCTGATCATCGAACAGTTGCGTGCCAACGGCGATCTCGATCATCTGGTCGATCCGGCCGAACTGCCCGGCAACACGGCGGCGGAAGGCACCGCCGCCCCGGACCGCGACGCCGATGCCGAGGGTGATGCCTCGTGACCTCTCCCGATCGGCACGTACCGTCCGGAGCCTACGGCGGTTCGGCATCGTCCGGGAACAACATCACCAACCTGCAGTCCGTCACCTGGGCCGGTGCGCGTGACGCGGTCGTCGCTCAGGTGCTGGGCGCGTATTCCGGTGTCGGCACGGCGAATACGAACCTGATCGGCAATGCGCACTCCGCGCTCGCCGTGGCCGATACCGCCGCCCAGAATGCCGGCAACGCGCAGCAGACGGCCGTCGACGTACAGGCCACGACGGCGTCGAATGCCTCCGTGGTGGCTGGTCTGACCGCTTCGCAACAAGGACTGGCCTACGGCGGCACCGTTTTCAGCGATACCTTTGATCGGGCGGCGTTGCTGCCCGGTTACACCACCTTCACCACGGGCCAGATCGCGAGCCCGGTGATCACCGCCGGCCAGTGTGCGCTGCCGCGTACGGGCAACCAGGGTGCAGGAACCGTGATCGCGTTGTCGGCCACCACCACCCAGACCGATGATCAAGCGATCTCCGTGGTGCTGGGCAGCGGCGGTGGCGCGGGTAGCCCGGAATCCTTCCTCGTCGCCCGCGCGGCCGCGGACCTCGGCACCTTCGTCTGTGCGAAGGTCGTCTCCGGCCGGGTCGCGCTGGGTTACGGCACCCGCCGGGGAACGTCCACCGTCGTCACCGAGGCCAGATGGTCTTCGGCGCAGGTGAATCCGGGCGATACGGTGCTGTTGGAGGCGATCGACTCCACCTACACCCTGTATCTGAACGGCATCGAGATCCTGCAATGGCCGGACGGTGCGCAGATGACGCCGGTCGGTGCCGCGAACCGATCGTTCGGATTCGGGCTCTCCTACACTGTCGGCTGGCTCGGCGGCGCCTACTCGTTCAACGCCGCCGGCTTGACGGCCGTGGACATGACGCCGCCGCCGATCGTCGGGACGGGATGGTCGTTGCAGACGGCCGCCGGTGCCAGTGTCGCGGTGTCCGCAGGCACGAATGCGTTGCCGGTGAACACGTTGGCAGGAACGGCCACCTCCAACAACGTCACCGTGCTCGACCAGGGATCGGGCCGGGTCCAAATCCGGACCGCCGGGTGGTACGGCGTCACCGTGAAATTCACGTTGGATCGTTACCTCGGCGGGGTGCGGGCCGACGTCTACACCGCCTCGGGCCCGGGGCTGTCGCCGAAAGGCGCCCGCCAGGGACAGATGTCGACCTTGGACGGAAATAACGCTGCGGGTGGGACATTCGTGCTCTACCTGCCGGCCGGGTCTGTCGTGGCGCCGGGCTCCTACCTGACGGCCGGCGCCAACCTCGGGCCCAACACCTATTTCGACGGGGCTCTGCTGAGCTACTGACTCTCGAGGACTTTCGATGACTTCACCCGACCGGAAGGTTCCCGCCGGCGCATATGTCGGGTCGTCGGCGCCGAACAACGTCGCCAACCTCCAAGCCGTGAACTGGGCCGGCATCGCGCAGGGCACCATTGCCGACCTGCTGACCTCGTACCAGAGCGTGAACACGGCCGGCCAGATCCTGAACGGCGCCAATGCCACCGCCGCGGCCTCGGCATCCGCCGCGGTTTCCGGCTCGGGCGCTGCGCAGTCGACGGCATCGGCCGCGCAGAACACCGCTGCGGCCAATTCCGCATCCGTGGCGTCGCTGCTCCCGCCGACGACGCCGTCGGGTACGCCCGGCAGCACGCTGAGCGACACTTTCGCCAGGACGACCCTCGGTTCGGCCTACAATCCGATCAAATCCGGCTCGGTGGCGAACCTGGTCATCGTCGGTAACCAGGTCGAACTCGATTCCACCGGCAGCAATTCGGGTACCGGATCGGTTGTCGCGCTCGATACCACGACATTGCTGACCGACGATCAGTCGGTGTCGCTGGTGATCGGCGCCGCCAACAATTCCGCCTCCGCGGCCACCGGGATCGTGTTGCGCGCGGACCCGAATCTCCTGACGTTCGCCTACGCCTGGATCTATTCGAACCAGGTCCACATCGGCGCCGGCACCCGTAGCGGCGGTACGAACGCTTACAGCGACTGGACCTCGGGCTCGGTGACCGTCAATTCGGGCGACACCGTGACCTTCACCGCTATCGGGGCCAACTATCAACTGCTGGTGAACAACTATCCGGTACTGGGCTACTCGGACAGCACGGGTACGGTCCCGACCGGCTCCGGCCGACGTTCGATCGGGTTCGCCTGTTCGTACAACAGCGGCAACTTCTCCTTCGCTGTCGCGGCGCTGAACGCGGCCGACCGATCGGCCGCCGTGCCCACCGGCACGGGCTGGAGTCTGGTCCGGGGCAGCACCGTGAGTGTGGCCAGTGCCGCAGGTGCGGGCATGCGAGTAACCGGTGTGTACGACACCGTGCGGCAGGCCGCCGACGTCACTGTGGTGAGCGTCGGCGCCGGGCAGGTCCAGGTGAATCGAGCGGGGTGGTATTTGATCTCCGCCGCTTTCAATTTCACCAATTACGACGTGTTGATGCGTACCGAGCTGTGGAGTGCGCCGAGCCTCGGCGGCACCTGGGGGCTGTTGCGCGCAGGCGCGGTCGGTAGCCCCTACGACACGGACTCGAACGGCAACTCCGTCGCCAACAGCAACGCGACCAGTGGTTCGTTCGTCGTCTATCTCCCGAAAGGCGCGGTCGTCGCGCCGGGACTGACCACCACCAACTCCAACGCTCTGGTCGGTCCCTTCACCTGTTTCGACGGCGCGCTGCTGAACTGGCTCTAGGACGGAGGCTTCATGACATCGCCCGACAAATCCGTTCCGGCGGGCGCATACACCGGGAATGCGGCCGGCAATATCTCGGCTCTGCAATCCGTCACCTTCGAATCGGCGCAGGCTTCGGTGATCGCCGATATCTCGAGCGCCTTCGCCGGTGCCGCGAGCGGCAGTGGCGACCTGACCCGCACCACCCAGAACGTGCTGAACGCGGCCACCGCCGCGCAGACGAATGCGGGGACCGCCGGCTCGACGGCGACCGCCGCGCAGAACACCACGGCCGCCAACTCCGTTGCGATCGCCGATCTGCTCGCCACCCAGCAGACCCAGGCCAACGGCGGCAGCGTGTTCACCGACAATTTCAACCGGTCCGACCTGGGCGCCGATTACACCACCTTCAAGGTGGGTCCGGTCGCCGACCTGGTGATCATCGACGGCGAAGTCGGCCTCGCTCAGGACGGCGATCAGAACAGCGGGTACGTCCTGGCCGTGAACACGGCGAGGACCTCCGACACCGACGACCAAGCGGTGTCGGCGGTCATGGGTATCGACCGCAATTCCACATTCGCGAACGCCGTCCTCATCGCTCGGGCGGCCGCTGACCTGTCCACCTTCGTCTGGGCGTCGGCGAACCGAACACAAGTGGTGCTCGGCTGCGCTGTCCGCGACGGCAGCGGCTTCCGCACCACCACCTGGACGACCGTGTCGGCCACCGTGCACACCGGCGACACGCTGACCCTGGAATGTATCGGCAGCACCTATCAGGTGCTGGTCAACGGTGCGGCCGTGACCTCGGCGGTCGATGCCGGCCGAACGAGTCCGGTCGGAACGGCCAACCGGCACTTCGGATTCGGGGCGGCATATGCCTGGAACGGGTTGTTCTGGTCGTTCTCCTTCGACATCGCCGGTTTCACGGTCGTCGATCTCGCCGCTCCGGTCGTGTCGGGTACCGGCTGGAGCCTGCAGTGCCTGTCTGCGTCGGTCAGTGCGCCCAGCGGCGAACTACCCTTCCCGGCAGGCACTTTCGATACCCTCCGGCTGCCCGCGAGCAATGTGACGATCATCGACCAGGGCCTCGGCCGAGTATAGGTCGACAAGGCGGGCTGGTATGCCGTGTCGGTCGCGTACAAATTCCCGGCCACGGTCTACAGCCCGCTCGGTTGCGATCTCTGGTGGGCGCCGAGTCCGGCGGGACCCTGGTCGATCCTGCAGTCGGGTTACCCCCTGGCCGCCTCGGCGGCGGCGGAGACCTTCGTGGTCTATCTCGCTGCGGGATCGGTTGTCTGCCCGGGCTATTCGAGTCCGGTGAGCAGTACCGTCACCGGGCCCAACACCTATTTCGACGGCGCGTTCATCAGCTACTGACGCGGTGACCGGGCCGATCTTCTTCCGAGGGGGCGAGGATGACGATCTTCGGCATCGACATCTCCAACAACAACGGGCCGGACATCGATCTGGCCGAAGTGGCCCGTGAGGGCTTCCGATTCGTCTTCGGCAAGGTGTCGGAGGGCAACGGATTCATCGATTACACCTGGCCGGGCTATCGAGCCGCGGCGCACGCCAACGGGCTGCTCGTCGCCGGATACCACTATCTGCGGGCGGACAGCGATCCGGCCGATCAGGCCCGGCTGTTCACCACCCATCTCGGCGATGCCGCCGCGATGGTCGACTTCGAGGCGAATTCCGGTGGCATCGAGACCTTCTGGGCGTTCATCGATGCGGTGCACGCGTGCGGCCACCGGATCGCGCTGTCCTACATCCCACGCTGGTACTGGCAGCAGATCGGCTGTCCGGACCTGTCGCGGGTGCCGGGACTGATCCAGTCCAGCTATGTGGCGGGCTCCGGCCCGGCGTCGGCGCTGTATCCCGGCGACGGCACCACGTTCTGGAACGGCTTCGGCGGCCGGGCCGTCGACATTCTGCAGTTCACCGATCAGGCCTGGGTAGCAGGGCATTCGGTCGACGCGAATGCGTTCGCGGGTTCGTTCGATCGATTGCAGGCCCTGCTGAGCCCGGCACCGACCACAACCCAGGGAGCACTCATGGCGCTGAGCGATGCGCAGCAGACCGATCTGTTCGAGAAGGTCCAGGAAATCTGGGAGCAGTTGCGCGGGCCGCAGGGGCAGGGCTGGCCACAGCTGGGCAGAAATTCCCAGGGCCAGAACCGGACCATCGTCGACGCGGTCGCCGAACTACCCGGCGAGATCGCCGGGTTGATCGCACCCGCGGCCGTCGTGGTACCGGTGCCGCCCGTCTCGGGCGCGTCGGCCACCGGCGGGCCCATTCCGGCCGTATCCGCTCCCGGGGCCGCCGCCGCACCCGCCGCCTCGACGACCGAGGACCCGAAACCGGCTGTATGACAGCCCGATCGCCGCATGACCTTATCTACGAGGAGCTTTCATGGTGCCCACTGGTGCGCAGAACAACATCGGTACACAAAAGTCCACTGCCGCAGGAGCTTTCGTCGCTCGTAACGCGAAGGCCGTGGTCTCGTTCCTGGGTGGTGTGATCAATCTCCTCGCGGTGTCGGCAGCATTGTTCCAACTGGCCCCGGCCGACGTCGCGGGCGTGGGCGCCGGTCTGGTGGCCGTTCTGGAGCTGCTGCGCACGGTGAACGTGTGGATCGTCCGCAACGAATCCGTGCTCGAGGCCGCCGCCGACGAACTGGCGGGTGCTCCGGCCAACGAGGTCGCCTGATGGAACTACTCGATATCCACACCGCGCTCACCGCGGCGCTGTTCCTCGGCGGCACCGGTATCTCCGCGCTGTTCGCCTGGATGCGGGCCCGCAAATTGCAGCCGGCCGAGAACATGCGCTACGAGGTCGCGGCGGCGAAGGACGTCAACGAGATGGCGCTGACGACGCTGTCCCGGGTATCCACCGAACTGCGCGACGTCACCGTCCGCCTCGATGCGGTCGAAGCGGCGCAGGAGGCATCGATACGTGAATTGAGCCGTGTCACCGGTCTGTTCCGCGAGGCGCTCGGGGTGCTGCGCGGCGTGATCGAGGCGGCCCGCGCCGGCCGTATCCCGGATCTGCACATGTCTCGCGAACTGATGGCCGAAGTAGAGCACAACGCGGGCTGACGCGGCCTTCCCGACCATTTCCCGTCCGTTGCTCATCCATGTCGAGCAGGTGAAACGACCGAAGGAACCACATGACTACACCCATCGACCCGGGATTTCTCGGGTACCAGCCGACCGTCGAACCGCTGAAGTTGACCACCGGCGCCAGTTTCGTGCAGACGATCCAGCCGTCCGGCGGAGCGACCTTCCCCACCGGCACCACGGTGGCCATCGTGCTCACGTCGCCGGGCGGTACCTCGCTGGGGTCGTGGCCCGCAACCGTGACCTCCACTCAGGCCGGCTGGAACGTCCCCAACGCCACGTGCGACGCGATTCCGGCGAACTCCCGCTACACCGTGCTGGTCACCTATCCGACCCCGCAATCGGCCAGTTACGCCTGGTACGAGGGCACCGTCATCCGTACGTAGCCCACTGCCGCCACCAGTTCACCCATTTCACGAAGGAGCGATCCATGTCCGTCATCGTCCCCAGCACCCAGGCCTACCTGGCCAACTCGTACACCCAGATCAACGGTGCCACCGGCCTTTTCCTCTCCATCCACAACGCCGATCCGGGGCCGACCGGTACCCCGGCCACGGAGGCCACCGGCAGCGGCTACGCCCGGCAGGCGGTGCACTGGAATCCGGTGACCACCGGAACCGCCTCGGGTCAGCAGGTGACCATGACCGTGCCCGCCGGCACCTGGACCTACGCCGGTCTCTGGACCGCGGCCACCGGCGGCACCATGGTCGATCGCGTGCAGATCGCCAGCACCACCGTCTCCGGTGCGAGCACCCTGCTGGTCACCCCGAGCTTCACCATCAGCTGATCGACGAGTTGTCGGCCGCGACGCCTGCCACCACATATTCGCGAGGTGGCAGGCGTCGGCCGACTCCGCCGAGGCCGGGTATCCGGGCTCGGACGAATGACCATCGGAGGCACAGTTGAGCTCTGCATCCGCGGCGATCGTGGCCACGTTGCCCACGCCGCCCACCAATATCGTCGTGGTGCCGAGCGCGCCGGCGATTTCCCGTCCCCTGCCGGCCGCTCCGCTCATCGTCATCGATGGGACGAGGGTGCCGGTCATCCCCCCGTTCATCCGCGCGAGCTTCGCCGGGATCGGTGCGCCGGCCGCCTCGTACAGTGTGTCGGCTCCGGCGTCGGTACAAGGCGGCGCGACCGGCGCCCTGGCCGTAGCGCTGGTGGTACACGCGTCGGTGCCGGCTGCGTTCGGCGGTACCGGTTCACCCGGAAATATGCTGATCTACGGTGCCGGTGTCGTACTGGCGCTCCCCGCACAGTTCACTGCCGCAGGCACCGCGACCGCCACCGACGCCGCGTACGGTTGCACGGCCGCGCTCGCCGTAGGGGTGAACCGCGTAACCTCCTCCGTACTGGCGACTTTCGGTGGTACGGGATTGCTGACCACCCAGTTTGCGCTGCCGCCCAGCGTCAATGCCGCGGCCAGCACCATGGGCACGTTGTCGGCCGTAACCGGTGTGTACGCGACATTCACCGGCACCGGGACTCCGGCGGCCGGCCTGTGGGCTCCTTCGGGAATGATCATGGGCAGCAACCAGCAAGGACCGATGGACGCCGCCTGGCATCTGCTCGGCGGCTGGACGGCAAATACCACGAGCTATCCGGGCTCGACCGTATCGTCCAATGCACTTGTGGCACAGGGACAAAATGCCAGCGCCACGGTGGCCGCCACCATCACCTGGGCGTCGGCGACCTACGTCTATCCCAACAAGCTGGCCGTGCGCATCTGGCAGAACGCTGGGCTGATCGCCACCGGCACCGGTTCCACGAGCAGTCCGCTGCAGCTGAGTGCTGTGGTACCGGTGTCGGTCAATGATCGGTTCACGGTCGAAGTGCAGGACAGCTCGGGCAACAACGGCAGCTTCTACCAGGCGACCATCGACGGTGGTAGCTCCACATCATTGAAGATAACCTGATCAGCGAGCGAGGATTGCATGATCTTCTCAGTGACGCTGCCGGCCCAGGTTGCGGCGGGCGCGGACGCGGTGGCCGTTGCCGGTGTGTACTCGCAGGCCTTCTACAGCGGCGACACCGTTACCGATATCCAAATCGTCGCACCCGCCGGATATCCGACCGTGAACGGCGCGGCGACGAACAACGTCACGTTCAGCGTCCGCCAATTGCGCGCCGGCGCGGTCGTGTCCACCCTGGGAACACTCGTTCTCGGTTCGGGCACAACGCTTTCCGCCGAACAAGCGGTATCGGTTCCGATCGCCGTCCAGCCGATTCTCGAGGCGGGCGATGTACTCGACGTGCTGATGCACCAGAACGCGCTCGGGCAAGCGATTTCGGCCGGCCTGATCGTCTCGGTCTTCGTGAGCTGAGGAAGAGACGCCACGAAAGCGCTTCGTAGCATCGAACTTCGGGCCCGTGGCCCGGCCTGCGCCGGGCCACGGGCCCTTTCTCTTCCGGTCAACAAGGAGTAATTGTGCACCACACTGTCGCCATGTCGTTCGACGGGCTCTACATCGGTAACGAGCAATTGTTGATTCCCGGGTTCTCGGGATTCGAAGAAATGCGTACCATGAACGAGTTCAGCTCGTTGCGACTCTATGCGAACTATGACGACGCCGATCTGCATCAGGTATCGGCGATAACATTCGCCAGTGCCGAACCGGCACAACAGGGAATCGGGTTCCCGGTATGGAATTTGCTCGGTCTCGTGCATGCCTACGGTGGCGTCTGGTACGAGCTGTATTACACAATCGGGACCGTTCCGGCGAGCGGGAACAGCGACAAGACGATGGTATTCGTCGGCCAGCCGGGCACGATGCAGTTCTACGTTCCCGGCCTCGTCGCGATCGATGGGATACATCAGACGAACGACCAGGGCGAGGTCGAGGTCTATGTGCGGGCCAACGGCGACAACGCCGCCGAGGTCCATCAGGTGACCATCGGAGGCAGCCGCCCCAACCGCGAGATTCCGGCCGGTGCAACCGATCTCGGTATCATCCACCCCTGGGGCAACTGGCAGTACGTCTATGCGACCGACACGATCGTGCCGGCCGCCTGACGTGATGCCCGATCGATGATCGGTGACCGCGCAGCGGTGTGGTGACTCACCGTGCGCGCAGTCCCGCGATGAACGCGGCGACCTTGCTCAGATCCGCCTCGGACAGGCCCGACAGGTCCACGACCGGACCGGCGTCGCGACGCTGCAATTCGACGACAGCCGGCGCGGTGAATCCCGTTTTCCGAAGCAGGGGAACGGGATCCATACCGACGGCGTCCGCCATGGCTTGTAGTGTGCGGGCGGTGGTCCGGGCCGTGATCTTCTTCTCGTCCTTGTACTGGGTGCCCAACTCCACCTGGGTCCAGAGGCTGACGCTGATACCGGCCGCGCGCGCCGCACTGTCACGAGACAGACCTCTGGCCTGCCGGGCATCCCGGATCGCTTCGCTGACCTCCTGGGGTACTGGGGCGCTCTGACGATTGCTCATACAGCCAGGCTAGCTGATTACGTGTATTTACACCCACTCCCTGTAGGCCTCTCAGGTTGCTCTCAGTGGGCTTCTACCTGGCGCTTAAGTAACTACTGTCGAGTAGCTACGGTAGCCCGGATGGGCATGCGGATCTCCCGTAGCATGCAATGAATCCCGCATTATATGCATCGTTCAACGGTGCGAGACGATGTCCGGCAATGCCGATCGGATCGCTTCCGGTAGCTTTCGGCGTATCGGGACCGGATCCGCGTGGGTCCAGATGCAACTGATCGGAAGCGGATAGTCGCCGGCCGTCGACCAGTCGAGCCGATTCACCGAGTCTGCCGGCAGGATGCGGCGTTCGGTGCGGGACAGGCTGCGCAGCCGGTACCGGACTGTGTCGGGATTCACGTTGAGCCAGTCGGCCGCATCCTCGATGCGGGTGTACCGGGCGGTCGCGTCCTTGAGATCCCCGACCGGGATCAGGTTGCGACAGGCCGCTTCGTACACCCGCAGTTCGGCGGCCAGGCGGGACTCCCGGCCCATTCGCGCTCGGCGGACCGTATCCGAATGTTCCAGTTGCGCATGGGCGATCGCGTGGGCAAGGCCCTCACGGCGATCGCGGGCGGGGAGATCCGCCGAGATCATCACCGCCCGATGCGCGGGTTCCCAGATGACGATCGATGCCTCGAAGCCCAGGACGCCGATGGTGATGTCCAGTTTCGCGGCATGAATCCGAGCATCGTAGATCCGATTGGCTCTGCGATTGGGCATGATGCCGAGACCCCATTTCACCTTGTCACCCCCCGGGCCCCTCTGGTTGTTCGGGGGCCGGTGTGCTTCCCGCCGCGCTATCGAAGCGTCGTGAGGAAGCTGTCGATCAGCTGCTGGTCGTGTCGACTCAGATCCGCCAGGTCGCCGGACCTGAGGAGAAGCTGCCGCGCCCGTTCGCGGTCCGCTGGAAGACTCCCCTGCTCCGCGGCCGATGCCGAGGTGAAGCCACCATCGGACTCCTCGGGTGTCTGCGAGTCGAGCTTCGGTGCCATACGGCGGAGTCTACCCCGCTTCTCCCTTCAACCCTTGGTGGGGCGGCGAGCCGATTTGCGGCTGAGGTCCGGGCGCGCAAGGGATTTGGCGGTATGTGCGCGATCGTCCGGGCATCCGGCCGTTCGGGTTATTCCCGGTGTTGCCGAGATCGCTCGGCGTGGAATGAAATTCGAATCGGCACAGAAACGAATCACCGAAAAGTGAATATTCGCAAGGCATTCCGATTGCACCGTGTGGAAAATTGCCCGAAAGAAAGGGTAGAGTCACCGACGCCTCCCGTCCCGAACGGGGGCGGCCCGTACCCATGGCCGTCCCTGTCAGGGAAAGGAGGTGAATGGGAGATGGTCGGAAAACACCGTAAGACGGTGGGTAAACACCGGAAAGGTGAGCCGGCGAACCGTGCAGCCAAGTTCTTTGCAAGCGCTGCAACGGCCGCCGTACTCATCTACACGTTCATTCGCGTGCAGCGAATGAACTGACCCATCCGGGCCGGGTGTCGTTCACAGCGGCACTCGGCCCGTCGTCACCAGGTGACGTGCACAGCATACCCGCCATTCGCCCGGCTGGGTAATGTTACCCAACTCGGTAATGTATGTGCGCGAGCGGAAAAGGTTTCAGTCCACCCACACCTGTTCGATCGGAGTCCCCGCGCTCGGCGGCGGAGTCGGAATGCCGCTCGGTGTGCGGGAGAAGCGCGGCGCCGGTGCGTGCTGGACGACGCCTTCGATCTCGATCAGGCTGCCGCGGGCGGTGAGGTGTTCGTTCTCCTCGGCCTCGGTGAAGGTGAGGATCGGGGTGACGCAGGCGTCGGTGCCGGCGAAGACGGCGGTCCATTCGTCGCGGGTGCGGCTCTTGAACTTCTCCGTGAACAGTTTCCGCAGCTGGTCCTGGGAGGCGGGGTCGAGTTGGTGGGGCAGGCCCTCCGGGTCGATCTCCAAGCCGCGCAACAGTTCCGCGTAGAACTGGCCCTCGATCGGGCCGACCGCCATGTAGCCGCCGTCGGAGGTCTCGTAGGTGTCGTAGAACGACATGCCGGTGTCGAGCAGGTTGGTGCCGCGCTCGTCGGACCACAGGCCCATGCCGCGCATACCCCAGATCATGTGCGAAAGGGCAAGGGCGCCATCGACCATCGCGGCATCGATCACCTGGCCGCGGCCGGACTTCGCCCGTTCGACCAGGGCCGCCAGCACACCCATCACGAGGAACATCGACCCACCGCCGAAGTCGCCCACCATGTTCAGCGGCGGCACCGGTCGTTCACCCTTGCGGCCGATGGCATTCAGCACACCGGTGAGGGAGATGTAGTTGATGTCGTGGCCCGCGCGGTCGGCCAGCGGGCCGGATTGGCCCCAGCCGGTCATCCGGCCGTACACCAGGCCGGGATTGCGCGCCAGGGTCGTCTCCGGGCCGAGGCCCATGCGCTCGGTGACGCCGGGGCGGAAGCCCTCGATCAGCACATCGGCCTTGTCGATGAGCGTCAGCACCTTCTCGATCTCGGCCGGATCCTTCAGATTGGCCTCGACGATGGTGCGGCCCCGCCACTGCGGCCGGTCCATGACGCCCGGCAGCATTCCGGGACGCTGGACCCGCACCACGTCGGCGCCCAGATCGGCCAGCAGCAGCGCCGCGTGCGGACCGGGGCCGATACCGGCCAGTTCGACAATCCTGATGCCCGCCAGCGGTCCCTGTTTCGCGGTGGATGGAGTGCTCACGACCTACCTCGGTTCGTCCTCGATGCCTACGTCCGGACCATAACGGACTGTTGGCATCCGGACAACAAGCCGGTCCGCCGGTCGGGACCGTGACGTTACTCGATGATCGGCAGCGGCCGGGTGTCGTCACCGGAGGGCAGTTCGTCGCGGTGCAGGCGGAGGGTGGACGGGCCGACGGCCGGTAGCGGCCGGGTGGTGGTGGCCGGGTCGGTGGGCACCGCCTTGACCGGCAGACCATAGAAGGCGCGGGCGTTGTCGTCCAGCACCCGGTACATATCGGTGCCGATGGTGTCGGCGATCAGGCCGATATCGGAGTCGCGGAAGGCGCGGCCGGTGCGGATGCCGGGCAGGTCGGTGCCGAACATCAGCGCCCGCGGGCTGACCGCGTGGATGCGGCGCAGCGCGCGGGGGACGTTCATCGCCACCCGGCCGAAGCCGGACGCCTTCACCTTGGCGCCGCGATCCACCAGATTCAGCAGGTAGGGCAGGCATTCGTCGGACATGCCCAGGTGGTCCACCGACAGCGCGGGCAGCTTGCTGATCACCGGTTGCAGCGAGCCCAGGGTGGATCCGTCGATGTAGAGCTCGACATGCCAGCGGACCAGGTCCCAGGCGCGGCGCGCCTGCTGGGTCAGGGTGACGATATCGCCGGCGGCGCGTTTCAGGTTGAATCGCAGCGCCCGCACGCCGTGGCGGTGCAGTTCCAGGATCTGCTCGTCGGTGGTGTCGGGGTGCAGATTGGTCACCCCGACCCAGCCCGGCCCGAGCTCGGTCAGCGCCGCCCGCAGGAAGCTCTGATCGGTGCCCTGGAACGAACCGCTGACCACCGCACCACCGTCGACATCGAAGTGCGCCATGCGCTTTCGATAGTCGGCGATGGTGTAGGGCGGCGGCAGGTAGCCCTCGTTCACGACCAACGGGAACCGCGGGTCGACGATGTGGAAATGGGCATCGAACACGTGATCAGCATGCCTCGAGACGGGGACGGATGGGGATCCGGGCGACTCGCCGGGGGGATGCCGGACGACTATCGATATCCGGTGATCAGCGCTTGTGCGGTTCGCTCGCCGCGAGCATTTCGTCTCGTTCGACGACCTTCACCCGCTCGCGGCCCTGCGGTTCGCCGAGGGCGCGTTCGTGGGCGTCGAGGCGGTACCAACCGGCCCAGGTGGTGAACGGGATGCCCTTGCTCTCCAGCCAGCCGGTCACCGCGTCCGGTTCCGGTTCCGGGGCGGGGGTGAAATTCGGGGCGTCGTCGAGCAGGCAGGCGATGGTCTCGTTCGCGTCGCCCTTGGTGTGACCGATCAGGCCGACCGGGCCGCGCTTGATCCAGCCGGTGACATAGGTGCCGGGCAGGTAGCGGCCGTCGCCGTCGGCGTGCTCGTCGGCCAGCACCCGGCCGGCCTCGTTCGGGACGGTGCCCGCCTGGTCGTCGAACGGCAGCTGGGCGATGTTCTGCGACAGGTAGCCGACGGCGCGGTAGACCGCCTGCACGTCCCAGGTGTTGAACTCGCCGGTGCCCTTCACGTTGCCGGTGCCGTCGAGCGCGGTGCGTTCGGTGCGCAGGCCCGCGACCTTGCCGTGCTCGTCGCCGAGGATCTCCGCGGGGCTCTCGAAGAAGTGCAGGAACAACTTGTGCGGGCGAGCGCCGACGTCGCGGATGGCCCACTGCTCGAGGGTGTTGCAGACCATATCGGCCTGCTTCGAATGCCGGCGCGCGGCTTCCGAACCCTCGTCGTAGTCGATGTCCTCCGGGTCGACGATGACCTCGATATTGGGAGAGTGGTCCAGTTCCCGCAGCTCGAGCGGGGTGAACTTGGCCTGCGCGGGACCGCGGCGGCCGAATACGTGGACCTCGAGGGCCTTGTTGGCGCGCAGGCCCGCGTAGACGTTCGGCGGGATCTCCGTCGGGAGCAGTTCGTCACCGGTCTTGGCGAGGACGCGCGCGACGTCGAGGGCGACGTTGCCGACGCCGAGGACGGCGACCTTCTCGGCCTCCAGGGGCCAGCTGCGGGGGACGTCGGGGTGGCCGTCGTACCAGGAGACGAAATCCGCGGCGCCGAAGGAGCCCTCCAGATCGATGCCCTGGATCGGGAGGGCGCGGTCGGCGTTGGCGCCGGTGGAGAAGATGACCGCGTCGTAGAACCTGCGCAGATCCTCGAGGGTGATGTCGCTGCCGTAGTCGATGTTGCCGAGCAGGCGGACCTGCGGCTTGTCGAGAACCTTGTGCAGCGCGGTGACGATGCCCTTGATCCGCGGATGGTCCGGCGCGACGCCGTAGCGGATCAGGCCGAACGGTGCGGGCATCCGCTCGTACAGATCGATGCTCACCTCGGCATCGGACTTCATCAAGGCGTCGGCGGCATAGATGCCCGCCGGTCCGGCACCCACGATGGCGATGCGCAACGGGCGATCCGCACTCTGTCGATCGGCGCTGTGTTCGGTCATTCTCAGGCGCACCCTCTGGTTGGAAACTCTGGTCTCAGCCGTCTTTCTTAGCTTAGGCTAAGTTGACGCTCGGACGGGCTCCCCCCGGCGTCCCCGACATCCCATCGATGCTGCATCGTTGCTGCAAGGATCCGGTTGGCGCCGCGGCGGCCGCCAGTTCCCGAAGATTCTATCGGTGACGGCTATCGCCTCCGTTCCCCCGCCCCCGGCGGGAAATGCCGGGCGTGACTCCCGACACACCGGGCGACCAGGGATGATCAATGCCATGACCACGCCCGACGAGGAACCCGTCGTCATCGATCAGCGGGAAAAGACCCGGTCCGCCCTGCCTTTCCTGGCGGCCTTCGCGATCGCCCTGGTGGTGCTCGTGGCCGTGGTGGTCCTCGAGGCGACCCGGCCCGCCGAGAGAAACCTCACAGATTCCGACAAGATGGCCACCGCGGTGCGCGATTACGCCGACGCCTGGAACGCCGCCGATCCCGCGAAGCTGACCGCGGCGGCCTGTGCCGGATTCGATCCGGCGCGTTCGCCGCTCGCCGCCGCCGCGGGGAAGAAGGTCGATCTCGTCCGGCTCGCCGATCCGAGTATCGACGGCGATCACGGCAAGGTGACCGTGACCGGTTCGGTGGACGGGAAGGAGTCGTCGGGCACCTGGTCGCTGACCCGCTCCGGCGGGGTCTGGCGCGTGTGCGATTGAGGCCGTCGGAGTTTGACAGGCAACCCGATCACCGGGCAATCTCTTTGCAGGTCATGAGTACCAGCGTCAAGCCCCGGCTCGCTGGTCGGCAACCCTCTTTCGCGGCGGGGTGCTCCGGGTGACGACCTGGCCGCGCACCGGCTCCCGGTGCGGCAAGTGCGGATTCTCGAGGAGGTTCGACAGATGAGCTACGCAGGCGATATCACCCCACTGCAGGCGTGGGAATTGTTGCGGGACAACCCGGATGCGGTGCTGGTGGATGTGCGCACCGAGGCCGAGTGGCGGTTCGTCGGGGTGCCCGACACCGCCTCGATCGACCGGCCGACGGCGCTGATCGAATGGGTCGATCTCGGTGGCGCGCGCAACGAGGCCTTCGTCGATCAGCTGAAGCAGGCGCTCGCCGGGCGCGCCGAGGGCAGCGATGCCCCGGTCGTCTTCCTCTGCCGTTCCGGTCAGCGGTCGATCGGCGCGGCGACGGCGGCCACCGCGGCCGGCTTCGCCCCGTCCTACAACGTGCTCGAGGGTTTCGAGGGCGCGCTGGACGAGCAGGCCCATCGTGGCGCCGCCGGCTGGCGGGCGCATGGACTGCCGTGGCGGCAGTCGTGATCGCGGCGGAAACCGAAGGGAGACAGGCATGATCACGGGTGGAGCGTTCGAGAAGCCGTTGCCCTCGGGTGTCGGCCCGGCGACGCTGGGAGTCCGGGGTGGACTGCGGCGCTCCGGTTTCGAGGAGACCTCCGAGGCGCTGTATCTGTCGTCCGGATTCGTCTACGAGAGCGCCGAGGCGGCCGAGGCCGCGTTCACCGGCGACGTCGAGCACTTCGTCTACTCCCGCTACGGCAATCCGACGGTCGCGATGTTCGAGGAGCGGCTGCGCCTGCTCGAGGGCGCCGAGGCCTGTTTCGCCACCGCCAGCGGCATGTCGGCGGTGTTCACCGCACTGGCCGCGCTGCTCGCCGCGGGCGATCGGCTGGTGGCCGCGCGCAGCCTGTTCGGCTCCTGTTTCGTGGTGTGCAACGAGATCCTGCCGCGCTGGGGTGTGGAGACCGTCTTCGTCGACGGTGAGGATCTGGACCAGTGGGAGCAGGCGCTGTCGGTGCCGACCACCGCGGTGTTCTTCGAGACCCCGTCCAATCCGATGCAGACCCTGGTCGATGTGCGCCGGGTCACCGAACTGTCGCACGCCGCGGGCGCGAAGGTGGTGCTGGACAACGTCTTCGCGACCCCGCTGTTGCAGCGCAGCCTGCCGCTGGGTGCGGATGTGGTGGTGTACTCCGGCACCAAGCACATCGACGGTCAGGGCCGGGTGCTCGGCGGGGCCATCCTCGGTGCGAAGGACTACATCGACGGCCCGGTCAAGAACCTCATGCGGCACACCGGTCCGGCGCTGAGCCCCTTCAACGCGTGGACGCTGCTCAAGGGCCTGGAGACGATGCCGCTGCGCGTGATGCAGTCGGCCACCTCGGCGCTGCGGATCGCGGAGTTCCTGGAACAGCATCCGGCCGTGTCCTGGACGAAATACCCGTTCCTGCAGTCACATCCGCAGTACGATCTGGCGCGCAGTCAGATGAGCGGCGGCGGTACGGTCGTCACCTTCGAACTGGCGGCCAATCCGGACGAGGGCAAGAAGCGCGCCTTCGAGGTGCTCAATCGCCTTCGCATCGTGGACATCTCGAACAACCTCGGTGATTCCAAGACCCTCATCACCCATCCGGCGACCACCACGCATCGCGCGATGGGTGCGGAAGGCCGTGCGGCCGTGGGGATCACGGACGGCGTGCTGCGGATCTCGGTGGGCCTGGAGGATATCGACGATCTGCTCGGCGATCTGGATCACGCGCTGGGCTGAGCCGGTACCGGTGGCGTTCGCGTCCGGCGGACGCCACCGAATCCCTCAGCCGGCGAACGGATTCGAGGTGCGGCCGACCAGATCGGCCACCGAATCCAGCACCACCGTGGGGCGGTAGGGGAACTGTTCGAACGAGGCGCGGGTGGAGATGCCCGACATCACCAGGATCGTCCGCATCCCCGCCTCCAGCCCGGCGATCACATCGGTGTCCATCCGGTCGCCGATCATCACCGTGGACTGCGAATGAGCGCCGATGCGGCGCAACGCCGATCGCATCATCAGCGGATTCGGCTTGCCGACGTAGTACGGTTCGCGCCCGGTGGCCCGGGTGATCAGCGCCGCCACCGAACCGGTCGCGGGCAGCAGGCCCTCGCGCGACGGTCCGGTCGCGTCCGGATTGGTCGCGATGAAGCGGGCGCCGCGGTCGACCAGGCGGATCGCGGTGGTGATGGCCTCGAAGGAATACGTGCGGGTCTCGCCGAGCACCACATAGTCCGGATCGCTGTCGGTGAGTACGTAGCCGATCTCGTGCAGCGCGGTGGTGAGGCCGGACTCGCCGACCACATATGCGGTGCCGCCGGGCCGCTGATCGTCGAGGAAGGTGGCCGTCGCCAGCGCGGAGGTCCAGATCGCCTCCTGGGGAATGTCGAGGCCGGAGTGCCGCAGCCGGGCCTGCAGATCGCGCGGCGTGCGAATCGAGTTGTTGGTGAGGACCAGGAACGGGACGCCGTTGGCCTGCAGTTCCGCCAGGAACTTGTCGGCGCCGGGAATCGGATGGTCCTCGTGCACCAGCACGCCGTCCATGTCGGTCAGGTAGGACAGGATCGGTTCGTCGTCTGCCGTCACCGTTCGATTCTCTGCCCGCCGCCGCGAGCGCGCGCGGGCGGGGGTGGATGGTCTCGGACGCGCAGCGTCGATGGTCTCGGACGCGCAGCGTCGGTGGCCTCGACCGACCATCCGCACATAACGGACAGGTCGCTGGTTATGGTCGAGGGTGAATCCCGTGCGCGGCGGAATGCGGTGTGACACCGCGACGCTGCACACGGGTGGGTTGCGGCAACGACATCGAAGTGGACAGGAGTCCCCGCGTGACTGATCTCAAGCTCGGCTACAAGGCGTCGGCGGAACAATTCGGCCCCCGCGAGCTCGTCGAGCTCGGCGTGGCCGCCGAGGAGCACGGTCTGGACAGTGCCACGGTCAGCGATCACTTCCAGCCGTGGCGGCACAACGGCGGGCACGCACCCTTCTCGCTGTCCTGGATGACGGCGGTGGGCGAGCGGACGCAGCGGATCCAGCTGGGCACCTCGGTGCTCACCCCGACCTTCCGGTACAACCCGGCCGTGATCGCGCAGGCGTTCGCGACCATGGGCTGCCTGTACCCGGAGCGCATCATGCTGGGCGTGGGCACCGGTGAGGCGCTCAACGAGATCGCGACCGGCTACAAGGGCGACTGGCCGGAGTTCAAGGAGCGGTTCGCCCGGCTGCGCGAATCCGTGGATCTGATGCGGGCGCTGTGGACCGGCGACCGGGTCGACTTCGACGGCGAGTACTACCACACCGTCGGCGCCTCCATCTACGACGTGCCGAAGGACGGCATCCCGATCTACGTCGCCGCCGGCGGTCCGCTGGTGGCCAAGTACGCCGGTCGGGCCGGCGACGGATTCATCTGCACCTCGGGCAAGGGTATGGACCTGTACACCGAGAAGCTGATGCCCGGCGTCGAGGAGGGTGCGGCGAAGGCCGGCCGGACCCTCGCCGATATCGACCGGATGATCGAGATCAAGATCTCCTACGACACCGATCCCGATCTGGCGCTGGAGAACACGCGGTTCTGGGCGCCGCTGTCGCTGACCGCCGAGCAGAAGCACAGCATCACCGACCCGATCGAGATGGAGGCCGCCGCCGACGCGCTGCCGATCGAGCAGATCGCCAAGCGCTGGATCGTCGCCAGCGATCCGGACCGGACGGTCGAGTTGATCAAGCCGTATGTGGACGCGGGCCTGAATCACCTGGTGTTCCACGCCCCCGGTCAGGATCAGCGGCGCTTTCTCGATCTGTTCGCCCGCGATCTCGCGCCGCGGTTGCGCGCGCTGTAGCGGATTCCGGTGGTCCGGCACGGCCGGGCCACCGGATTCACAACTGGCGCAGCGCGAACATCCGCATGGTGCGGTCGGTGCGGTCGCGATAGGCGTCGTACGCGTCGCTGATCTCGATGAACCGGTCGAAGACCTCCTCGCGCTCGGTCACATCGGTGACGGGATCGGCGTGCACCGCCAGGTAGTTCCCGGAGATGGTGACGGTCGCGATCGGATAGGACAGCAGATTGGCCGTCCAGTCCGGATGCCGGTCACCGCCGAAATTGCTGCCGACCACGTAGAGCACGTCGCCGTCGTGCACGAACAGCAGCGGGGTGGTGTGCTGCTGTCCCGAGTGCCGGCCGGTGGTGGTGAGCAGCAGGATCGGCGCGCCGATCGGGCCCAGCAGGGTGTAACGTCCGGCGCTGCGCTCCAACACTTTCCGGTCGAGTGGGGTGAGGACCTTGACGACCGCGGACCCGGCCTTGGTCGCCGCGATCGGACTCGCCAGCCGGGCCAGCACATTCGTTCGCGAGCCCCAGGTCCGGTCGGGAAATTGTCCTGCCATGTGTGCCGATCCTAGCGTGACGTCCGGACCCGGCTCACATCACCGTCCGGCGGCGGCCTTCGCCTCGGCGATGAATTCGTATGCGGCGCGCCAATTTCCGTTCGGAGGCAGAACCAGGACGCGCTCGGCGCCGAGTTCGGCCAGCGCGGCGAGCCGATCGGCGAGCGCGGTGACGGTATCCGGCGGTGCCTGCATCACGGTCAGGCCGGGCGCCGGGCGGCCGTGTTCCGCGGCGAGTTCGGTCAGCCGGTTCCGGGCGGTGGCCAGCTCGGCGTCGGAGTTGCCGAGGGAGATCCAGCCGTCGCCGTAGGCCGCGGTGCGCCGGAGCGCGCGAGTTCCGTTGCCCGCGATCAGGATCGGCGGCACGGTGGCGCCGGGGGACAGGGCCGCGGCGGTACCGTCGAGCAGGGTGGCGGTCCGGCCCGCGATCAGGTCCGGCAGTAGTCGCAGCGCCTCGTCGGTGCGGGCGCCGCGGTCGGCGAAGGAGACTCCCGCGGCCCGCCAGCCGATGTCACCGTGCGCGGGATTGCCGGTGCCGACGCCCAGTCGCAGCCGGTCGCCGGACACGTGCTGCAGGCCGGCGGCCTGCTTGGCGGCCCAGGCCACCGGGCGCAGCGCCGCGAGCAGCACGCCGTACCCGATGCCGATCCGCTCGGTGACCGCGGCGGCCGCGGCCAGCGCCACGGTGCTGTCCAGGATCGGAGCGGTGGGGAGCAGGTGATCCGCGGCCCAGATCGAATCGAGCCCCACGGTCTCGGCGTACCGCGCGGCGGCGGGAATATCGCCCAGGACGGGCCGGTCCGGATCGGGAGTCGAGGTGGGCAGGAAGGTGCCGATTTCCGGAGTGCCGGAGAGGGGTGCCATTGCAATCCTGTCGCAGATGGTTTCGTTGCCTACGATTTATATGCGTACGAATAATATGTTCGTGCAAGCGAGATGGCAATCCTGCGCCCCGCCCGCGATGATCATTAAGCTCGGGCGCATGGCCGACCGCGCACCGTCCACTGTGTACATCGCCTCACTCGAGGGCGACACCGGCAAATCCACGGTGGCGCTGGGCGTTCTGCAGCTGCTGTCCGCCACCACGCCCCGGGTCGGGGTTTTCCGGCCCATCACGCGCTCCGCGCGCGAACCGGACTACATCGTCGAACTGCTGCTCGAGTACTGCACCGCCGATATCGGATACGAGCAGGCCGTCGGGGTCTCCTACGAGCAGATGCACGCCGATCCCGACGCCGCGATCGGCGAGATCGTGGCCCGGTTCCACGCGGTGGCCGATCAGTGCGACGCGGTGGTCGTGGTGGGCACCGACTACACCGACGTCGCCGCCCCCAGCGAACTGCGCTACAACGCGCGGATCGCGGTGAATCTCGGGGCGCCGGTACTGCTGGTACTGCGCGGTTCCGGCCGCGATCCGGCGGAGATCGAACAGGTCGCCGAGCTGTGCCGGGGCGAACTCGCCGCCGAGCACGCCGGGCTGTCGGCGATCGTGGTCAACCGGTGCGATCCGAAGCGGCTCGACGAGGTGGCCGCGGCGGTGGCCCCGCTCGGCGTCCCGGTCTGGACCCTGCCCGAGGTGCCGCTGCTGACCGCGCCCACCATGGCCGAGCTGTGCCGCGCGATCGACGGCACCCTCTACTCCGGCGATCCCGAACTGCTGCAACGGGAGGCGCTGAGCGTCATGGTCGGCGGCATGACCGCCGAGCACATCCTGGAACGGCTGACCGATTCGGTGGCCGTCATCGTGCCCGGCGACCGTTCCGACGCGCTGCTGGCCCTGGTGAACGCCCATGAGGCGGAAGGATTCCCGTCGCTGTCCGGCATCATCATGAACGGCGGGCTGGCGCCGGACCCCGCGATCGCCCGGCTGATCCAGGGCCTGAAACCGAAGCTGCCGATCCTGGAGACCGAACTCGGCACCTACGACACCGCGGCGGCGGCCGCCCGCACCCGCGGCCGGGTGTCGCTGTCCAGCGTCCGCAAGGTCGACACCGCGCTGGCGCTGATGGAACAGCGGGTGGACGGCCGGAAGTTGGTGGAGCTCATCGCCGTTCCCGCGCAGTCCGCGGTGACCACCCCGCAGATGTTCGAATACCGCCTGGTCGAGTGGGCGCGCGCGGATCGGCGCCGGATCGTGCTGCCCGAGGGCGACGACGATCGGATCCTGCGCGCGGCCGGTCGGGTGTTGCAGCGCGGCATCGCCGATCTGCTGATCCTCGGCGACGAGGCCACCGTCCGCAGCCGGGCCGCCGAACTCGGCGTCGACATCGCGGCCGCCTCGGTACTGGATCCGCGCACCTCCGAGCTGCGCGAGCGATTCGCCGAGGAGTACACGAAACTGCGTGAGCACAAGGGGATGACCCCGGACCGGGCGCGCGAGATCGTCGCCGACATCTCCTTCTTCGGCACCATGATGGTGCAGGACGGCCTGGCCGACGGCATGGTGTCCGGGGCCGCGCACACCACGGCGCACACCATCCGGCCCGCGTTGCAGATCATCAAGACGCAGCCGGGGGTGTCGACGGTGTCCAGCGTCTTCCTCATGTGCCTCGCCGATCGGGTGCTCGCCTACGGCGACTGCGCGGTGGTGCCGGATCCCACCGATACCCAGCTCGCCGATATCGCGATCTCCTCCGCGCACACCGCCGCCCGGTTCGGGATCGAGCCGCGGGTGGCGATGCTGTCCTACTCCACCGGTGATTCCGGCAGCGGCGCCGATGTCGACCGGGTGCGCAGCGCGACCCGGCTGGTCCACGACCGGGCCCCGGAACTGCTGGTGGAGGGCCCGATCCAGTACGACGCCGCGATCGACCCGATCGTCGCCCGGCAGAAACTGCCGGCCTCGGCGGTGGCCGGGCACGCCACGGTCTTCGTCTTCCCGGATCTGAACACCGGCAACAACACCTACAAGGCGGTGCAGCGCAGCGCCGGGGCGGTGGCGGTCGGGCCGGTACTGCAGGGGCTGCGCAAACCTGTCAACGATCTCTCCCGGGGCGCACTGGTCACCGATATCGTGAACACCATCGCCATCACGGCCATCCAGGCCGGATCGGAGCAGCCGGTATGAGTGCGGCGCACGGTGACCCGGTGAGTGCCACGCACTGTGTCCTGGTGCTCAACACCGGGTCGTCCTCGATCAAATATCAACTGCTGGAGCCGGATTCGGCCGAGGTGCGTGCGTCCGGTCAGGTGTCGCGGATCGGCGAGCCGGTCGGCGGCGACGCCGTCACCATCGAACACCACGGCGCGCGAGGCACTCTGGAACATCGCGGCCCGATCCCGGACCACGGCACCGGACTCCGGCTGGCGTTCGAGCTGTTCGCCCGCGACGGAACCGATCTCGCGACCGCCGGACTGCGCGCCGTCGGCCATCGCGTCGTGCACGGCGGGGAGATCTTCTATCGGCCGACCGTGATCACCGACGCGGTGGTCGCGGCCATCGACGAGCTGTCCACCCTGGCGCCGCTGCACAATCCGCCGAATGTCGCGGGGATCCGGTACGCCCGCGCACTGCTGCCGGACGTCCCGCAGGTGGCGGTGTTCGACACCGCGTTCTTCCACGGCCTGCCGGACGCCGCCAAGACCTATGCCATCGACGCGGATATCGCCGCGGCACACGGGATCCGGCGCTACGGCTTCCACGGCACCTCGCACGAGTACGTCTCCGGCCGGGTCGCCGAGGTGCTCGGCCGGGATCCGGCGTCGCTGCGCCAGATCGTGCTGCACCTGGGCAACGGCGCCTCCGCCTCGGCGATCCGCGGCGGCCGCGCGGTGGACACCAGCATGGGGCTGACCCCGCTGGAGGGCCTGGTGATGGGCACCCGGTCCGGCGATATCGATCCCGGGATCATCGCCCATCTGGCCCGTACCGCCGATATGGACGTCGAGGCCAGTTATACGATGCTGAACCGGAATTCGGGCCTGGCGGGACTGTCCGGCATGAACGACTTCCGGGCGTTGCAGGCCGCGATCGAATCCGGCGACCGGCGGGCCCGGCTGGCCTACGACGTCTACGTGCATCGGCTGCGCCGCTATATCGGCGCCTATCTGATCGAACTGGGCGGCGCGGACGCCATCACCTTCACCGCCGGCGTCGGCGAGAACAGCCCGGCCGTGCGCGCGGATGCCCTGCGCGGACTCGAAACCTTCGGCATCGCCGTGGATTCCCTCCGCAATACCGCGAAAAGCCGTGCGGCCCGGCTTATTTCGCCGGAGGGTGGGTCCGTGGCGGTACTCGTGGTCCCGACCGACGAGGAGCTGGCGATCGCTCGCGCGGCGGCCGCGCTGGTGGGCTGAATCAGAACCACGACTTGGCGCGCGTCAGATTCGCCAGGTCGACCAGCGCGTAGCGGTGCGCGCGGATCGGTGCGGATCGAGCCAGCTCGCGCAGGCCAGATTCGGTGCTCTGCCGGATGCCGCGCTCGGTGAAGGGGGCCCCGAACAGGGTGGCGCCGGTCTCGCGCGGGGTTCGGCCCGCCTGCAGCCAGGCCAGGGCCGTGCCGAGCACCAGCAGCCGCATCTGGCCCGCGCGTGGTTCGCCGGTGGGCAGCGCGCGGATCCGGGCGGCGGCCACCCGCAGGGTGTACTCGTCGAGGTCGGCCGGGGCCGCCCCGGCGAGCATCATCAGCACGCCGGTCATCCGCGCCTCGGTGTAGTGCCGGGAGGCCAGCGGAACCTCGTCGAGCGCGGCCACCCCCTCGGCGACCCGATTGGCCGCGGCCAGCCGCCGGGCCAGGCCGAAGGCCGCGCTGATGATGCCCCGGTCGGTGCGCCGGACGGTGGCGTAGTACTTCTCGGCGGCCGCGCTCCACCGCTGCGGGTCGGCCGGATCCCCGTGCCGCAGGACGAGTTCCGCGGTCGCGGCGAGCGCGAGACGCGGGGCGATCTCGCCGGGCAGGGCGCCGAGGACCTCGTCGAAGCGGGCATAGGCCCCCTCGTAGTTCTGTTCCAGCAGTTCCGCGACCCCGAGATACCAGGCGACCCGCCAGTCGCCGGAATCCAAGCGGCTCAACAACTCCCGGGCCAGCATAGGCCGGTCCAGGGTCAGTTCGATGCGGGATTCGGCGAGGGTGCTCTCGGTGGCGAAGGTGCTCGGCACCCCGCCGGGCAGATCCGCCGCCCGGCGCCGCGCGATCCGCACCGCGTCCAGTGCCTGTTCCGGCTCCGGATGCGCGGTGCCCGACAACAGCGCCGCCGACGGATCCGAACCGTCGAGCAGCGGCACCGGCAGGGCCGCGGCCACCTCGTGCCGGCCCAGCGTGGTGTCGCGCGCGATACCGTCCCGGTAGGAGTCGGTCTGCCCGACCAGTTCCAGGGTGCCGAAACTGCTGCGCATCGGACTGAACACGGTGGACAACTGGGGATGTTCGATGCCAGTGTCGGCGGCCAGCACCTCGCGCAGCACCCCCTCGAGCTGTCCGGCCATCGCGAGCGCGGAGGGGAAACGGCGTTTCGGATCCGGATCGGTGGCCCGCAGCAACAGGCGGTGGAAGAACTCGTACCGGGCCAGCGTCGGCTCGTCGGCCGGGTCGGGCAGTCCCTCGAGGTAGCGGCCCCTGTCGGTGGGCAGGTTCACCGTCAGCGCCGCCAGCGTGCGGCCCGCGGTGTAGATGTCGGTCGCCACCGTCGGTCCGGTCCGCGAGATCTCCGGCGCCTGGAAACCTCTGGTGCCGTACAGATTTCCGTAGGATTCGAACGGTGAGGTGGCGCCCAGGTCGATCAGTTTCACCTGGTCCTCGGTGACCATGATGTTGTCGGGCTTGAGGTCGTTGTACGCCAGCCCCAGCGAATGCAGGTACTCCAGCGCGGGCATGATCTCCAGCAGATAGGCGATCGCCTGGGCCACCGGCATCCGCTCCGGTTTCCGATAGTTGTCGAGCAGTTCGCGCAGCGAGCGGCCGCCGACGTATTCCATCACCAGATAGCCGATCACCGCGCCCTCGGGATTCGGGTGCTCGACGAAGTTGTAGATCTTGACGATGCTGGGATGAGCCAGCTCGGCCAGGTACCGGCGTTCGGAGGCGGCCACCGCCTGCGCAGCCGCGTCACCGCTGTGCAGCAGGCCCTTCAGCACCACCCACCGGTTGTCGACGTTGCGGTCGATCGCGAGGTAGATCCAGCCCAGCCCGCCGTGCGCGATGCAGCCCTGCACCTCGTACTGATTCACGACCATATCCCCGGGCCGCAGATAGGGCCGGAAATCGTAAGGCGCGCCGCAGGTTCCGCAGACACCGACGGTACCGTCCGCACCCCGCCCGACGGGTTTGCCGCAGCGCCAGCAGAACCGGCGGTGCTCGGCCACGCTCGGTTCGGTCAGGACGGCGCTGGGTGGATCGACCGGCGGTACGACGGGGATCTCCACCAGCCCCGCACCCAGCCGCAACAACGTCGGCCGCGACCGCGTCGCCCAACTGCGCCCCGACCCGAGCCCACCCGAATCGACCTGTGCCGCAGAATGATCCGGCGAAGTATCGGGCCCGGTACCGAAATGCCCGGAGCCGCGGCCACTTTCGCCGTACCCGGCCCGCGTCGCGGGCAATCCGGCACTGTCCGCCCCGGGCTCCGGCCGGACAGCGATCCCGCTCGGCGGCAGCGCGGCCGCCGTCGGTTCCGGTCCGGACGCGTCCTCCTCCCTTTCGCGATACCCGGCGCGAGTGGCCTCCGGCTCGGCGCCGGGCCGATCGCCGGCCGCGGCCGCCGCAGGTTCCGGTGCCGCCCCGGCGGATTCCGCTGGGGGCGAGATGGATTCCTGTTCACGGTGCCCGGCCTGGGTGGGAGGTAGGTCGGGTTCGGCGTCGGACCGGTTCGGCGGTGTGGGTTCCGGTGCCGCCCCGGCGGGTTCTGCCGGGGGTGAAGCGGATTCCGGTTCGCGGTATCCGGCCTGAGTAGGAGCCACGTCGGGTTCGGTGTCGGATCGGTCCGCCGCAGGTTCCGGTGCCGCAGCGGCGGATTCTGCTGGGGGCGAGGCGGATTCCCGGTCGCGGTATCCGGCCTGCGTGGGGGGCAGGTCGGGTTCGGGGTCGGGCCGGTTCGCCGGCTGCTGCTCGGGCATCCGCGTCAGTCCCGGTAGCTCGGTATCGGCGGGCCGGGGGAGGGGCCGAGGGAGGTGAGCCAGCGCTGGTAGAGGCGCTCCCAGGTGCCGTCGATGCGGATCCGTTCCAGGGTGTGGTTCACGAATCGCACCAGATCGTCCGCACCCAAGGGGATTCCGACGCCGTACGGTTCATCGCTGAGGGCGGGGCCGACCGTCCGGGTGTGCGGGTCCTGCACCGCCAGCCCGGCCAGCAGCACATCGTCGGAGGACACCGCGTCGACCTGGCCCTGTTGCAGCACCACGAGGCAGTCGGACCAGCTGGGCACGCTCAGTATCGAGGCGGCGGGCTGGTCGCGGTGGATCCGGTCCAGCGAGGTGGTGCCCGCCACCGCGCAGACCCGCTTACCCGCCAGCTCGGCCAGACCGCGGATGCGGGACGACTTCAGCGCCAGGATCCGCTGGTGGGCCAGCAGATAGGTGGTCGAGAAGGTGACGTTGCGCCGGCGCTCACAGGTGATGGTCATCGTCTTCACCACGATGTCCACGGTGTGCTGTTCCAGTGCGTTCTCCCGGTCGGCGGCCCCGAGCACCCGGAACTCGATCCGGTCCGGGCTGCCGAACAGGTCGCGGGCGATCTCGCGCGCGATATCGACGTCGAAACCCGCTAGGGTGCCGGTGAGCGGATCCCGGAAACTGAACAGATTGCTGCCGATGTCCAGGCCCACCACCACCCGTCCCCGGGTGCGGATGGCGGTCAGTGCCGGTCCGGCGGCGTCGGAGCTGGGCCGCAGGCTCGCGGTGACGTCATCGCACCGCACCGGAGGCGGGGCCGGTGCGTGACTCTGCTCCGATCGGGCGCGCGCGGGCAGCGGCGGTTCGGTGTAACTGTCGGTGCGGCCCGGCGGCATGACCCCGGCCTCCTCGCGGCAGCCGCCGGCCAGCGCCGCCACGACCAGCAGCACGGGCAGCGCGGCGCGGCGGCGGCTCACCGGTACTCCCGCAATCGCGGCCACAGCCCGAGCACGATCAGCACCGCGGCCAGGGTGGTCAGCGCCGCCGCGCCTGCCGACAACAGGTTCAGCGCGCGCGCGGATCCCGCGATGCCGGAGCGCAGGGTATGCCGGGTTTCGACGATGGCGCTGGTCAGAGCGTCGTTCAGCCCGTCCACCTCGGCGGCGGCCTCATCCGGTCCCGGGCCGATCGCGACCGCGCTGGCGCCCGGGAAATCGCCGCGGGCCAGCGCGTCGGTCATCCGTTGATGCGATTCCAGCCACTGCTGCAGATGCGTGCGCGCGGCGGCGACCTCGGCGTCGGCGGGCGCGTCGTCCGGATATTCGCTCAGCAGGGTGCTCAGGCGGGTGGTCGTCTCGTCGAAGGTCCGGTCGTAGTCGCCGCTGGCGTCGCGGCGCAGCAACTTCAGCGTCTCCGCCGAACGGGCCTGCTGGCCGAGGATGTGGCCGATCGTGAGGGTTTCGGTCGGCCCGGCCCCCTCGTCGCGGGCCCGGGTGGCGGTCGTCGCCGAGATCGTGCCCGCCACCACGATCCACACCAGCAGGATCACCACCACGATCGAGGCCGGCAGCAGACCCGGATTGAGGATCCGCCGGGTGCGCTGGGCCAGGAACACCTGGGCTGCGATCAGCGCCGCGAGGGTGAGTACGGGCAGCGCGATCGCCGCCCACGGCAGCCGCACCTGCCGCCGGTCGGCCTCGGCGATCGCGGCCGACCGATGTTCCTGCAACTGCTGTGCCATCGGCAGCAGCGTGGACTGCATCAGATTCGAGGCCTCGCTCAGATAGGCCGCGCCGACCGGATGCCCCTGCCGGTTGTCGGCCCGCGCGGTCGCGATGAGTCCGGTGTACACCGGCAGCGCGGTCGCGATCCCGATGAGCAACTGGGCATCCGGATCGTCGGTACCGGCGTCGAGGGTCCGGCTGGACTGCACCACCAGTTCGAGCGCGGCCTCCCCGATCGACTGGTTGTACCGATCCCGCATCACCGGGGATTCCAGCCCGCCGGCGATGAAATCGCTGCCGGCTGCGGCGTCGGCCACCGACAACGCCGAGTACAGGTGTTGTGCGGAGTTGGCGTCGGGTTCGGTGCTGGCGAGCACGTCCTGGAGGCTGTGCTGCCGGTTGTCGACGGCCGTGGCGATCACGACCCCGGTGGTCAGGCACATCATCAGCAGCACCAGCCCGGCCGCGATCAACTTGGCCGGCGAGGAGCGCAGCAGGTCGCGCACGTCGATCGCGCCGAACTGCTGCCGGACCCCGGCGGCCTCCTCCAGGAACGAACCGGACCCCGGCAGCTGACCACCCGGGCCGGACCGGTCCTCGCCCCGGCGCCCCGGCATCACCGGTCGGCCCCCGGACCGGGTCCGCGAGCGCGCAAGATCGCGCGCGGACCCGAATTCGGGCGGCCGCTCAGCTTATTGTGGTCGTATCGACATCGTCCGCGGACGGCCCGGCCGACCGGTGCCGGCCGGTACGCGCGGGGTGCCGGTACCGGTGGCAAGGATGGGACGAGGCGAGCATGCGTGGTGACGGGGACGGTTTCCTGATCAGTCCGGACGGCAGCCGGCAATGGGGCCGCTACGGGGCTGCTGGGCTGTTGCTGAGAGCGCCGCGAGCGCCCCGGATGGGCGGCGGCGCCATGGTATTGCTGCAGCATCGCGCGCCCTGGAGTCACCAGGGTGGCACCTGGGCACTGCCCGGTGGAGCCCGTGACAGCCATGAGTCCAGTGTGCACGCTGCTGTTCGCGAGGCTGAAGAGGAGGCAGGTATCGCACCGGCGGCGGTTCGGGTGCGAGGCAGTCGGGTGACCGCGACCGCAGGCTCCGGCTGGACCTACACCACCGTCGTCGCCGATGTAGCTGAACAATTGCCAACCATTATCAACATGGAGAGCGCCGAGATGGCCTGGGTGCCCGAGGAGGAGGTCGCCGACCGCCCCCTGCACCCCGGCTTCGCGGCCGCGTGGCCGTCCCTGCGCGCCGAATCGGCCCGGCTGAACCTCACCGGCCTCCCCGATCCCGACGCGGTCGCCGCCGCTCTGCCGCGCACGATCGACCTCGCCGACCGCGGTTTCCTCTGGTTGCACACCGACGGCGACGACGCCCGCCAGGCGCGCATCGCCGCCGCCGGCCCGGCCGCGCCGGACGAGCTACTGCTGACGCTGGACCAACTCCTGGCACCCCCGCCGAACTGACCGCGAACGATCAGCGCTCGCCCCCCGAATGCGCCAGCAGACGGTCCTTCAGGCTGCGGGCGGCGGCCTCCGGATCGGCCGCGGCCGTGATCGCGCGAACCACGACGATCCGGGTGGCCCCGGCGTCGAGGATCTCCGGAAGGTTGTCGGCGTCGATACCGCCGATGGCGAACCACGGCCGGGCGGGTCCGGTCTCGGCCGTGGCCCGGACCAGATCCAGGCCCGCGGCGGCGCGGCCGGGTTTGGTGGGCGTGGCCCACACCGGCCCGGTGCAGAAATAGTCGATATGTTCCTCGCGCGCGGCCAGCCGGGCCTGCTCGCCGTCGTGGGTGGACCGGCCGAGCACCACCTCGGGCCCGAGGATCCGCCGGGCGTACCAGGGCGGCAGATCGTCCTGGCCCAGGTGCAGCACATCGGCGCCCGCGGCCAGCGCGATATCGGCACGATCGTTGACCGCGAACAGGGCGCCGTGCCGGCGGGCGGCCGCCTTCAGTTCGGCCAGCGCGCCGAGTTCCGCGCGGGCCTCGAGCGGTCCGAATTCGGCCTCGCCGCGCGAACCCTTGTCGCGGAGCTGGATGATGTCCACCCCACCGGCGAGCGCCGCCTCGACGAAATCGGCCAGGTCGCCGGTATCGCGACGGGCATCCGTGCACAGGTAGAGCCGGGCCGTGGCCAGGCGCTCGCGAGGGGTGGGGACGCGGTTGGGGAGGGACGGCTGCACGCCCTCGACCGTAACCGCGCTACCGTAAGGAGTCGAAACTTGGTGGGTATCCCCGCTGCGATGGCGGCCGCGCGGTGGTACCCGACGTCCCTGTCCGTGAATCCGGCGTGGCCGGTGGCGAGAGCCATCGTGCCCGCGTGGACCGGCGCGGGACCGAGGCGAGGTGTGGAAGGTTATGCGAACTCTGGCCGTCGTGGGTGGGGGTGTCATCGGCTCGGCGGTGGCCTGGCGGGCCGCCGCGGCCGGCTGGTCGGTCACCCTCTTCGATCCGGCGGCCGGAACCGGGGCGTCCTGGGTGGCCGGCGGCATGCTGGCCCCGCTGTCGGAGGGCTGGCCCGGTGAAACCGAGGCGCTGCGATTCGGCGCCGCCGCCCTGTCCCGCTGGCCCGATCTGGCCGCCGAGCTCCGGCAGGCCACCGGCATAGATGTCCTGGTGGCCGCCGCCACCCTCACCGTCGCCCTGGACGCCGCCGACGCCGCCGACCTGCGCACGATCGCCGATTTCGTCGGCACCCAGGGCCACCACATGCAACTCCTGGATCGCGCCGGCGTGCGGGCCACGGAATCGACCCTCGCCCGCACCGTCCGAGCGGGCCTACTGGCCCCCGAACCCGCCGCGGACAACCGCCTACTCCTGCAGGCCCTGTCCCGAGCAGGCACAGCAGCAGGCGTACACCTGCGCCCCGAGACCGTGACCACCCTCGACGACCTCGACCACGATCGAGTGGTCCTCGCCCCTGGTGCCGCCGCAGCCCGATTGTGGCCACAACTCCCGATCCGCCCGGTGAAGGGCGAGATCCTCCGCCTGCACCACCGCCCCGGCACCCCCCCGCCACCACGCCACGTGGTGCGCGCCCGAGTACACGGCCGCAGCCTCTACCTGGTCCCCCGCGCAAATGGCCTGGTGGTCGGCGCAACCCAATACGAGGCCGGTTTCGACACCACGGTCACCGTCGCCGGCGTCCGCGACCTGATCGCCGACGCCGAAGCGGTCCTCCCCGGCATCGGCGAATACGAATTGGCCGAGGCCGCCGCCGGATCCCGCCCCTGCACCCCCGACAACCTGCCCCTGATCGGCGCACTCACCGACCGCGTGATCGTCGCCGCAGGCCACGGCCGCAACGGCATCCTGGGCATGCCGATCACCGCCGACGCCGTGCTGGCCCTACTGGCCGGCGACACCCTGCCCGAGGCGAAAGCCGCAGACCCCCACCGTTTTCCGCAGATATCAGGAGGTACCCGATGACGGCGACCCCGACACCCGTCGGCGTGACCGTGAACGGCGAGGACCACATGTTCGCCGAGCCGATCACCGTGCGTGAACTGGTCGAGCGACTCGGCCTGCCCGACCGCGGTATCGCGATCGCCGTCGACGGCGCGGTCTTCCCGAAGTCCCGCTGGGACGAGCCGCTCGGCCGCGGCTGGGAGATCGAGGTGCTCACGGCGGTGCAGGGTGGTTAGTACCGAACAGGCGACCGAACCCCTGCGCATCGCCGACCGCACCTTCGGCTCCCGCCTGATCATGGGCACCGGCGGCGCGGAGAACCTGGCCGTCCTGGAGGAAGCATTGGTGGCCTCCGGCACCGAACTGACCACGGTGGCGATGCGCCGAGTGGACGCCGCAGGCGGCACCGGCGTCCTGGACCTCCTGCGCCGCCTGCACATAGCCCCCCTCCCCAACACCGCAGGCTGCCGCACCGCCGAAGAGGCCGTCCTGACCGCGCAACTGGCCCGAGAGGCCCTCGAAACCGACTGGGTGAAGCTGGAGGTGGTAGCGGACGACCGCACCCTCCTCCCCGACGCCATCGAATTGGTAAGCGCCGCAGAACAACTGGTGGACGAAGGCTTCACAGTCCTCCCCTACACCACCGACGACCCGGCCTTGGCCCGCCGCCTGGAAGACATAGGCTGCGCCGCAGTAATGCCCCTGGGCTCCCCCATAGGTACCGGCCTGGGCATAAGCAACCCCCACAACATCGAAATGATCGTGGCCACCGCCACCGTCCCGGTAATTCTGGACGCCGGCATAGGTACGGCCAGCGACGCCGCCCTGGCGATGGAATTGGGTTGCTCCGCAGTCCTACTGGCAACAGCGGTGACCAGAGCCCGAGACCCCCGCCGCATGGCAGCCGCCATGGCCGCAGCAGTGGAAGCCGGCCACCTGGCCCGCCACGCCGGCCGCATCCCCAAACGCTTCTGGGCCCAAGCAAGCTCCCCAACCCGCTGACCCCGAGAACACGAGTGATGTACAGCCTCAAAACTTTTCAAAGGTGTGCTGCGCCCCACCCCCGCAAGCCCTAGGCTACTGACCGACCAGCCCGAACCGAACAACGCTCAACCAGCGAACCCCGCAATCCCTGTGCAGCGAAAGGGTATGCCCGAGGTGTTCTCGGCCCGCCTCGATTCTGGACTGACGGAGCGAGGGAGCGCAGCGACTGAGCGGAGGAGGGAAGAATCGAGGCCCGAAGGGCCGAGAACCCGCCGGAGCGAAGCGGAGGCCAAAAATACATTCCCGCCAAAACGATAAACCTCGACACCAGATCCAGAGCGAAGGGGAGGCGAGATCACATTGATCGAAGTCGCAGGACTGACAAAAAGATTCGGCGCGACACTCGCGGTAGACAACCTGTCATTCACCGTCCGCCCCGGCCAGGTTACCGGCTTCCTGGGCCCGAACGGCGCTGGCAAAACCACCACCATGCGCATGCTCCTGGACCTGGACACCCCCACCGCAGGCACAGCCCTGATCCAAGGAAAACCCTACAAAGACCTCCCCCACCCCCTCACCACGGTAGGCGCCCTCCTGGACGCGAAATGGGTCCACCCCAACAGATCCGCCCGCTCCCACCTCCGCTGGCTGGCAGCCTCCAACAACATCCCCGCAACCCGAGTGGACGAGGTCCTCCGCACCGTAGGCCTCACCGAAGTAGCCGGAAAACCGGCAGGCGGCTTCTCCCTCGGCATGTCCCAACGCCTAGGCCTGGCAGGCGCCCTCCTCGGCAACCCCCCCGTCCTACTCTTCGACGAACCCCTCAACGGCCTCGACCCCGAGGGTATCCACTGGATGCGCCGCTTCATGCAGGCCCTGGCCGCGGAAGGCCGCACGGTCCTGGTATCCAGCCACCTCCTCTCGGAGATGGAACACACCGCCGAACGCCTGATAGTCATCGGCCTCGGCAAACTGATAGCCGACACCAGCACCACCGAATTCATCGAACGTTCGTCGGAAGCCACTGTGCGAGTACGCAGCCCGCAACTGGACAAACTGCGCGACCTCCTCACCCCGAAATACAAACTGCGCGAGGAATCCAACGCCCTACTGGTCACCGGAGCCACCGGCGAGGCGATCGGCGAACTCGCCGCCGAACACAGCATCACCCTGTACGAGCTTGCCCCACAACGAGCTTCGCTGGAGGAAGCGTTCATGCGAATGACCGGCGGCGCCGTCCAATACCATGCCGCGGGCTTCCCCGAGGTCATGGGAGGCGCACTGTGACAAGCATTCTGACCTCCGAGCGCATCAAACTCACCTCCACCCGCTCCCCACTGTGGTGCGCGGTCCTGATGGTGGTGACCGCACTGGCCCTGACCGCCCTGTTCGGCCTGCTGGCGAATTTCGCCTTCCGCACCTACACGACCAACGCGACCCACGGCCACATCAACGCCGATCCGCCGTATCTGCACAACGACGCGGCCGCACTGGGCATCATGGGCGCCCCGCCGATCATCCCGGGCTTCGGCTACATCCTGGTGATGATCGTCGCCGCACTGGCCGTGACCAGCGAATACCGCTTCGGCACCATCAAGGCCACCTTCCTGGCCACCCCGAACCGCGCACTGGTGCTGACCGCGAAGGCAGCCGTCGTGGCGATCGGCGCCGCGGTGCTGTCCGCGGTACTGACCTTCGTGAGTTTCGGCATCCTGGTCGCGATCGTGGACCCCGAGCCCGCGCGCTTCCTCGGACTCGGCCACGACCAGCGGGTCTTCTACGGCGTCCCGATCTTCGTGGCCCTGGTGGTATTCCTGTCGGTCGCCGTGGGCACCCTGCTGCGCCAGTCGGCGGGCGCCCTGTCGCTGCTGATCGTGTGGCCGCTGCTGGTCGAGCCGATCATTCAGGCCTTCGGCAGCTGGGGCCGCGAGATCGAGGTTTTCATGCCGTTCGAGAATGCGCTGCGATTCCTCGGTTTCACCGGCGGCGACCTGCCGTGGCACTGGAATCAGTGGTGCTGCCTACTGTATTTCGCCGCATTCGTCGCAATCGTCTGGGCCGCCGCGATGTACGTGGTCCGGCGGCGTGACGCATGACACGGCGGTGATCTCGAAGCGGAAACCTCCCGGTTAACTCTGGCCGCGCGCCTCGATCCGGCATCGGCCCGCCGGTAACGTCGACAGGTACCAACACTCGTCCATCGGCGGACCCACTGCTGTGCCCGCTCCGGCCGATAGAGAGGTGGTGGCATGACGACCATCGACCGGGCGACTACGCCCGCACCGCTGGGTTACCCTCGAGGCGTGAGCGAGACACCCGCCGACGACACTGCGCCCTCGGACGTCGTGATACCGCTCACGCCGGCCGAGCCCGAGGCGGAAGCCGAACTACCCGAGGACGTTTCGGGCCCCGCGGAGCCGGTGGCGACTGTCGGCGAGGAGCCGGTGGCGACCGAGGAAACGACCACCGACAACCCGGAAGCACCCACCGGCCGCCCGAAACGCCCGGTCCGCCTGGGTGCGGGCCAACTGTCCGCGCTGATGTCGGCGGCCACCCAGCTGTCCGCGGCCAATCAGCGCCCCACTGTGATCGGCGCCATCCGCAAGGCGCGGGAGAGCCTGCCCGGCGATCCGGCCTTCGGCGATCCGCTGTCGGTATCCGGCCCCGGCGGCCCGCGTGCGGTGGCCCGCGCGGCCGATCGGCTCACCGGTGACACCCCGAGCGCGGCCCGCGAGATCGGCCTCGGCGCCCTCCAGGTCTGGCAGGCCATGCTCGAACGGACCGGCCGCGGCCGTGGCGGCCGCCGGGTCACCGTGTTGTTCACCGATCTGGTCGCCTTCTCCCGCTGGTCGCTGACCGCCGGTGACGAAACCACCCTGACGCTGCTGCGCGAGGTGGCGAAGGCCATCGAACCGCCCATCGTGGAGCGCGGCGGCCAGGTGGTGAAGCGGATGGGCGACGGTGTGATGGCGGTGTTCGCCTCGCCGGACCGGGCCGTCGACGCGGTCGTGGCGGCCCGGCGGAATCTGGCGCAGGTGCGCGTGCAGGGCTATCGCCCGCAGATGCGGGCGGGCCTGCACACCGGCACCCCCCGCGAGATCGGCGGCGACTGGCTCGGTGTCGATGTGACGGTCGCGGCCCGGGTCATGGAGGCCGGCGGCAACGGCAACACCATGCTGTCGTCGGCGACGCTGGAGGAGTTGCAACCGGACACCCTGGAACGGCTGGGCCTCACCGTGAAGCCTTATCGCCGAAGCATTTTCGCGGCCCCGCTGTCCGGCGTCCCGGAGGATCTGCGCATCTACCGGCTGGACGGGGCCCCGCGCGCGGACCGTTAGCTGCGCCCGGCCCGGAAGGCGTTGTACGGCAAGGACATCGGTAGTCAGCCGCGCTGCACCCGGTGCAGCGCGTCGATCACACTCACCAGATGCGCCGAGGCCGCACGCCGCGCGCCCTCGGGATCGTGCCCGCAGACGGCATCGATGATCGCCAGATGCTCCGGCAGCGACACCGACGGCCGCCCCGGTTGCAGGGCGAGCCGGAACTGGTGCCGGACCAGTTGCGCGCGCAGCCGCTCCAGCACGCGAGCGGCGGTGCCCTGCCCGCTGATCTCGCGGATCCGGCGGTGCAACCGCTGGTTGAGTTCGGAATACCCGGTGAGATCGCCCTCGGCGACGGCCGTCCGCATCGACTCCCCGAGTTCCCGCAGCTCGGCGGCCTGTTCCGGGGTGATCCGCGCGGCGGCCTTCGCGGCGCACAGCGACTCCAGCGCCATCCGCACCTCGTAGATCTCGACGGCCTCCTCCAGCGACACCGCCCGGACCCGGGCGCCGCGGTTGGCGACGCGTTCCACCAGGCCCTCGTTGGTGAGTTCCAGCAGCGCGGCCCGCACCGCGGCGCGGCCGGCGTCGAACCGCTCGGACAGATCCGCCTCGACCAGCCGCTGATCGGCCACGAACTCCCCGTGCAGGATCGACTCGCGGATGGCCTCGACCAGACCCTGATGGGTCGTCTGCGAGGTCGCCGCCGGAAGTGGTGTTGCCGGATCCACAGTCATCCCGTCGCCCGTGTGCTCGTCGCTGGTGGCGGGCGCCCGCGGCCCGCTCCGCGATGGTAGCGCCGGGCCGCGGCCCGCCGCCGTCACGACGTCAGCCAGATGATCCCGCCGGCCGCGGCGAGTACCGCGCAGACCGCGAGGGCGACGGCGAGCGGGCGGGTGGTCTTCCACAGCGTGTAGGCGCCGCCGAGCAGGAATCCGGCCAGGGCGATGAGCAGCAGGGCGATCACGGAGTGGGACACCCGGCCATTGTGCCGGTGCGCCGGGATCCGGCTGCACAGGCCCCGCGCTCGGGCCCGTGATCAGGCATTTCCCGAAATAAAAATCACGCAGGCTTGCTTTTTTAGGGGGAGAATGTGAGGCTGATCGGGTGCGGCGGCCAGGCCGTGCGGGCAGGACAGGGAGGCGTGCTGATGAGCGATGCGGCCGTCGAAGGGGCATCGCCCCCGGCAGCGGTACCGGCCCCGGCGGGGGAGGTGCTCCGGATCGGCAACTGTTCCGGGTTCTACGGCGATCGCTTCGCCGCGATGCGGGAGATGCTCACCGACGGCCCGCTGGACGTCCTCACCGGCGACTATCTCGCCGAGTTGACCATGCTGATCCTGGGCCGCGACCGGATGAAGGACGCCTCGCTCGGCTACGCGAAGACCTTCGTCCGGCAGTTGGAGCAGTGCCTGGCGCTGGCGCTCGAGCGCGGCGTGCGGATCGTGACCAATGCCGGCGGCCTGAATCCGGCCGGGCTGGCGCAGCGGATCCGCGAGGTCGCCGCGGCGGCCGGTCTGGACGTGCGGGTCGCGCACGTCGAGGGCGACGATCTGCTGCCGCGGGCCGCGGAACTCGGCCTCGGCGCCCCGCTCACCGCCAACGCCTACCTCGGCGCCTGGGGTATCGCCGAATGTCTCACCGCCGGAGCCGATGTCGTGGTCACCGGCCGGGTCACCGACGCCTCACTGGTGGTCGGGCCCGCCGCCGCCCACTTCGGCTGGGGGCGTGCGGATTTCGACGCGCTCGCGGGTGCGGTGGTGGCCGGGCACGTGATCGAGTGCGGAACCCAGGCCACCGGCGGCAATTTCGCGTTCTTCACCGAGATCGCCGATCTCGGCCGCCCCGGATTCCCGATCGCGGAGCTGTACCCCGACGGCAGCTCCGTGATCACCAAACATCCCGGCACCGGCGGTGTGGTCACCGTCGATACCGTTGCCGCCCAGCTGATGTACGAGATCCAGGGCGCGCGCTACGCGGGCCCGGACGTCACCACCCGGCTGGACAGCATCCGGCTGCGCCCGCAGGGCCCGGATCGGGTCCTGATCAGCGGCGTCACCGGCGAGGCCCCGCCGCCGCGACTCAAGGTGTCGCTCAACACCCTCGGCGGCTTCCGCAACGAGATGACCTTCGTCCTCACCGGACTCGACATCGAGGCGAAAGCGCAACTGGCGCAACGGCAACTGGAGTCCGAGCTGCCGGCCCGGCCCGCGGAACTGGAGTGGACGCTCAGCCGCCTGGACCGCCCGGACGCCGATACCGAGGAGCGGGCCAGCGCATTGCTGCGCTGCGTCGCCCGCGACCCGGATCCCAAGGTGGTGGGCCGCAGATTCTCCAATACCGCGGTCGAATTGGCGCTGGGCAGCTATCCCGGCTGCACGCTCACCTCGCCCCCCGGCGACGGCTCGCCCTACGGGGTGTTCACCGCCGGTTACGTCGACGCCGCGGCGGCGGCGCACACCGCGGTACTACCGGACGGCACACGGCAGGCGATCGCCCCGGCCGTGACCACCACCGAACTCGCCGAGGTCGCCGAACCGACACTGCCGCAACCACTCCCGGCCGGACCGGCCCGGCGAGTGCCGCTGGGCACCATCGCGGCGGCGCGTAGCGGGGACAAGGGCGGCAACGCCAATATCGGCGTGTGGGTGCGCACCGACGAGCAGTGGCGCTGGCTGGTGCACGCGCTGACCGTCGACGAGGTGCGAGTGCTGCTGCCGGAGACAGCGAAACTGCCGATCACCCGGCACGTCCTGCCCAATCTGCGGGCACTGAACTTCGTGATCGAGGGCCTGCTCGGCCAGGGTGTGGCCTACAACGCGCGCTTCGATCCGCAGGCCAAGGGGCTCGGCGAATGGCTGCGCTCCCGGCACGTGGACGTCCCGGTCGGCCTGCTCGCGCCGGAACGGGGGCGGTCGTGACGGTCTGGGACACCCCCGAACGGCGCGAATTGCGCGCCACGGTGCGCGGTTTCGTCGAACGCGAGATCCTGCCCGACCTGGACGACTGGGAGCGCGCCGGCGCCATCCCGCGCGAATTGCACCGGGCGGCAGGCGAACTCGGCCTGCTCGGGATCGGATTCCCGGAGGCCGCCGGCGGTTCCGGCGGCGACCCGATCGATGCGACGGTGGTCTGCGAGGAGATGCACTACGCCGGTGTCTCCGGCGGCCTGTGGGCCTCGCTGTTCACCTGCGGTATCGCGGTGCCGCACCTGATCCGGGCGGGCGATCCGGACCAGATCGAGCGCTGGGTGCGGCCCACGCTGGCGGGTGCGAAGATCGGCTCGCTGGCCATCACCGAGCCCGGCGGCGGTTCCGATGTCGGGCATCTCACCACCGCAGCCGTGCGCGACGGCGACCATTTCATCGTGAACGGCGCCAAGACCTTCATCACCTCCGGCACCCGCGCCGATTTCGTGGTGACCGCCGTGCGCACCGGCGGCCCCGGCGCGGCCGGGGTGTCGCTGCTGGTGGTGGAGGCGGGCACGCCCGGTTTCACCGTCGGCCGCAAGCTGGAGAAGATGGGCTGGCTGGCCTCCGACACCGCGGAACTGTCCTATGTGGACGTCCGGGTACCCGCGGCCAATCTGGTCGGCGCCGAGAACAGCGGATTCGCCCAGATCGCCACGGCGTTCGTCAGCGAGCGGGTCGGGCTGGCCGCACAGGCCTACGCCCAGGCGCAGCGCTGCCTCGACCTGACCGTGCGCTGGTGCCGCGAGCGCGAGACCTTCGGCCGTCTGCTGATCGGCCGGCAGTCGGTGCAGAACACGCTGGCCGAGATGGCCCGCCGCATCGATGTCGCCCGGGTCTACACCCGGCACGTGGCCGAACGCGCCGCCGCCGGGGAGACGGATCTGATCGCCGAGGTCTGCTTCGCCAAGAATACGGCGGTCGAGGCCGGCGAATGGGTCGCCAACCAGGCCGTACAGCTGTTCGGCGGCCTCGGCTACATGCGCGAATCCGAGGTGGAGCGGCAGTACCGCGATATGCGCATCCTCGGTATCGGCGGTGGTACCACGGAGATTCTGACCGCTCTGGCGGCAAAACGATTGGGGTTCCAGTCTTGAGCATCTTGCGGACATCGGTAGACCCGGCGTCGGCCGACTACGAAGCGGCGGCGACGGCCATGCGGGCCAAGCTGACCGAGATCGAGGGCGAATTCGCCAAGGCCGTCGCCGGCGGCGGCCCGGACAAGCTGGCGCGGCATCGCAAGCGCGGCAAGCTGACCGCGCGCGAGCGCATCGAACTGCTGCTCGACGAGGATTCACCGTTCCTGGAGCTGTGCCCGCTCGCGGCCTGGGGCAGCGAATTCCAGGTGGGTGCCAGCGTGATCGCCGGCATCGGCATCGTCGAGGGCGTCGAATGTATGGTCATCGCCTCGGACCCGACCGTGCGCGGCGGTACCACCAATCCGTGGTCGCTACGGAAGACGTTGCGCTGCAACGATATCGCCCTGGAGAACCGGCTGCCGATCATCGGCCTGGTGGAATCCGGCGGCGCGGACCTGCCCACGCAGAAGGAGGTCTTCGTGCCGGGCGGCCGCGGCTTCCGCGACCTCACCCGCGCCTCGGCGGCCGGAATTCCCACCATCGCACTGGTTTTCGGTAACTCGACGGCCGGCGGCGCCTACATCCCCGGCATGTCCGACTACACGGTGATGATCAAGGACCGCTCCAAGGTGTTCCTCGGCGGCCCGCCGCTGGTGAAGATGGCCACCGGTGAGGAGTCCGACGACGAATCCCTCGGCGGCGCCGAGATGCACGCCCGCACTTCCGGTCTGGCCGACTATCTCGCCGCCGACGAGCAGGACGCCATCCGGCTCGGCCGGTCCATCGTGCGCCGGCTGAACTGGCACAAGGCGGGCCCGGCGCCGCGCACGCGGATCCGCGAGCCGCGCTACGACCAGGCGGAACTGCTCGGCATCGTGCCCGGCGATCTGAAGATCCCGTTCGATCCGCGCGAGGTGATCGCCCGGATCGTCGACGACTCCGATTTCGACGAGTTCAAGCCGCTGTACGGGTCCAGCCTGGTCACCGGCTGGGCGGAACTGCACGGCTATCCGGTCGGCATCCTGGCGAACGCGCGCGGCGTGCTGTTCTCCGAGGAGGCGCAGAAGGCCGCGCAGTTCATCCAGCTGGCCAACCGGTCGAACACACCACTGTTGTTCCTGCACAACACCACCGGCTACATGGTCGGCAAGGAGTACGAGCAGAAGGGCATCATCAAACACGGCGCGATGATGATCAACGCGGTATCCAATTCGAAGGTGCCGCACATCTCGGTGCTGATGGGCGCCTCCTACGGCGCCGGGCACTACGGCATGTGCGGCCGTGCCTACGATCCGCGCTTCGTCTTCGCCTGGCCCAGCGCCAAATCCGCGGTGATGGGCGGCGCTCAGCTGGCCGGCGTGATCTCGATCGTCGGCCGGGCCGCCACCGAGGCCCGCGGCGTGCCGTTCGACGAGGCCGCCGACGCCCAGCTGCGGGCCGCGATCGAGGCGCAGATCGAGGCCGAATCGCTGCCGATGTTCATGTCCGGCCGCCTCTACGACGACGGCGTCATCGACCCGCGCGATACCCGCACGGTATTGGGAATGGCGCTGTCCGCCATCCACAATGCCCCGATCGAGGGCGCCGCGGGCTTCGGCGTCTTCCGGATGTGAGGCCCCCGATGAGCGAATTCGACAGCGCGGCAACGACGATCACCTCCGTCCTGGTCGCCAACCGCGGCGAGATCGCCCGGCGGGTGTTCGCCACCTGCCGCCGGATGGGCCTGGGCACCGTCGCGGTGTACTCGGACGCCGACGCCGCGGCACCGCACGTCGGCGAGGCCGACGCGGCGATCCGGCTCCCCGGCAACACCGCCGCCGAGACCTATCTGCGCGGCGACCTGATCGTCGCGGCCGCGCTCGCCGCGGGTGCGGACGCGATCCATCCCGGCTACGGATTTCTCTCCGAGAACGCCGAATTCGCGCGCGCGGTGCTCGCCGCCGGGCTGGTGTGGATCGGCCCGCCGGTGGCCGCGATCGAGCAGATGGGCTCCAAGGTCGAATCCAAGAAGATGATGGACGCCGCCGGGGTTCCCGTCCTGCGCGAACTGGACCCGGCCGAGGTCACCGCGGCCGAACTGCCGGTGCTGATCAAGGCGTCCGCGGGCGGCGGTGGCCGCGGTATGCGCGTGGTCCGCGAACTCGCCGAACTGCCCGCCCAGCTGGCAGCCGCACGGCGCGAGGCGGAATCGGCCTTCGGCGATCCCACCGTCTTCTGCGAGCGCTACCTGGAGACCGGCCGCCACATCGAGGTCCAGGTGATGGCCGACGCGCACGGCACCGTCTGGGCGGTCGGCGAACGCGAATGCTCGATCCAGCGCCGGCACCAGAAGGTGGTGGAGGAGGCCCCCTCGCCACTGGTGGAGCGGATCGACGGCGCACGCGATCAGGGCTCGAAAGAGCCGACCATGCGGGGGCGGCTGTTCCACGCCGCGCGGCTGGCGACCGAGGCCATCGGCTATCGGGGTGCGGGTACCGTCGAATTCCTCGCCGACGAGCGCGGCGACTTCTTCTTCCTGGAGATGAACACCCGTCTGCAGGTGGAACATCCGGTCACCGAGTGCACCACCGGGCTGGATCTGGTCCGGACACAGATCCGGGTGGCGCAGGGCCACCGGCTGCCCGCCGAACCGCCGCCGCTGCGCGGCCATTCGATCGAGGTGCGCCTGTACGCCGAGGATCCGGCGCAGGACTGGCAGCCGCAGAGCGGGGTCGTCCACCACGTCGACTTCGGCCCGGGGACAACCGAATTCGCCGTCCTGTCGGAGACCGGCGTGCGAGTGGACTCGGGGGTGGTGCCCGGTTCCGTGGTCGGCGTGCACTACGACCCGATGCTGGCGAAGGTCATCTCCTACGCCGACACCCGCGACGAGGCCGCACATCTGCTCGCGACCACGTTGCAGCGGGCCAGGATCCACGGCCTGGTCACCAATCGCGATCTGCTGGTGCGGGTGCTGCGCCATCCGGCCTTCCTCGCCGGGGACACCGATACCGCCTTCTTCGCCACGCACGGCCTGGAAACGCTGGCCGCGCCGCTGATCTCGGAATCCGGCGAGGCGCTGTCCGCCGTGGCGGCCGCGCTGGCCGAGGCGGCCGCCAACCGCGCCGCGGCCGGCGTCGGCGGCGGATTGCCCAGCGGCTGGCGCAATCTGCCGTCCGATCCGCAGCGCAAGACCTACGAGAGCCGCACCACCGGCACCCACGAGATCCGGTACCGGTTCACCCGGCCGGGTGTCGCGGTGGACGGGCACGCGGGCCTGACCGCGGCCGAGATCACCCCGCGGTCGGTCACCCTGCTGGTGCCCGGCGACCGCGGCCCCGTGCGCCGCCGCTTCGACGTGGCCCGCTACGGCGACGCGATCGCGGTGGACTCGCCGCTGGGCCCGGTCGCGCTGCGCCGGCTGCCCCGCTTCACCGACCCCGCCGATCAGGTGGCGGCCGGATCGCTCCTGGCGCCCATGCCCGGCACCGTGATCCGCCTCGGCGCCGAGCCGGGTAGCGCGGTCACCAAGGGACAGCCGCTGTTGTGGCTGGAGGCGATGAAGATGGAGCACACCATCGCCGCCCCCGCCGACGGCGTACTCACCGAACTGAATGTGACCGTGGGACAACAGGTCGAGGTCGGCGCCGTGCTGGCCGTCGTCACCGATGATTCCGACACCACCACCGAGACGCAGGAGTAGCGCGATGAGCTTCCTCGAGACCGACGAACAGAAACAGCTGCGCGCCGCCGTCACCGGGCTCGCGGCCAAGTACAACTACCGCGACTACGCCGCCGCGAAATCCCGCGCGAACCAGCCGCTGGACGAATTGTGGTCGGCGGCGGGCGAACTCGGCTTCATCGGGGTGAATCTGCCCGAGGAGTACGGCGGCGGCGGGGCCGGTATCTACGAACTGGCGCTGGTGCAGGAGGAGTTGTCGGCCCAGGGCGCCGGTCTGCTGCTGCTGGTGGTGTCGCCGGCCATCTGCGGCACCATCATCGCCAAATACGGTACCGACGAGCAGAAGCGGGCGTGGCTGCCGCGCATCGCCGACGGCAGCGCGAAGATGGCCTTCGGCATCACCGAACCCGACGCCGGATCCAACTCGCACCGGATCACCACCACCGCCCGCCGCGACGGCGGCGACTGGATCCTCAACGGCCGCAAGGTGTTCATCTCCGGAGTGGACCAGGCGGAGGCGGTGCTGATCGTCGCCCGCACCGAGGACGCCAAGACCGGCAAGCTGCAGCCGGCGCTGTTCATCGTGCCCACCGACACCCCGGGATTCGAGAAGACCCGGCAGGAGATGGACATCATCGAGCCGGACAACCAGTTCACGTTGTTCCTCGACGATGTCCGGGTGCCGTCCACGGCCCTGGTCGGCCGCGAGGACGCGGCGCTGGCCCAGCTGTTCGCGGGCCTCAACCCGGAGCGGATCATGGGCGCCGCGATGGCGCTCGGCATCGGCCGCTACGCGCTGGACCGGGCCGTCGAATATGCCCGGGAGCGGCAGGTGTGGAAGACGCCGATCGGTGCGCACCAGGGCATCGCGCATCCGCTGGCCCAGGTGAAGATCGAACTCGAGCTGGCCAGGGTGATGATGCAGAAGGCCGCCGTCCTCTACGACGCGGGCGACGACTTCGGCGCCGCCGAGGCCGCGAACATGGCGAAATACGCTGCGGCCGAGGCCAGTATCAAGGCGCTCGACCAGGCCATCCAGACCCACGGCGGCTCCGGCCTGACCCGGGACGTCGGCCTGGCCGCGATGCTCGCCGCCGCGCGCATCGCCCGGGTGGCCCCGGTCAGCCGCGAGATGATCCTCAACTTCGTCGCCCAGCACTCGCTGGGCCTGCCCCGGTCCTACTAGGAGCGCGCGATGAGCGAAACCGACAGCGGCGCAACGCCGGTGGTGCGCTACGAGGTGCGGGACGGCTTCGCCGTCCTGACCCTGGACTGCCCGCACAACCGCAACGCGCTGTCGTCGCGGCTGGTGACCGAACTGCTCGACGGGCTGGCGCGGGCCGGCGCCGATCCGGCGGTGCGCGCGGTGGTGCTGACCCACACCGGCAACACCTTCTGCGCCGGCGCGGATCTGAAGGAGGCGCTGGACGCCGATCCCGCGGCGGCCGCCGACGTACGCACCCGGTGGGGCGTCGCGATCCTGCGCGCGGTGCTGGAACTGCCCAAACCCGTTGTCGCCCAGGTGAACGGCCACGTCCGCGCGGGCGGTATGGGTATCGTCGCGGCCTGCGACATCGCGGTCGCGGGCCCGGACAGCACCTTCGCGCTCACCGAGGCGCGACTGGGTCTGGCGCCGTTCGTCATCTCGCTGACCCTGCTGCCGCGGCTGACCCCGCGCGCGGCCGCGCGGTACTTCCAGACCGGCGAGACCTTCGACGCCGCCGCCGCCGAACGGGCCGGGCTGATCACCGTCGCCGCGGCCGACCCCGCCGCCGAGGTGGCCGCGCTGCGGGAACAGCTGCGGCTGGCCTCGCCGCAGGGCCTGGCCGAGAGCAAGCGGCTCGTCACCGCGCCGCTGCTGGCCGAATTCGACCGCTCCGCGGACGAGCTGGCGAAACGGTCCGGCGCCTGCTTCGGCACCCCCGACGTGATCGAGGGTATGACGGCCTTCCTGCAGCGGCGCACCCCGAACTGGGCAGAATAGATCGCCATGGTCGCGCCCCGGGAACCCCACGAACCCAAACAGGACCGCAGCCGGGCCACCCGGCAGCGGCTGCTGGAGGCCACCATCGACTGCCTGGCCGAACTGGGCTGGGCGGCGGCGACCGTCGCCGTGGTCGCCGAGCGGGCCGGGGTGTCGCGGGGCGCGGCGCAGCATCACTTCCCGACCCGGGAGGACCTCATCACCGCGGCGCTCGAGTACATGTTCGACACCCGCATGATGTCGTCCCGGGCCGAGTCGGCGATGCTCAGCGCGATCGCCGAGGGCGCGGATCGCACCCGGGCGGTGGTGATCTCGCTGGTCGAGTCCTACACCAGCACGATTTTCAAAGCGGCACTTCAGGTCTGGACGCACGCCGCGGCCGATCCGGCGCTGCGCGAGCGGATCGTGCCGCTGGAGGCGCACTTCGGCCGGGTCTCGCATCGGATGGCGGTCGAGGCGCTCGGCGTCGACGACTCCGATCCGGTCACCCATCATCTGGTCCAGGCGACCCTGGACCTGGCCCGCGGACTGGGCCTCGCCGATGTGCTGACCGACGACTCCACCCGCCGCAAGGCCATCGTGGCGCAGTGGGCGACCACCCTGCACGAGGCCCTGCGGGCCCGGCCCGGACCACCGCGGTGACCGTGATCACCCGATTTGGTTCACCGGTGCCGGGCCGTTAAGCTGGGCGAGCGGTTCAGGGTCCCGTCGTCTAGCGGCCTAGGACGCCGCCCTCTCAAGGCGGTAGCGCGGGTTCAAATCCCGTCGGGACTACTCACATCACAGGGCTTTTCGAGCCCTGCACCGCATTCCGGAACACCCAGCGCAGCCCGATGAATCGGGTCAGCGTCGCCACCAGGTTGGCCACCACCAGGACGAACAATTCCAGGTGGACCGCCGCGTCCGGCGCCCAGCGATGCAGCGCGAACAGCGAGCCGCTGGTCAGCACCCAGGCGAAGACGAAGATCAGCAGTCCCTGGAAGTGCTGCGACACCAGCCGCGAGGATCCCCGCACCCCGAACGTGAACGCCCGGTTCGCGGCGGTATTGCCGACCGCCGTGATCAGCAGGGCCAGGAAATTCGCGACCTGCGCGCCGGCCGCCGCCTGGAACAGCACGTACAGGAGGGCATAGGCGACCGTCGAGACCGCGCCGATGATGCCGAAGCGCACCAACTGCCCGACCATCCCCAGCGGCACCCCGTCGACCAGCGGCTCCCGCCCGATCGCCACGCGTAATTCGTTGATGGGCAGCGTGCCCGTGGTCAGCCCCCGGCCGACCCGCCAGACCCCGAGCAGGTCCTTGCGAGCGGTATCGATGATGTCCACCCGCGAATCCGGATCATCGATCCAATCCACCGGGACCTCGTGGATCCGCAGCCCGGACCGCTCGGCCAGCACCAGCAACTCGGTGTCGAAGAACCACTCCCCGTCCTCGACCAACGGCAACAACTTCCGCGCCACCTCGGTCCGCATCGCCTTGAACCCGCACTGCGCATCCGAGAACCGCGCCTGCAACGACGCCTTCAGAATCAGGTTGTAGCACCGGGAAATGAACTCCCGCTTCGGCCCTCGCACCACCCGCGAAGACCGCGACAACCGGGTACCGATCGCCAGATCCGAATGCCCCGACACCAGCGGCGCCACCAACGGCAGCAACGCGTTCAGATCCGTCGACAGATCCACATCCATATAGGACACGACCTCGGCATCGGAGGCCTCCCACACCGCGCGCAGGGCCCGGCCCCGGCCCTTGCGGTCGAGGTGCACCACGCGGACCCCGTCCAGCTCCGCCGCCAGCCGCCGCGCGACCTCGAGGGTGGCGTCGGTCGACGCGTTGTCGGCGATCGTGATCCGGGCCGTGAACGGGAAACCGCCACGCAGGTGAGCGGACAATCGCCGCACACAGTCGTCCAGCGTGTGTTCCTCGTTGTAGACGGGAATGACCACATCCAGGATCGGGGTCTGCACCGGCTCGGGAGTGGTCGTGGCCTGCACCGCTGTGGCTGTGTCGGTCATGTCACCAACGTTCGATCATGTCACTGAACCAGCGCTGCGGCACAGCTGGGAATTTCCTGGGAAACATACTGGTCACGATGCCGAAACGACCCCGATTGTGCAGTTGTGCTTCACCTCCGGGTCACGGAACGGGATGGCGCACAACCTGATCGGCGTGCAGCCGCCACAACGGCGAGACGGGCCCGTGCCCCGCGCCGAGATCGTAGGCGGCCTTCAGGCAGTGGGTGGTCCACTCCTTCGCGAAGGCCACCGCGTCCGGTACCTCGTAGCCGTGGGCGAGCGCGCAGGCCGTCGCCGCGGCGAGGGTGTCACCGCCGCCGTGGTCGTTGCCGGTGTCGATGCGCGGCGCCGACAGTTCGTGGAAGTGGTCGCCGTCGTAGAGCAGATCGGTGCTGAAATCCGAGGTCCGCAGATGACCGCCCTTGACGATCGCCCACCGCGGCCCGAGTGCGTGCAGCGCCACGGCCGCGTCGCGAGCGGTGACATCGTCGGTGACCTCGACACCGGTGAGCAGCCGTACCTCGTCCAGATTCGGCGTGATCACGGTCGCCAGCGGAATCAGCGTGTGCCGCAACGCATCCAGCGCCTCGGCGTGCAGCAGTGGATCGCCGTGCATGGAGGCCGCCACCGGATCCACCACCAGCGGGACGTGCCCGGCCTGCCCGATGCCCAGCTCGCGGCACACCTCGGCCACCGCCTCGATGATCGCGGTCGAGGCCAGCATCCCGGTCTTCGCGGCGCCGATGCCGATATCGCTCACCACCGACCGCACCTGCCCGGCCACCGTCTCCGGCGGGATCTCGTGGAAACCGCTCACGCCGACCGTGTTCTGGACGGTCACGGCGGCGACCGCGACGCAGGCGTGGACCCCGAGCAGGGCCATCGTGCGGGTGTCGGCCTGGATTCCGGCGCCTCCGCCGGAATCGGTTCCCGCGATGGTGAGTACTCGGACCGGGGTCTGTCCGTCGGGCGTCAGCGGCAGCAATTTCACGCTACCGACCCTAGCGACCGCCCCCGCTCGGGGAGCCGGGTCGGTGGTATGCGGTCCCGGGCCGAGGTGCGCCGCGGGCCCGGACGGTCCGCCCGGACTCCGGCAACGGTTGCGTGACGGCCGCCTAACGAGTCGCCCGGCCGCCGCCCGGCGCGGTGACACCGGGTTAGCGTCACCGGCATGGAGATCCTCGCGTTCGGCGTGCAGGCCGACGAGCAGCCGCTGCTGGTCGCCGCGTTCGGCGATCGGCACCGGGTCCACTGCCTGACCGAATTCCTGAGTACCGACACCGCCCCGCTGGCGGCGGGGCACGAGGTGATCAGCACCGGGGTGAACGCCCGGCTCGACGCCGCCGCGCTGGGGATCCTCGCCGCCGGCGGCACCCGGATGATCGCGCAGCGGTCGACCGGCTTCAACAACATCGACCTGACCGCCGCCGCGGAGCTGGGCTTCACGGTCGCGCGGGTCTCCTATTACTCACCGTATTCCGTGGCCGAATTCGCCTGGACCCTGGCGACGGCGATCGACCGGCGGCTGGTGCGCGCGGTCAACCGCACCCGGGAATTCGACTTCCGGCTGGACGGACTGATCGGCCGCGACATCCACGGCAGCGTGGTGGGTGTCATCGGCACCGGCAAGATCGGCGCCGCCTTTGCGCGGATCGGTTACGGATTCGGCGCCCGGCTGCTGGGCTGGGATGTGGCCGAGAACCCGTTCTGCCGGGACGAACTGGGTATGGAGTACGTGGCGCTGGATCGGCTGCTCACCGAATCGGACCGGGTGTCCCTGCACGTGCCGCTGGTCGCGGACACCCACCACCTGATCGATGCGACCGCGCTGAGTCGGATGCGCGACGACGCGATCCTCGTCAACTCCAGCCGCGGCGGACTGGTCGATGCGAACGCGCTGGTGGAAACGCTGCGCGCGGGCCGGCTGCGCGGGGTGGGCCTGGACGTGTACGAGGAGGAGACGGGCCTGTTCTTCACCGACCGATCCCTCGCGGGGATCGCCGACGACACCCTGGCCCGCCTGATGACCTTCCCGAACGTCCTGGTCACCTCGCATCAGGCGTATTTCACCGCGACCGCGGTCGGCCAGATCGTCGCGACGACCGCCGCGAACGTCGAGGACTATCTGGCCGGCCGCCGCTCGGCGAACACCCTGGTCCCGGCCGCGGGCTGACCGTCTCGCCCGCGGTATCCGGCGACGCGACTCAGCCGAGGCCGCCGAAGAATTCGCGGATGTCGCCGACGAGCACCTCGGGCGCCTCGTGCGCGGCGTAGTGCCCGGCGGCGTCGTTCGCGCCCCCGGCAGGCAGGCCGGCGTCGTAGGAGTTCCAGCGGACCAGGCCCGCGTGATCGCGCTCGGCGAAGCGCCGGATCGACCGGAAATCGCCCGCGAACATGGCCAGCGCGGTCGGCGCGGTGGTCGGTCCCTGCGGATGTTCGGCGGTGTGCGCATCCTCGTAGTAGAAGCGGATCGCGGAACCCGCGGTGCCGGTGAGCCAGTGGATCGCCACATTGCCGATCACGAACTCCGGATCCAGCGATTCGCCGAACAGCTGGGCGTTCCAGCCCAGCAGGCCGACCGGGGAATCCGCCAGCGCGTACGCCAGCGTCTGCGGTTGCTGGCTGTGCAGGGTGTTGAACGCCATCTTGTTGTCCAGGAACCACTGCAGATGGGCGAGCGCGGCGTGATCCTCGGCCGGCAGCCCCTCGAATTCGGCCGGATCGCCGGAGGGGAACGAGAACAGCTGCGTGACATGGACGCCGATCACCCGCTCCGGCGCGAGCCGGCCGATCTCGGGGGAGACGAACGAACCGCCGTCGTTGCCGACGGCGCCGAAGCGCCGGTACCCGAGCCGGTCCATCAGCTCCAGCCAGGCCCGCGCGGTGCGGTACCGGTTCCAGCCGGTGCTGCGGGTCGGGCCCGAGAATCCGAAGCCGGGTAGCGACGGGAGGACCACGTGGAAGGCCGGCGTCCGCGGGTCCGCCGGCTCGGTCAGCGGCGCGATGATGTCCAGGTATTCGAGGATCGAGCCCGGCCAGCCGTGGGTGAGGATCACCGGCGTCGCATCCGCCCGGCTCGACCGGACGTGCAGGAAGTGGATGTCCTCGCCGTCGATCGCGGTGGTGAACTGCGGGTACGCGTTCAGCCGCGATTCCAGTGCCCGCCAGTCGAATTCGTCCAGCCAGTACTTCGCCAGCCCGCGCACCCGGTCGCCGGGGACGCCGTATCCGTCGCCGGCGCCGGGCAGCTCGTCCGGCCACAGCGTCCGGCGCAGCCGGTCGGTCAGATCGTCGACGCGCGACTGCGGGATGTCGATGCGGGAGGGGTGGATCGCGGTCATCGTGTTCTCCTGTCGGAACGGAATGCTTTGTTCTGTTTCGACCATAACAGAACGGATCATTCCGTTTCAAGCGGTAGACTGGGGACATGTCCGAGACTGCGAAACCCCCGGTCCGACCGGGTCTGTCCGGCCGCCGGGCCGAGGCCGCCCGCAACGACGGGATCATCCTGGCCGCCGCGCGCGAGGTCTTCCTGACCGATCCGGGGGCGCCGATCGCCGCCGTCGCCGAGCGCGCCGGGGTCGGCATCAGCGCGCTCTATCGCCGCTACGCCTCGAAGGAGGTGCTGCTGCGTACCCTCTGCCTCGACGGGCTGCGCCGCTACAACACGGAAGCCGAAGCGGCCCTGGACAATCCGGACGACTGGCCGGCGCTGGTGGAATTCCTGGACCGGGTGGTGGCCGCCGACGTGCACTCGCTGACCGTCCGGCTCGCCGGAACCTTCACGCCCAGTGCCGAATTCGCGCCGGAGGTACGCCGCTCGGGCGAGCTGAACGAGCGGATCCTCGCCCGCGCACAGCGATCCGGGCGATTGCGCGCCGGCGTCACGATCGCCGATCTGGGGCTGATCCTGGAGGCGTGTGCCGCGGTGACCCTGCCCGATCCGGAGCGGACCGCGGTGCTGCGGCGCCGGGTGCTGGCGCTGCTGATCGACGGACTCGCCACCGCGGGCGAATTACCCGGTCCGCCACCGCGACCGGGCGAATTCGCGCATCGGTGGCGTACCACCGGCCCGCAGTGAGGTGGGCCCGGCGGATCGTCGCGGTTCCCGTCCCAGGGCGGAGGCCGGGGCCTGGCGGCGGCCCCGGCCTCCGCGGTGGGACGGGCGCCCGCGGAGGCCGCGGCGCAGCGAAGCGACTGCGCCGCAGCGATTTCCGATGCGGGTCAGGAAACGACGGGCAGATACACCTGGTTGCCCGCCTCCGCGAATTCCGCGGACTTCTCCGACATGCCGGCGCCCAGCGCCTGTTCACCGGTGAGCCCGTGCTTCTCCGCGTACTCCCGGACATCCGCGGAGATGCGCATGGAGCAGAACTTCGGCCCGCACATGGAACAGAAGTGTGCGGTCTTGGCGGGTTCGGCGGGCAGGGTCTCGTCGTGGAAGTCGCGGGCGGTGTCGGGATCCAGCGACAGCGCGAACTGGTCGCGCCAGCGGAATTCGAAGCGCGCCTTGGACAATGCGTCGTCGCGCTCCTGGGCCCGCGGATGCCCCTTGGCGAGATCGGCGGCGTGGGCGGCGATCTTGTAGGTGATCACGCCGGTCTTCACGTCGTCGCGATCGGGCAGGCCCAGATGTTCCTTCGGCGTGACGTAGCACAGCATCGCCGTGCCGGCCTGCGCGATGATCGACGCCCCGATGGCCGAGGTGATGTGGTCGTAGCCGGGCGCGATATCGGTGGCCAGCGGGCCGAGCGTGTAGAACGGCGCCTCCTCGCACCATTCCTCCTCGAGCCGGACGTTCTCCACGATCTTGTGCATCGGCACGTGACCCGGGCCCTCGATCATCACCTGGACGCCGTGCGATTTCGCGATCCCGGTCAGCTCGCCCAGGGTGCGCAGCTCGGCGAACTGCGCCTCGTCGTTCGCGTCGGCGATCGAACCGGGCCGCAGGCCGTCACCGAGGGAGAACGTGACGTCGTAGCGCGCCAGGATCTCGCACAGCTCTTCGAAATTCGTGTACAGGAACGATTCGGTGTGGTGGGCCAGGCACCAGGCCGCCATGATCGATCCGCCGCGGGAGACGATGCCGGTGACCCGTTTCGCGGTCAGCGGCACGTAGCGCAGCAGCACGCCCGCGTGCACGGTCATGTAGTCCACACCCTGCTCGCACTGCTCGATCACGGTGTCGCGGTACAACTCCCAGCTGAGCTCGGTGGGATCGCCGTTCGTCTTCTCCAGCGCCTGATAGATCGGCACGGTGCCGACCGGGACCGGCGAATTGCGCAGGATCCACTCGCGGGTCTCGTGGATGTTGCGGCCGGTGGACAGGTCCATGATGGTGTCGGCGCCCCAGCGGGTGGCCCACACCATCTTCTCCACCTCCTCGGCGATCGAGGAGGTGACGGCGGAATTCCCGATGTTCGCGTTGATCTTCACGGCGAACTTCTTGCCGATGATCATCGGCTCGGATTCGGGATGGCGATGATTCGCCGGGACGACCGCGCGACCCGCGGCCACCTCCGCGCGCACCAATTCGGGGGAGACGCCCTCGCGCTCGGCGATATAACGCATCTCGGTGGTGACGATCCCCGCCCGAGCCCAGGCCAGCTGCGTCCGCGGGCCGGGGACCTGCGGCTTCGCCCAGGAATCGCGGAGTTTCGGCAAGCCGGCCTCGACATCGATGACGGCGGCGTCGTCGGTGTACGGGCCGGAGGTGTCGTACACGTCGAAATGGTCGCCGGTGCTCAGCCCGACCCGCCGCACCGGAATGCGCAGTGCGGTGCCGTCGGCGTCGATCTCCCGATAGTGTTTGGCGCTGCCCTGAATGGGACCCGTGGTGACGGTATCCACGACCTGGTCGGCCGCGACACGGTTCGATGACATTCGAAATCCTCCCTACGCCGGCATTACCCGGTCAGGTTCGTACGGTCGACGGCCCTGATCCGCCCGTAGAAGGGCTAGCCGTCCTCTCAGCCCGCTGGTGCGAGCCCCCGTTGATCACTGCTCACTGCGCAGTGACCTACTGCGCAGTGCTTACTGCCGATATGTCGTTGTGCCGTACCCGGAGGTACGACCGTCGACGATACTCGGCCGCCCCCGCGCGCCGCGACCGATTCGGGTCCCGGGTGCGACCGCCGCCCGGCGGTACCCTGTCGGGCACTGCGAGACGGCTACCCGAGAAATACGAGCGAAGGCGGCGGAGATGTCAGCTGGCGACGAGTGGGGTGTGGTCTTTCCGGAGGTGGACGGTTCCCGGTCCTCCACCGCGACCGGTGCGGCGATCCTGGCGGCGGCGGTTCGGGGCTGGGATCCCTATCAGGCCGACCGGATCGCGGCGGCGGGCAACTGGCGCACGGAGTACATCGACCACTACGTCGCGGTCACCGCGGCCGGCGCGCGCGGCGGCGCCCCGGTACTCGGCATCGCGGCCGACGGCCTGGCCGCGATGCGCCGGATGTTGCACCACCGCGGCGAATCCGGGGAGGCGCCACTGACGGAGCTGGTCTGGCCGGACACCGTCACCGCGAAAACCGTGACGGTGCACGGGGAATCGGATCCGGCTCGGGAGCTGTCGGTGCCGTATCACGGAATTCGGCTGGCGGGCGCCGCCCTGCGCGACCGGCTGTACCGCTGGCGCGATCTCGGCGCGCTGGAACCCGGATTCGTCGCCGCGCTGGAGCGGGTGATCGATGATCCGTCGCTGCTGGCGCTGCCGGGCCGGCAACTCGTGCTGATCGGCGCGGGCGCGGAGATGGGCCCGCTGGAGCCGCTGAGCGAATGGGGCGCGCAACTACTCGCGCTGGATGTGCCGGTGCCCGCGGTGGCCGATCGGATCGCGGGCATCGCGCGCCGCGGCGCCGGTTCGGTGACTGTGCCGCAACGGGATTCGGACGGCGTCGCCGGGCTGAACGTCGCCGCGGCGGTGGGCGAGGTCGCCGCCTGGATCCGGGCGGCCGCCGCGGGCGACCGGCAACTGGTGCTCGGCATGTACGGCTACGCCGACGGCCCGCGGCACGTCACGCTCACCGCGGCCGCCGATCTGCTCGCCACCCGGCTGCTCGAGCAGCGGCCCGGTACCGCGCTGGCCTACCTCGGCACGCCGACCGACGCCTATCTGGTGCCCGGCCCGATCGTGGACGGCATCCGGCGCCCGCCCGGCCGGCTGACCGCCGCCACCTGCGACGGGCTGCGCGCGGTCAGCCGCGGCCGGATCGGGCGGCGCGCGTATCCGATCACCCACGCCGGACCCGGCGGTTCGCGCTGGGGCGTCGCCGACATGCTGCTGCCGTTGCAGGGCCCGAACTACGCGCTGGCCAAGCGGTTACAGCGCTGGCGGGCCCTGACCGCCGCCGCGGCCGGGCATCCGGTCTCGTGCAACGTCGCCCCGGCCGCCTGGACCCGCTCGGTGACGAGGAACGCGATGTTCGAGATCGCCTACTCCGGCGCCGAATTCTTCGGGGTGCGGATCTTCCCGGCCGATACCGCGCGCTATCTGATGGCCGCGAAGCTGGTCGCCGACCTCGCCGCCCCGGTATCCGACCTGGACGGCCAGCCGGAGGCGCTGTTGTACGGGGACGCCGCGCACGGCGGCTTCTGGCGGCAGCCCTACGATCCGAAATCGGTACTGCCGTTGGTCGCCCTGGCCGGCGTCGGTGCCCGGACCACCCGGGCGGTACGAAACCGATTCGGCCGCAACTGATCCGGGGTCGGCCGGGGCCGCAGCGGTCAGGAGTGCCGCAGCGCGCGGTACACCGCGGTACCCACCAGGGCACCCAGTTCCGTTGTGCTCCACAAATTGTCGCCGGCGAGCAGGGTGCGGACCGCGCCCTCACCGGCGGACACCCACAGCTCCACCAGGGCGGGCAGTTTGCGCTCGGCGTCGGCGGTGCCCCATGCCCGCAGGGTGGGCCGCAACCGCCGGGTGCAGCGCTCGACCGCCAGCCGGCGGCCCCGGCCGAACGAGCCCGCCACCGCGGGATCCGGGTTGCCGTACAACAGTTTCCACGTGTCGGGACGGGCCGACACGGTATCCAGCAGCGCCCGGAAGCCCTCGACGAACACCGTCTCGTCGGCCTCGACCCGGCGCCGCGGCAGCGCGTCGGTGATACCGCGCACGAGATACCGTTCCTCGCGCTGGATCAGCGCATCGATCAATTCCACCCGGTCGGCGAAGCAGGCGTACACCACGGGCCGGGTGACGTGCATGCGCTCCGCGACCGCCGCGATGGTCACCGCGGCGATACCCTCCGACACCGCGATCTGCAGTGCGGTGTCGAGCACGTGCGGACGCCGGCGTTCGGGGCCCAGATGCTGCGCTCGCGCCCGCGGTCGTGCCACCGCTTCCGAACCCGTGCCAGCCATGGGCCAGACGATAGCAGCGAGCGATCGCCGACACGCCCGGCCGGGCGGCAAGACCGGTAGCGGCAATATTTGGCAAACATTCGATAACCGCAGGTAGGCAGTGTTGTTTCTTACGGTTGCGTAGTCCTGCGCGGATGCGGCAACCTCACGAAGCGGACGCACGAGGCGAATCACCGGGACGGCGAGGAGAGCGACGTGGGGCACTACAAGGCGAACCTGCGCGACATCGAGTTCAACCTGTTCGAGATGCACGGGGTGGGGGAGGCGCTGGAGTCCGGCAGATACGGCGACCTCGACGCCGCGACCGTGCGCAGCATGCTGCACGAGGTGCTGCGGCTGGCGGAGGGCCCGGTCGCCGAATCGTTCGTCGACGCCGACCGCAATCCGGTCCAGTTCGACGCGGCGAACCACACCGTCATCGTGCCGGATTCCATGCGCAAGACGGTCTCCGCCGTGAACGAGGCGGGCTGGTCGGCGCTGGGCATGCCGCCGGAGATGGGCGGCGTGGACGTGCCGCCGCCGGTGGTGTGGGCGGTGCAGGAGATGATCGTCGCCGCGCACAACGCCGCGAGCTTCTTCAACATGGGCCCCTCCCTGCACCGGGTGCTGTACCACGAGGGCACCGCGGAGCAGCAGCGCTGGGCCACCCACGCGTGGGAGAACCGTTGGGGCGGAACGATGGTGCTGACCGAGCCGGACGCCGGCTCCGATGTCGGCGCGGGCCGGACCAAGGCGATCGAACAGCCCGACGGCACCTGGCATCTGGAGGGCGTCAAGCGATTCATCTCCGGCGGTGACGTCGGTGACACCGCGGACAACATCCTGCATCTGGTGCTGGCCCGGCCGGCGGGCGCACGGCCCGGCACCAAGGGCCTGTCCATGTTCGTGGTGCCGAAGGTCCGATTCGACCCCGAGACCATGGAACTCGGCGAACGCAACGGCGTGTACGTCACCAACCTCGAGCACAAGATGGGCATCAAGTCCTCGCCTACCTGTGAATTGACCTTCGGCGCAACACATCCCGCGGTCGGCTACCTCGTCGGCGGGATGCACGACGGGATCGCGCAGATGTTCCGGGTGATCGAGGGGGCCCGGATGATGGTGGGCGTGCTGTCCGCCGGCACCCTGTCCAGCGGTTACCTGAATGCCCTGGAATACGCCAAGATTCGCATCCAGGGCGCCGATCTGACCCGGATGACGGACAAGACCGCGCCGCGCGTCACCATCAGCCGGCACCCGGACGTGCGGCGCAGCCTGATGCTGCAGAAGGCGTACGCCGAGGGCATCCGGGCGCTGTACATGTACACCTCGGCGTATCAGGACGCGGACCTGGCCGCGGCGAATTTCGGCGCGGACGCCGAAACCGCCGCGCACGTCAACGATCTGCTGCTACCCATCGTCAAGGGCGTCGGATCCGAGCGCGCCTACGAGGCCCTCACCGAGACGTTGCAGACCTACGGCGGCTCCGGATATCTGCAGGACTATCCGGTCGAGCAGTACATCCGGGACGTGAAGATCGACTCGCTGTACGAGGGCACCACCGCGATCCAGGCCCAGGACTTCTTCTTCCGCAAGATCATTCGCGACAACGGCCGATCGCTGGCGCATGTGGCGGGGCTGGTGCAGAAGTTCGCCGAGACGCCGATCCCGGGCGACCGGCTGAAGACCGAACAGGCGCTGCTGAACGCGGCCCTCACCGACGTCCAGGCCATGGTCTCCGTGCTGACCAAGTATCTGGTGCTCTCGCAACAGGAACCGGAGGAGATCTACAAGGTCGGGCTCGGCTCGGTGCGCTTCCTGCACGCGGCGGGCGATCTCGTCATCGGCTGGCGGCTGCTGGAACAGGCGAAGGTGGCGCTGGCCGCGCTGGACGCGCGGCCCAGCGACAAGGACCGGCTGTTCTACACCGGAAAGGCCGCTGTCGCTTCGTGGTTCGCGAAGAACCGGCTGCCGCTGCTCAGCGGGGTGCGGGCGGTACTGGAGACCATCGACTGCGACATCATGCGCCTGGACGAGGACGCGTTCTGATCATGGGGCGGTGATCCCGGCCGTTCCGGCGGCGTTCCGACAGAAGACTTTTCCACTCTGGTGTAAATACGGCCGCTGGCGGTACAACTAGGGCATGGTCTACCCGGTGGCCTTCGGCTGGATTCAAACGCTGCTCATCGCGATGGTGGTGCTGGCACTCGCACTGTTCGTATTGGGGTTCGTCCGCATGCGCAAGGTCGGCCGGGGCGCCCTCGCCCGGCACGGCTCGGGCGGGATCGTACTGATCCTGCTCGCCGGGGTGGTCCTGTGGGGTACCACCCTGCTCCAGACCTATCTCGGTCTCACCGGCGAGGTGAAGGCCGCGCATGTGGTGGCCACGCCGGTCGCCGGGACGCCGCACAGCCTGGATGTGGATCTCACACTGTTCGGCGACCGCGGTCACGCCGAGCAGCACCAGAAGTATCGGATCGAGGGCGATATGTGGGTCCTGCAGGCCGATATCGTCGAATTGCAGCACTGGGTCAACACCATGGGATTCCACTCCGGCTATCAGGTGACCCGGCTGTTCGGTGAGCGGCTCGACGGGGTCGCGGTGAAGCAGAACCAGACCTTCGTCGGCGGCAGCGACGAGAACTTCTTCAACGACATGCAGCAGCACTCCTGGTACACGAAACCGTTCGTGCGCTCGGCCTACGGCAACGCGGTGATCGCCACCACCGGCAGCTGGGACGTGTACATCTCGCAGGACGCGATCAAGACCCGTCCGGCCTGAGTTCGGCCACGACGGGCGCATGATCGCTGGCGCCCTTGCCCTTTCGCTCCTCCCGGTCGACCGATGCGTCGGTGACCCGGGCGGCCAGCGCCGGGGAGGCGAGGACGAAGTCGATGCGCATGCCCTCCTTGCGGGGGAAGCGCAGCTGGGTGTAGTCCCAGTAGGTGTAGACGCCGGGGCCGGGTGCGAACGGGCGCAGCACATCGGCGAATCCGGTGTCCACGATGGCGGCGAAGGCGTTCCGTTCCGGTACGGACACATGGGTTTTCCCGGCGAAGAAGGCCGGTGACCAGACATCGTCGTCGGTGGGTGCGATATTCCAGTCGCCGACCAGCGCGATCTGCGCCTCCGGATCCGTGGCCAGCCATCGCTCGCTCGTCTCCTGAAGGGCGGCAAGCCATTCCAGCTTGTAGGTGTAGTGCGGATCGTCGAGTGCGCGGCCGTTGGGCACGTACAGGCTCCATACCCGGACCCCGCCGCAGGTGGCGCCGATCGCGCGGGCCTCGACCACCGGGGCGCTCAACAGCGAATCCGCCGCGTCCTTGTCGAATCCGGGCTGACCCGGGAAGCCGATCTCGACGTCGTCGAGGCCGATCCGGGAGGCGATCGCCACCCCGTTCCACTGGCTGAGCCCGATGTGCGCCACCTCGTATCCGGCCTCGGCGAAGCGCTCGGCCGGGAACTGATCGTCGCGGCACTTGGTCTCCTGGATCGCCAGCACGTCGATATCGGCGCGATCCAGCCAGTCGACGACCCGATCCAGCCGGGACCGGATCGAATTCACGTTCCAGGTGGCCAACCGCATCAGGGGCGCCCCGCCTTCTCTCGGCTCACGGAGGTGTCGGTGCAGCGTAGCGGTAGCCGTGATGGTCCAGGAAACCCATGTCGCGGTACAACTCCAGGGCCGGTTCGTTGGCGGCGTCGACCTGGACGTAGGCGTGCGTGGCGCCGTGCTTGTGGCCCCAGCGCAGCAGTTCCGCGCAGACCAGCGTGCCCAGACCCTGGCGGCGGTGCGGGGCCGCGACCGTGATGCCCGTCAGGCCCACCCAGCGCCGGCCGTCCGGTGCGGTGGTCACCGCGCCGCGGCCGATCGCGAGCGGATTCGGCAGGCCCAGCGCCGCGAAACCGACGACGCCGTCGCGCACCGCGGTGAGCACCGCCTCGTCCGGTTCCGGCGGGACCACGTCGGCGGCGTCCTCACCCGAGAAGCGGCGCAGCTCCAGCCATTCCGGCGCCGGCACGGGATCGATCCGCACCATCGCCGGTCCCTGCGGCAGCACCACGTTCCCGATGTCGACGCCCAGCACCCGGGTCTCGCCCCAGACGTGCCAGTGCGGCGGCACCGTACCCAGCCGGTCCGGCAGCCGCAGGCGCAGCGGCAGGCTGTGCCCGGAATACCAGAGGTCCAGCCGCAGCAGCACATTCGGGTCGAGCTCGGCCGCGGGTGCGCCGGTGTGCGAATCACCCAGCGGCACAGCGGAATTGGCGCGGCCGGTATAGCCGTGACCGGCCGCCGCGAGCCAGCCGTCGATGAGCTCGTACTCCAGTCCGGGCCAGCCGTCGGCGGCCGCGGCCTCCAGCGCGCGGATCTCACCGATGCGAATCGGCCTGGGGCCCAAGGGCTTCAGCGCCACGATCGAATCGGGCGCGATGGCGATGACGGCGTCGTCGGCGGTGCGCACGGTCGGTGGATCCAGGGCCACCAGTACGCCGATCACATCGGTGAACGCATGGGACTGCCCGGCGGGCAGGCGATAACGCACCACCACCCGGTGCCCGATCGGATTCTGCTCGAACATCGGATCGCCGGAGAACTCAGTCGTCATGCCCGAACGGATCCGGCACCGTGCCCGGCACCCAGCTCAGCCCCGGCTGCCCCCAGCCGTTGCGCTTGATGGCCTTCTTCGCCGCGCGGGCGTTGCGGCCGATCAGCACGTCCGTGTACAGATATCCGTTCAGGTGGCCGACCTCGTGCTGCAACATGCGCGCGAAGAAGCCGCGGCCCTCGATGGTCACCTCCGCGCCGGTCTCGTCGGTGCCGGTGACCCGCGCCCAATCGGCGCGGCCGGTGGGGAACTGCTCGCCCGGCACCGAGAGGCAGCCCTCGTCGTCGTCGTCCGGATCGGGCATGGTCTCCGGAATCTCCGAGGTCTCCAGCACCGGATTGACCACCACGCCGCGGCGGTGGGTCGTCGCGCCGTCGGCGGCCGGATCCGGGCAGTCGAAGACGAACAGCCGCGGTGACTTCTCGTCCTCGTGCTCGATGATGACCTGATTACCCGCCAGGCCCACCCCGTGGGCGGCGTCCATGGTCTCGTACATGTCCGCGATCAGTTGGGCGAGCTCGTCCGGGGACGCGGTGACCGGATGGGTCGGGGAGTGCAGTACCGGGTCGCCGACGATGCGGATCGGGAGAATCGCCATAAGGGGTCACTCTACTGAGGAGCGATTGCGCCGCCGAATCCCTACCGGCGCCGACCCTCGCCCCGGCGATGCGGACGCGCCCGGATACGCGCCGATCGGGCCCGGACACGCCGGAGCGGATCTGGGTACGCGCGCATTCGTGGTTCAATGGGCGGCAACGTATCGGTCTGGTGGTTCTACGGCGAGGGAGCGATATGGACGGCGCAGCGGCTCGGAATCTGTCCGCACCGGTGGACGATTCGGTTCCGGCCTCCTCCGACGTCACTGCGGCATCCGCCGCGGCCTCCGACCCGGACGAGGCCGACGGCCTCAGCCGCCGCGAACTCGACATCCTCGCCTTCGAGCGCAAATGGTGGAAGTACGCCGGCGCCAAGGAGGAGGCCATCCGCGAGCTGTTCGGCCTGTCCGCCACCCGCTACTACCAGGTACTCAACGCCGTGGTCGATCGGCCGGAGGCGCTGGAGGCCGACCCCATGCTGGTCAAACGGCTGCGCCGGTTGCGGGCCAGCCGCCAGAAGGCCCGAGCGGCACGCAAGCTCGGCTTCCAGGTGTGATGCGGGCATCCGGACATGGTCGCTACTAGGGTTGAGCCGGTGAGCACCCCGAATCCGCCATCGGGTGGACCGCCGCTGCGTGCGCTCGCGATGGTTCTGATCGCCGTGGCCATCGTGTTCGCCGGTCTCGGCGCGATGTCGTTGTCCAAGTCCGAGTCCTCGGGCTCGCAGACGACGGTCGCGCAGGCGCCCACCTCGACCGTCCCGGTATCGCGCTCCGCGGTGCCCGCCGCCACGTCCGCGCCGGTGGTGACATCCACCACAACCGCCGAATCGTCCCCGGCCGCCGAGGCTCCCGCCGCGCCGACCACCACCGCGGCCCCCGCCCCGCCCCCGCCACCTGCGAATTCCCCTGCGCCGGTGGACAAGTCGGTGCCGGTGCGGGTGCTCAACAACAGCACCATCGCGGGCCTGGCCGCGAAGACCGGTACCCAGTTGACCTCCGGTGGCTGGAATGTCACCGAGACGGGCAACTATCCGGAGGGCGTGGTGGCGCGCACGACCGTCTACTACGGCACATCGCCGCAGGAGAAGGCGGCGGCGCAGGCCATCGCGGCCGATCTGGGTGTCACGGCCGAGCCCCGGTTCCCCGGGATAGCCGACTCGCCGCCGGGCGTGATCGTGATCGTCACGGGCAACTGAAACACTGATCGCGGGGTACCCGGGTGGTACCGGAGCGCGGCAGCACAGGCAAGCGAGCCCCTGCGCGGACTGCATAACGGCTCTGGCATCATCTTGTCCGGTAACGAATCCGATAGGCAGCTCAACCTCGTAAACTCGGTACTCGTAAAGGAGTTCCCCGATGGCCCCGTCCACAACTCGTCGCCCCTCCTGGTGGACTGTGACCCCGGTGCTGGCGGTCGCGGTGCTCGGCCTCGCGGCCTGCTCCAACAGCCAGGAGTCGAGTGACGTCAAGGGCACCACGCCCCCGGTGTGGACCGGCGCCGCGGCGCCGAGCGGCGCCGCGACGGCCACGGGTCAGCAGGGCGGCGAGCACGGCGCCAACCCGGGCGATTCGCTGAAGGCGGATCTGAAGGACGCCGGGGGCGCCTCGGTCGGCACCGTCACCATCGTGAAGTCGGGTAACCACCTCGAGCTCACCATCGATGCGCACGGACTCAAGCAGGGTTTCCACGGTCTGCACTTCCATTCGGTCGGCAAGTGCGAGGCCAATTCGGTCGCCCCGACCGGCGGCCCGGCGGGCGACTTCCTTTCCGCCGGTGGACATCTGCAGCTCGGCGACACGATGACCAAGCCGGCCAGCGGTGATCTGACCTCGCTGGAGGTGCGTCAGGACGGCACCGCGAAGCTGGTCACCACCACCGATTCCGTCACCCTGGACGATGTGAAGGGTAAGGCCGTCATCGTCCACGCCGGTGCGGACAATTTCGGCAACATTCCCAGCCGGTACACGCAGGCCGGTGGCGCCACCGGCCCGGATGCGGAGACCATGGCCACGGGTGACGCGGGCGCCCGGGTGGCCTGCGGCGTCGTCGGGTAAACGGGGGAGAACATGGGCGGGGCAGGCCATCACACGGTTCACTGGAACAGCTCGCCTCGCCCCACTCTGGGCGTCGAATGGGAGATCGCGCTCGTCGACAAGCGCACGCGCGATCTGTCCAACACCGCCGCAGCGGTTTTCGACGAGGTCGGTGATCTGCGCGCCGCGGACGGCCGCCCGCAGGTCACCAAGGAACTGCTGCGCAACACCGTCGAGATCGTCAGCGGTATCCACGACACCGTCGCGGAGGTCGTCGACGATCTGTCCGGCACGATGGACGCGGTCCGCCGCGCCGCCGATCCGCTGGGCGTCGACTTGTTCTGTGCCGGAACGCATCCCTTCGCGCAGTGGTCGACGCAGGTGCTCACCCGGTCCCCGCACTACGACGAGCTGATCGAGCGCACCCAGTGGTGGGGCCGGCAGATGCTCATCTGGGGCGTGCATGTGCACGTGGGAGTTTCGCACCCGGACAAGGTCTTTCCGATCCTCAACCACCTGCTGCTGTCCTATCCGCATCTGCTCGCGCTGTCGGCCTCGTCGCCGATGTGGTCCGGTCTCGACACCGGATACGCCAGCAACCGCGCGCTGATGTTCCAGCAGCTGCCGACCGCCGGACTGCCGTTCCAGTTCGAGCACTGGTCGCAGTTCGAGTCTTTCGTGCGCGATCAGTTGAAGACCGGGGTGATCGAGCAGCTCGGCGGTATGCACTGGGATATCCGCCCGGCGCCGAAGTGGGGCACCATCGAGGTCCGGGTGTGCGACGGAATGCCCACGCGCACCGAACTTTCCGCGTTGGTGGCGCTGATCCACTGCCTGGTCGTGGATATCGATGCGCGGGTCGGCGCCGGTGAGACATTGCCCACTATTCCGCCATGGCACGTCCAGGAGAACAAGTGGCGGGCGGCTCGCTACGGACTGGACGCGATCGTCATCACCGACGCCGACAGCAACGAGCGGCTCGTCACCGAGGATCTGACCGATCTGCTCAACCGGCTGGAGCCCACCGCGAAGCTGCTCGGCTGCGAGAAGGAGCTGGCCTCGGTCGCCGAAATCCCCAAGCGCGGCGCCTCCTACCAGCGGCAACGCCGGGTGGCGGCCGCCACCCAGGGTGATCTGGTCGCCGTCGTCGACGCCTTGGTGCGCGAACTCGATTCCTGAACCGTCCCCTGCCCGGGGCGCTCGGCCGGATCATCCGGCCGGATCGCGATCGGGTGCGTTTCGTGACCCGCGGTGAGGTTGTCGTTGCCGTACGGTGGCCGCTGATTCAGTTGCCCAGGGGGGTGACGTTCATCGTATGTTTACTATTGTCGTCGTGCTTCTCGACGACCCCCGCTCCGACCTCGGTGGTGTGGCTCGCCGTGGTCGACCCCGGATGCCGTCGAGGCAGATGCTGGTGGTCGCCGCGGTCGCGGCCGTACCCCTGTTCCTGCTCGCCCTGCAATTCGTGGCGGCCCGGCGCGGATTCGAGGGTCCGCTGCAGAGCCTCTGGTCGGATTACGCGGGTACCCCCGCCTCGGTTTCGGTGCCGTGGGCGGGTCTCGCGCTGGCGCTGATCGGATTGTCCTGGCGGCGGCGCTTTCTCACCCTCGGCGCGGCGATCGCCCTGGACGCGGCGTACGCGATCGTCCGGGTGCTGCTCGGCGGCCCGCTGACCTTCGGCAACGGTCCGGTACTGGCGCTGACCGGCCTGGCGCTGGTGGCCTGGTTCGGCTGGGAGGGCCGGGACAAGAGCAACGCGCTGCACGCCGCCGCCCTCGGCGCACTGCTGATCCTCGCCACCAAGGTGGGCGACGTCTGGCTGCACATCACGGTGCTGGCCGGGCCGCGGGTGCTGGATCGCTACGTGGTGCTCGCCGATCACGCCTTCGGCGAACCGTCCTGGCTGCTCGGCCGGGTGGTCGCGGCGCTCGGGCCGCAGGTCTACGCGGTGCTGCACTGGGTGTACATCGAACTGCCGGTGGCCGCGATGGTGGTCGCGGTGTGGCAGTTGCGCCATGTGGTGCGCACCGGCGTGTGGCCGCAACACTACCTGGTCCGGACCTTCCTGACCGTCGGCCTGGTCGGGCCGATCATCTACGTGCTGTTCCCGGTGGTGGGCCCGGCCTTCGCATTCGGGCCCGACGGCCACGGCCTGCAACTCGGCGACTACTGGCCGCACGCCGTGCCGCCGCTGGATCACGCGCCGGCCGCGCTGCCGTTCGACACCTACACCCCGCGCAACTGCATGCCCTCGATGCACACGGCCTGGGCGACCTCGCTGTTCCTGCACTCCCGCCGCGATACCGACGAGGCGCGCGCGCCGCGCTGGCTGCGCTGGGCCGGCGCCTTCTGGCTGGTGTGCACGCTGACGGCCACGCTGGGCTTCGGCTACCACTACGGCAGTGATCTGGTCGCGGGATTCGTGCTGTGCCTCACCGTCGAGTCGGCGTTGCGCGCCCCCGCCCGCGGCTGGGATCGCACCCGGATCACCCTGGTCGGTAGCGGCGTGGCGCTGCTCGCCGGGCTGCTGCTGTCCTACCGGTACCTGGCGGTGTGGATGTCGCAGCACGCGCTGCCCGCGGGTCTCATCGCGGTGGGCCTGGTCGCGGGCTACGCGTGGGCCTTTCATGCCACCTGGTTCGCCCGGACCCGGACGGCCGAACCGGCGCGGCCGGCGGTGCCCGCCGCCGGATAGCCGGAACCCTTGTGCGCGAGGGTTATTCGAGTTCGTCGTCGCCGAGTTCGTTGACCAGCAGCAGGCCGTCGCGATGGCGTTGTTCGCGATAGGCGGTGCGGCCCACCAGATGTGCGATCGCCGGGGCGGTGACCACCGTGAACAGGCCGACCAGCAACAGCACCCAGACGCTGCGATGGCCGTGCACCTGGATCGCGGTGCCGGCCAGCATCAGGACCAGCCCCACCACCTGGGGTTTGGTGGCGGCGTGCATGCGGGAGAGGGTGTCCGGGAAGCGGATCATGGCCAGGGCCGCGGTGAACGCCAGCGCCGCACCGGACACGATCAGGGTGCCGGCCACCCAGTGCGCGGCGGCGTGCACCCAGGGCGCGGTGGCCGGCAGCGAGGCCGTCATCGGTCGTCCCGGACCCGGAAGCGGGTGACGGCGGCCGACCCGAGGAAGCCGACCAGCATCAGCGCCGCGATGGCGGGCAGCACCATGGTGTCCTCGGTGTAGGCGGCCCAGACCGCCAGTCCGCCGGCCGCGATCGCCATCAGCGAGTCGATGCCCACGACCCGGTCCAGCGTATTCGGCCCGGCCAGGATGCGATACGAGGTGAGCAGGGCCGCGGCGGCCAGCAGTACCCCCGCGACGGTCGCGGCGACGATCATGGTCTCTCCTCCGGGATCGGTGGTGTTCCGGGGTCCGGCGGCCGCTCGAAACTGTCGATCAGCAACCGTTCCAGCCGCCGGGTGTCGCGGTAGAACTTCGCCACCGCCGCATCGCTGCCGACGTTCAGGACGTGCACCCAGACGGTCGGATTCGTCCGGTCGATCTCCAGCACCATGGTGCCGGGGATCAGGTTCAGCACATCCGCGCACAACACCAGCACCAGATCCGAGCGGATGGCCAGCCGCACCCTCAGCACCCCCGACGTCGGCGCACCGGCCGGCCGGATCGCGAACCAGGCGATCTGCAGACTGGATTCCAGCGCGTAATACGTTCCGGCGACCAGCAGTTCGAGCAGCGGCCGCAGGCGCACCCGGCCGGTGACCGACACCCGCGGCAACGGCAGCGTCAGCATCACCACCGCCCCGATCGCGAAGCCGGCCAGCAGATTGGCGACGCTGACATCGCCCCACAGTGCCGTGTAGACGACCGCCAGCCACACCAGCACGCCGATCCGGACCGCGATCTCCCGGCTCATCGGTCGCCCCCGGACTGCCACGAATCGGCCGGTCCCAGCACGGTGTTCAGATAGTCGCTGCGATGGCCGAGATCGGTGGCCGCCCGCCCGGCGATGTCGAGAATGGGTCCGGCGAAGACGGTGAGGCCGAGCCCGACGGCGATCAGCGCGACGGTCGGCAGCAACATCAGGCGCGGGATCCGGCCGGGATCGCGCCGATCGGCGAACAGTACATCGGTGGACTCGTCGATCAGCGCCGACGGTGCGGCATCGGCGAATTCGCCCTCCGGGGCCTGGGTCCGGGGCCGCCAGAACGCCTTGCTCCACACCCGGGCCATCGCGTACAGCGTCAGCAGGCTGGTGAGCACCGCGCCGGCCACCAGCACCCAGGCGAGCACACTGCCGTCCGCGGCGCCGGCCTCGAGCAGGACGGTCTTGCCGATGAAGCCCGAGAACGGCGGTATGCCACTGAGATTCAGCGCCGGGATGCCGAACAGCACGGCCAGCACCGGACTCGCGGCCAGCAGCCCGCCGAGCCGTTCCAGCGACGCCGATCCGGCCTGCCGCTCGATCAGCCCCACCACCAGGAACAGGGTGGTCTGCACCAGAATGTGGTGGGCCACGTAGTAGACGGTGCCGGTGAGGCCCGCGACGGTGTTGAGCCCCACGCCGAACATCAGATAGCCGATGTGGCTGACCAGCGTGAACGACAGCAGCCGCTTGATATCGCTCTGCGCGACCGCGCCGAGGATGCCGATCAGCATGGTCAGCAGTCCGCAGATCAGCAGGACCCGGTCGAAGCGGGCGGCGGGGAACAGCAGCGTGTGCATCCGGATGATCGCGTACACACCGACCTTGGTCAGCAGGCCCGCGAACACCGCGGTGACCGGCGCCGGCGCGGTCGGATACGAGTCCGGTAACCAGTTCGACAGCGGGAACACCGCCGCCTTGATGCCGAAGGCCACCAGCAGCACCGCGTAGATGGCGTTGCGCACCCCGCCCGGCACCTCGCCGAGCCGGGTGGCCATATGGGCCAGATTCAGCGTGCCGGTCGCCGCGTAGGCCAGCGCGATACCGATGAGGAAGACCAGCGACGACAGCATCGACACCATCGTGTACGACACCCCGGCCCGCACCCGGTCCGCGCTGGCGCCGAGGGTCAGCAGCACGAACGACGCGGTCAGCAGCACCTCGAAGCCCACGAACATGTTGAACAGGTCCCCGGCCAGGAACGCGATCGACACGCCCGCGCTCAGCACCAGATAGGTGGGCTGGAAGATCGAGGTCGGCTGGCGTTCGGCGCCGTCGCTGATGCCCTGCCCGACGGCGTACACGAGCACCGCCAGCAGCACGATCGCCGACACCAGCAGCATGGCGGCCGAGAGCCGGTCCACCACCAGGGTGATGCCGATCGGGGTGCGCCAGCCGCCGATCTGCAGCGCGGACATGCCGTAGCGGTCGGCCAGCCACAGCAGCAGTCCGTCGATCGCCACCACCGCGATCAGGGCGGCCACCGAAATCGTCTGCTGCAGGCGCGGTTTGCGGCCGGCGATGAGCGTCCCGGCGGCGGTCAGCAGCGGGATCAGCACCGGCAGCGGGGTCAGGATCGGTGCCAGCGCGGGCGAGGGGGTCACGTGTCGCGGTCCCCCTCCCGCTGCGCGGCGACCCGCAGATCCTCGGGATCGTTCTCCACGGTCTCGGTGGTGGTCAGCCGGTAGGCCCGATAGGCCAGCGCCATGACGAACGCGGCCACGCCCATGGTGATCACGATCGCGGTCAGCACCATCGCCTGGGCCAGCGGATCGGCGGTGTCCCGGTGGACGCGGTCCTGCTCGCCGAGGATCGGCGCGCGGCCGTCCGGACCGCCGACGGTCACGATCAGTAGGTTCACCGCATTGCCGAACAGGATCATCCCCAGCAGCATCTTCGAGACCGCGCGCTCCAGCACCAGATACACGCCAGCCGCGACGAGTATCCCGATCAGGATCAGCAGCGTCAGATTGGAGGTCATCGCATCTCCTGCTCACGAGCGGGTACGTGCACATCGCTGTCGAGGCCGGCGCCGAGGCTGCGCAGCACATCGAGCACAAGTCCGACCACGATCAGATAGACGCCCAGGTCGAACAGCATCGCGGTGACGAATTTCACCGTGCCGAGTACCGGCAGGGTCACCTGGACGACGGCCGAGGACAGCGGCGGTACGCCGAGGAACATCGATCCCGTCGCGGTACCGGCGGCGAATACCAGCCCGGTGCCGAGCAGTTGCCCGGCGTCCAGCGGCAGCGCCTCGCCCAGTTCGTAACGGCCGCCGGCCAGATAGCGCAGGACCAGCGCCAAGCCGGCGGTCAGGCCGCCCGCGAAGCCGCCGCCCGGCGCGTTGTGCCCGGCGAAGAAGAAGTACGCCGACATCGCCATGATCGTCGGGAAGACCAGCCGGGTGGTGATCGCGAGCACCATCGAGCGCTCGCGGGCGGGCAGCAGCGAGGCGGCGGTCAGCCAGTCCGGCGTGGCCGGATCCGGGTGGTAGCCGGGTGCGTCGGCGACCCGGGGAGCGAGACCGAAACGGCGACTGCGGAACACCAGTGAGGCCACCCCGGTGGCGGCCACCACCAGCACCGAGATCTCGCCGAGGGTGTCCCAGCCGCGCGCGTCCACCAGCAGGACGTTGACCGCGTTCTTGCCGCCGCCGAATTGATAAGCGGCCGTGGGGATCCGGTGCCAGATCGGCTCGGCGGTGCGCGCCGCGGTGGCGAACGCGCCCAGCACCGCGACCACCGCGCCGACCGCGATCGCGAGCCCGGCCCGGCGGAACCGCAGCGCCGCGGTGCGGCTCGGCTCGACGTCCGCCGGGAATTTGCGCAGCACCAGCACGAAGATCACCAGAGTCAGTGTCTCGACCAGGAATTGGGTCAACGCGAGATCGGGGGCGCCGTGCAGCGCGAAGATCACGCCGCAGCCGTAGCCGGTGACCCCGACCAGCAGCACCGCGGCCAGGCGGTTGCGCATCACCGTGGCGCCGATCGCCATCGCCGCCATGATCAGCGCGATCACCGGCTGGGCCGGAGAATCCCACCAGCGCAACGAGACTCGGGCCCGCGCGCCGGACAGCAGCATGGCCGTCGGCAGTACGCCGAGGGTGATCAGGATCAGCGCCTGGTTCAGCGGCAGCGAACCGCGCTGGGTGGCGCCGGTCATCCGCAGCGACAGGATGTCCATCGTGGCCAGCACCCGGTCGTAGACGCGGTCCGCGTTGCCCAGACGCGGATTCGCCGATTCGCCGAACCGGTCGCGGATCTCGAACAGCACCATGCCGCAGGCGATCACGACCATGGACAACGCCAGGGCGTGTCCCCAGCCGTGCCACAGGGCGAGCCCGGCGGGCGGGTGTCCGGGCAGGGTCTGCGCGTACGGCCGCAGCAGCCGATCCAGCCAGGGCGCACCCGCCCCCGCGACCAGGCTCAGCACCGCGGCGATCGCCGGGGGCAGCAGCGACATCGGGCCCGTCCGACGCCGAAGTCGTTCGGGCACCGGCGGTTCCGCCGGGGTCGATTTGGTTCCGAAAGCGCCCCACAGGAATCGGAGGCTGTAGCCCACGGTCAGCGTGGAACCGATCACCACGCCGAAGGTCACCAGCCCGCGCACCGGCGCGGACAGATCGTCGGCGGTCAGCAGGGCCTCCAGCGCGCTCTCCTTGCCGACGAAGCCCAGCAGCGGCGGAATACCGGCCATACTCAGCGCGGCCAGGATCGCGATCGCGCACAGCACCGGTTCGCGCCGGCCCAGTCCGGACAGCCGGCGCAGATCGCGGGTCCCGGCGCTGTGGTCGATGATGCCCACCACCATGAACAGCGCGGATTTGAACAGCGCGTGCGCCACGACCATGGTCACACCCGCCAGCGCGGCGCCGGCGGTGCCGACGCCCAGCAGCACCATGAGAAAGCCGAGCTGGCTGACGGTGCCGAAGGCGAGCACCAGTTTCAGATCGGTCACCTGGAGTGCGCGCAGGCCCGCCAGGATCATCGACAACAGGCCCAGGCACAGGATGATCGGATGCCAGGGGGCGCTCCCGGCGAATCCCGGCGCGAGCCGGGCCACCAGGTAGACGCCGGCCTTCACCATCGCCGCCGCGTGCAGATAGGCGCTCACCGGCGTCGGCGCGACCATCGCGCCGGGCAGCCAGAAGTGCAGCGGGACGATCGCCGATTTGCTCAGCGCGCCCACCAGGATCAGCACCAGCGCGACCGCGGTCCACCCGTCGCCCGGCCGCACCCGCAGCAGGACGTCCGACAGCAGATAACTGCCGTAGTGCTCACCCACCATGACGATGCCGACCAGCATCGCGAGCCCGCCCGCGGCGGTGACCAGCAGCGCCTGCATCGCCGCGCGGCGGTCCGGTCCCTGTTCCGAATGGTGTCCCACCAGCAGGAACGACAGGACGGTGGTGACCTCCCAGAAGGTGTACAGCAGCAACATGTTGTCGCTCACGACGAGGCCGAACATCGCCCCGGCGAAGGCCACCAGATAGCCCGCGAAGATACCCAGCCGCTGCGCGTCGTCGTCGTGGAAGTAGCCGGCGCAGTAGATCAGGATCAGCGCGCCGATGCCGAGTACCAGCGCCGACATGATCGAGGCGAGCGCGTCGAAGCGCAGATCCAGGTCCATGTGCATGGCCGGCGCCCAGCCGATCGCGAGCCGCTGTCCGTCGTTCCAATGCGCGGCCACCCAGCCCAGGCCACCCAGCGGCGCCAGCGCCAGGACGTAGAAGGCCCGCCGGCCCAGCAGTCGCACACACGGCAGCGCGACGGCAGCGGCGGCGGCATGGGCGAGCAGGATCGCGAGCAAACATCACTCCGTCGGGTCGGCGGCGGGGTGGGCGTTGTCGATCCTACGTGCCGCCAGGACGTTTCGAGACCGGCCACAGTATGGCGTCGGCCATGTTCCCGCCGCCCGGCGCATATCCGCCGGAGAGGCTATGCGCCTGCAACTTTCGGTGCGTCTCGGTGCCTGTGGTTCGGCTCGCCTCGGTGCCGATGGTTCGGCTCGCCTCGGTGACCTGCGGTTCGGCTCCCTCAGTGCCTAAAGGTTCGGCTCGCCTCAGTGACCTGTGGGTTTCGGCCGATGACCCGCTCGGGCCGTCGTCTCGGACGTGTCGGCCGCCACCGGCGGCGGTCCGTACACGACCGGCTCGCGCCAGTGCCGCAGGGCCAGCAGGCCCGCCGCGCAGCCGAGCGTGATCGCCAGGGCCACCCAGTCCGGTGTCGGCGAGCTCGCGGCGGGCGCGGGCAGGATATGCCAATGGTTGCCGTCGATCGTGCCGGAGGCGATATCGCCGCGGTCGACGTGGTCGCGCAGCGCCAGCACCACCGACGGCAGCAGCACGATGGTCACGCCGAGCACTCGGGTGGGGTTGTAGCGCGGGGACGCGCTGCCGAAGGCGTAGCCGACGACCAGTGCCAGCAGCACTCCGGACACCGCGGTGCCGGCTCGGGTCTGGCTGTATTCGGTGGCGGCGGCGTAGGCGGCCAGCCCAGCGAGCAGGCCGAGGGCGGTCAGCGGGCCGGGCAGCCGGAAACCGAGGACCAGTCCCACCCCGATGACGGCCACCAGCGGCCAGATCGACCAGGTGGGGAAGGAGGGCGGCTGGATCGCGCTGTCGACCGCGATGGCGGCGATGGCCAGCAGTACCAGGATCCCGTCCCGGCGCGGCAACAACATCGCCGCGACGAAACCGGAGAGCACCGTCGCGACCACGCTCAGCACGATGGCGGCCAGGCTGTCGGCGTGCCGGGCCAGCCACTCGGAGACGAGCAGGGTCACCCCGACGAACAGGACGCCCGCCACGACCGGCGCCAGCGGCAGTTCGACCGTGCGCCGCTCGAGCCCCTGCCGATGCCGGTTGACGAAGGTGCCGGCGGCCACCAGCACCAGGGTCACCGCGAGCAGCCACAGCGGGATCGAATCGACGGCCGGCCAGTCGCTGTGCGGGGTGGCCGGCATATCGATCTCGCCGACGGAGGGCACCGGTCCGGCGGCGCCGACCACGACGCTGCCGAGTGCGCCGAGGGTCCACCCGAACACCTGTAATCGCCCGTGCAGCACGGCCGTCGCGATGCCGCCGAGCAGGATGCCCCCGGCCACCGAATCCAGGAAGTTGACCGTGGACAGGGAGCCGGTCGGATTGCCGAAATGCCCGATCAGATGGTTCAGGAACAGGATCACGATCCCGCAGGAGGCCGCCCCCCAGGCGGCCAGGCCGTGGTTGATCGTGGTCGCGAACACCGCGACGATCAGGGCGATCAGGCAACCCGCGGCGATCGATCGCGGCAGGCTGTAGGCCAGCAGATCCAGCTCGACAGCGGTCGCCCCGGTCGTCCACGGGAAGTCGATGGGCAGTAGCAGCGACATTCCAGCAACCATCATGGCCAGAAAGGCCGTGACCATCTCGAAGATGCTGCGATTGGTCGCCACGACCTGAAAATACCCCAAAAACGGACAGGGTGAGATCAACTTGCCGGATAACCGTATAGCCGCATTTCAGATCACGCGAAGGCAACGGTGGCAAATTGTCAGCTACATATAGTCGCGGGGCCAGGCCTCGGGATCGTCGATGCCGGCCCGGCGGTCGGCGTACCGCCGCAGCGCCGCCACCTGCTGTTCGTCCAGTGACGGCCGGACCGCGGCGCGCGCGGCGGCCATATCGGCGGAGGTGATGTCGGCGGCGTCGACATCGCGGCGCATCGCGGCCAGTGCCGCTTCGCGCAACAGGGCCGAGCAATCGGCGGCGGAATAGCCGTGCAGCTCGGCGGCGAGCGCGGTCAGGTCGATATCGGCGGCCAGCGGCACCGAGCGGGCCGCGGTCTTCAGCACCGCGGCGCGGGCGGCGGCATCCGGCGGCGGCACGAATACCAGCCGCTCCAACCGGCCCGGCCGCAGCAGCGCGGGATCGATCAGCTCCGGCCGGTTGGTCGCACCCAGCACCACGACGTCGCGCAGCGGCTGGGCCCCGTCGAGTTCGGTGAGCAGCGCCGCCACCACCCGGTCGCCGACGCCGGAATCGCCGCTCTGCCCGCGCCGCGGCGCCAGCGCGTCCACCTCGTCGAAGAAGATCAGCGAGGGCGCCGAGTCCCGGGCCCGCTGGAACAGTTCGCGCACCGCGCGTTCCGACGAACCGACCCACTTGTCCATCAGCTCGGCGCCCTTGACCGCGTGCACGCTCAGCTGCCCACTGCCGGCCAGCGCCCGGACCAGGAAGGTCTTACCGCAGCCGGGCGGGCCGTACAGCAGCACGCCGCGCGGCGGATCGATGCCGAGCCGGGCGAACGAGTCCGGATGTTGCAGCGGCCACAGCACCGCCTCGGTGAGGGCCTGTTTGGTCTCGGTCATATCGCCGACGTCGTCGAGACCGAGACCGCCGGTGGACAACTCCTCGGTGCCCGACCGGGACAGCGGCCGGATCACCTCCAGGCCGCTCAGCAGATCGGCCAGGGTGAGTACCGGCTCGGTGTGCTCGCGGTCGGCCCGCGAGGCCGCGCGCAGGGCGGCCTCCCGGCACAGCGCCGCCAGATCCGACACCACGAATCCCGGTGTGCGCGCGGCGACCTCGTCCAGCGGCGCGTTGTCGGTGGGCACCTTGCGCAGCAGTTGCTGGAGCAGCTGTTTGCGCACGGCCGGGGTCGGCAGCGTCAGCGCCACCTCGCGATCGCACAGTTCCGGGGCGCGCAACCGGCTGTCGGCACCGGCCGGATGCGAGGTGGTGGCCAGGAAGGCGACCCCGGCCGTGGCGACCGCGGCGCGCAGCTGATCGAGGATGAGGGCCGCGACCGGTTCCGGCTCGGCGGGCAGTAGCGCGTCGATATCGGTGATCAGCAGCACCCCGCCGGAGCCGGAGCAGACCTCGGACACCGCGAGCCCGACCTCGCGCAGCCGGGTTCCCGCATCGGTGGCGCCCACGGTCGGCCCGTCGAGTTCGACCATGCGCCGCGGTGCGGACACCGCCCGGGCCAGCGTCGCCTTGCCGCCGCCGGCCGGGCCGGTGATCAGTGCCCCGAGATGCGGTGGCGCGCCGAGGGTTTTCAGCAGCTCCGGCTTGTCCAGCGCCAGGCTCAGCCATTCGGACAGCTTCGCCGCCTGCGCGCGGACGCCGGTCAGTTCCGCGATCGGGACCACCGAGGGCCGTTCCCGCACCCGCATCCGGGTACCGGGCACCGGCTCGGCCGCGTCCGGCTCCCGGCCGCTGCGCACCTCGGGCGCGCGATGCGTCTCCGGCACCCCCGCACCCCACACCACCGCGCTGTTGGGCTGCACGCTGACCGGCCCGTTCGCCGGATCGGTGGCGGTGACGGTGAGCAGCTCCGAGGTCCACGCGATGCCGAAGGTCCGCGACAGCGCCTGGCTGGCCGCGGCGGTACTGGTCCCCGGCCCGAGGTCGCGCGGCAGCAGCGATACCGCGTCGCCGACGGTCACCACCTTCCCGAGCAGCGCCTGCCGCAGCGTCGATTCGGCGATGGCCCGGGTGGCCTGCGCCGATCCGGTCACCGACAGCTGCCGCGCGCCGTAGACGGTCGCGCGCGAGACCACCACCGTCGCGTCCTCCCGCACACCGGCGTTGGACAGCGTCACATCGTCGAGCAGGATCACCCCGGTCGGCGTCTCGGCCGGCGCGACCCCGGCCACCGCGGCGGTCCGCCGCGATCCGACGAGCGCGATCCCGTCCCACTCCCGCAGTCCCAGCGCGGCCAGTACCTCCGGGTGCACCCGGACCACCCCCCGCCGGGCATCCGCAGCCGAATGGTTCAACCGGGCAGTCAGCGACAGTTCGGGCACGGACCCCATTCTGCCCGTACGGCTCAGCGGCGTCCGCCGGGACGCCGCAGCCGCAGCCGCGCCGAGGAGTAGTCGAGGACGGCCGGTCGGCGGCGGGAGGCGCGGCGCTGGGCCCGGCGCTCGGCCGGTTTGTGATGCCAGGTCTCCGGGCGGGCGGCGACCCAGCGTTGTGAGCGCCACGCGAACGGGATGTGCACGATGTACAGCACGACCAGCACCACCAGCAGGATCAGCGGATAGGTGATCAGCGCGGCCGCCGCCAGTGCGACCAGGACCAGCAGCAGGGCCGCGGCCTGCGGCGCCACCGACACCGACTTCATCGCCAGGGTCGGGATCGTGCTGACCGCCAGCAGCGCCGCGAACACCGTCCAGGCCGCGGCCACCGGGAAGTCGGCCCACCAGCCGGCGCCGAACTGTTCGTGCAGCGCCACCGGCAGCAGCGAGATCAGCGCGGCCGCGGGGGCGGGTACCCCGACGAAGTAGTCCCGCTCCCAGTCCGGCCGGGTGTCGTCGTCCATCAGCGTGTTGAACCGGGCCAGGCGCAACACGATGCTGACCGCGTAGATCAGCGCGATGATCCAGCCCGCGCCCTCCTGCCGCAGCAGCGTCACGTACAGCACCAGCGCCGGCGCGACGCCGAAGGAGATGGCGTCCGACAGCGAATCGAGTTCGGCGCCGATCTTGGTGGTCGCCGACAACATGCGGGCCAGGCGGCCGTCGAGGGTGTCCAGCACGGCCGCGGCGCCGATCATCGCCAGCGCGCCGCCGAGCGAGTTGTCCAGGGCGAATTTCACCGCGGACAGACCCGCGCACAGCGCCAGGATCGTCACGACGCTGGGCAGGAGCAGGACCGTGCGGCGCCGGCCGTTGCCGATCGCGGTTTTACCGATCATGACGGCAGTTCGGCCAGCACCGTCTCCCCGCCGACCGTCCGCTGACCGGGTTCGACCAGCAGCGTGGTCCCGGCCGGAAAGTAGGTGTCGACCCGGGAACCGAAGCGGATCAGGCCGTAGGTGTCACCGATGGTGAGCTTGTCGCCGGTCCGGGCGTCGCACACGATGCGGCGCGCCAGCAGGCCCGCGATCTGCACCACGGTGACGAGCTGTCCGGATTCGGTCTCCAACAGCATCGTGTTGCGCTCGTTCACCGAGCTGGCCTCGGGCAGGTCGGCCGAACGGAACTGACCGCGCTGATACGCGACCTCCCGCACGATGCCCGACACCGGGGTGCGCTGGACGTGCACGTCCAGCACCGACAGGAAGATGCTCACCCGCGGCAGCGGCTGCTCGCCGAGATCCACCTCGGCGGGCGGGACCGCGGTGTCGACCAGCGCGATCTGCCCGTCGGCCGGCGCCACCACCACATTCGCCCGGTTGGGCGGGACCCGGTCCGGGTGGCGGAAGAAGGCCGCCGAGGCCGCGGCGGTCACCAGTCCGGCCCGGCGCAACCACTTCCGGCGGCCCGCGAGCGCCGCGACCGCCAGCGGACCCGCCACGAAGGGCAGGCCGGCCGGGTGCAGCGGCGGAATCGCATCCCGGACCAGATCGGCGACATGGCCGAGTCCGGTGCGTTCGGGAGTGCCGGGCGGGGTGGGTCGGCGGGCCACAGGCTCCTCTTTCGTGCTGGGGGTAATCGCGTTCACACCTTACGGGACCGAGGTCCCCCGGGGCCCGGTTGTGTGGCCGTGCCCAAGGCCCGTTCCGCCGGTCGGAGCGGGGGAACAGGTGCGATCCGGGCGCCGCGGCACCCCGCCGGGCGCAGCGGCGACCGCGGGCGGCGCACACTGGACCTGTCGGTTGCCGGGAAGAACGTGGTGCCGGCGACCGATTTGCCGGTAATATGAGGTGGCCTCATGTCTGCGGCTTCCGCGGTGGACGGTGCAGTGCGTGTTCATCCGGTTGCGGTGTCGGCGTGATTCGTGTCGACGCGGTGTCGCAGCGCGGGTCCGACGAAGGAAACGTTCCATGCGCGGGTGCGGCCGCGAGTCGTGGCGACACCTGCCAGGGTGTACCTAGGAGACGCACGATGGCTGCTCGACTCGCGCACATCACTGGTTCCGAACACACCGCACTACTCGGGCTGGGGGCGTATCGCCCCCAGCGGATCGTCACCAACGACGAGGTCGCCGGTCCGATCGACTCCAGCGACGAATGGATACGCACGCGCTCCGGCATCCACACCCGCCGGTTCGCCACCGGCTCGGAGACCGTCGTCACCATGGCCACGGAGGCGGCGCGCGGCGCGTTGCGATCCGCGCAGGTCGCGGCCGAGCAGATCGACTGTGTGGTCCTGGCCACCTCCACCTGGCCGCTGCTCACCCCGGCGGCGGCGCCGCAGGTCGCCACCGCACTCGGCATGGGCCACCCGCCCGCCTTCGATCTGGCCGCCGGCTGTGCCGGCTTCTGTCACGGCCTGGCCGTGGCCTCCGACCTGATCAAGGGCGGCACCGCCCGGCACGTGGTGGTGATCGGCGTGGAACTGCTGTCGGCCACGGTCAATCCCGCCGATCGGGCGACCGCGTTCCTGTTCGGCGACGGCGCCGGCGCGGTGGTCGTCGGCCCGGCAAACGAGCCGGGCATCGGCCCGACCGTCTGGGGTTCCGACGGTACCCAGCACCACGCCATCCGGCAGGACAAGAACTGGGTGGAGTTCTTCGCCGAATTCGACGAGCGAGGCGCGGACGCGGTACGGCCCTGGCTCGCGATGGAGGGCACCGCGGTATTCCGTTGGGCCGCACACTCTTTGAAGCAGGTCTGCCTGGACGCGATCGGGGCCGCCGGGCTGGTCCCGGGCGACCTGGAGGCGATGATCCCGCATCAGGCCAACGGCCGGATCATCGAGATCATGGCCCGGGAACTGGATCTGTCGCCGAGTTGCGCGCTCGCCCACGACATCGAGGATTCGGGCAACACCTCCGCCGCCTCGATCCCGCTGGCGATGGAGGCGCTGCTGCGCAAGGGCGACGCCAAGCCGGGCGCCGACGCGCTGTTGGTCGCGTTCGGCGCCGGACTGTCCTGGGCCGCGCAGGTGGTGAAGCTGCCGAACTGGCAGTGACCCACCGGAAAGTGTTGCGGCCGTGTGGATCTCAGCTCTCCACGACGGCCTTGATCCGTTCCAGCGTCTCGTTCATGCCGCGCACCAGATCGGCCTCGAACTTCTGCTCACCGCCGAGGAAGGAATTGATCAGCACCCGGACCGGCCGGCGTACGCCGTTGGGGACGTCGCGGCGTTCGATCAGCCGGGTGCCGGTCTCGATCGGCTCGATCGTGTAGCTCCAGACCACGCCGTTCTCGTTCATCCGGAAGGCGAACGTGTGGTTGGGCACGTATCGGACGATGCGAGAGGTGGTGGGGTAGATGTATTTGCCCTCGACTCGATTCAGATTGATCGTCCAGGTCCCGGCTCCGGGCGTGCCGAGTGGGATCATGCGTTTGGTGGTCGGACTGAACTCCGGCATCCGCTTCGGATCCGAGATGACTCGCCAGACCTGTTCCGGGGGCGCGGAAATGTCGACGGTGGCTTCGAGAATGTTCGGCAACGCTGACTCCGAGAGGTGTGACGTCAAGTACCACACAGCTTACCGGCGGGTCGTCGCCGCGGAAGGGCCCGGCAGGTGTCACCTCGTTGAAAATCAACTGCATCACAGTCTGCGTCCGGAGGTACCCGAGCACGTAATGCGCGACGGACAATTATCCATAGACAAGCCGCAGGCAAACGAAGCATCCGACCCGAGCTATTCATTCAGACGTGAGGTGATCGGCCGTGAAGCTGCGCTTTCTCCTCAACCGCCGGCAGGCGGAATCCCTACCGCTCCTACCGCTCTCCGAAGATGCCCGCCGGCGTCCGGGTCAGTGGACGCGGCAGGCGCGCGCAGAACGGGAGGAACGACTGGAACGTCTGCTGACGCCCACCGAACGTGACCTCGTCGAACACCACGACCTGTGAACCCCTTCGATCCCGTCCCGGCGCCGGTGGAAAATCCACTGGTAGAGAACTCGGCTCGTCACCGGCGCCGGTGACCTCCATACTTTTGACGTGACTTCACCAGCAGCGGCCAGACCCGCGATCCTGAGCGTCGACGACGATCCCGGCGTCTCCCGCGCTGTCGTGCGGGACCTGCGCCGCCGCTACGGCGAGGAGTATCGGATCATCCGCGCGGAGTCCGGAGCCTCGGCACTCGAGGCGCTGCGCGAGATGAAACTGCGTGGTCAGCCGGTGGCCGTTCTGATCGCCGATTTCCGGATGCCGGGAATGGACGGCATCGAATTCCTCGAACAGGCGATGGATCTGCATCCCTACGCCCGGCGGGTACTGCTCACCGCCTACGCCGACACCAGCGCGGCGATCGATGCGATCAATGTGGTCGATCTGGACCACTATCTGCTCAAGCCGTGGGATCCGCCGGAGGAGAAGCTCTATCCGGTGATCGACGCGCTGCTCGATTCGTGGCGCAGCGACGAACGCCGCCCGGTGCACGAGACCAAGGTGATCGGCCATCGCTGGTCCGCGCGTTGCTCGGAGGTCCGGGAGTTCTTGGCGCGCAACCAATTACCGTATCGCTGGTATCTGGCCGACGAGCCCGAGGGCGAACGTCTGCTGGAGGCCGCCGGCGCCGGTCCCGACCAGTGCCCGGTGGTGATCGATGCCACCGGCCGCGCGCTGATCACACCCAGCGACAGCGAACTGGCCGTCGGCGTCGGCCTGAACACCGATCCGGTCGGTGAGTTCTACGACCTGATCGTGGTCGGCGGCGGACCGGCCGGACTCGGCGCCGCGGTCTACGGCGCGTCGGAGGGTCTGCGGACCGTCCTGGTCGAGCGCACGGCCACCGGTGGTCAGGCCGGGCAGAGCTCCCGCATCGAGAACTACCTGGGCTTCCCCGACGGCGTGTCCGGCGCACAGCTGGCCGACCGGGCGCGGCGGCAGGCGGTGAAATTCGGCGCCGAGCTGATCACCGCGCGCGAGGTGACCGCGCTGGAGGCCTGCGGTTCGGCGCGCGTGGTGCACTTCGGCGACGGCAGTTCCATCGCCGCGCATTCGGTGCTCATCGCCACCGGGGTCAACTACCGGCACCATCCGGCGCGCGGGGTGGACGATTTCACCGGCCGGGGCGTGTACTACGGGTCGGCCATGACCGAGGCCGCGGACTGTGCCGACCGTGACGTCTACATCGTCGGCGGCGCGAACTCCGCCGGTCAGGCGGCGGTGTTCCTGTCCCGCAACGCGCGTGCGGTGCACATCCTGGTGCGCGCCGCCTCGCTGGAGCAGTCCATGTCGCACTACCTGATCCAGCAGATCGAGCAGATCCCGAACATCGTGGTGCACCCCTGCACCGAGGTGGTGTCCGCCGACGGCCACGACCACCTGGAGCGGATCGTGCTGCGCAACAACGCCACGGGCAGCGAGGAGAAGGTGGACGCGGAACGGCTGTTCCTGTTCATCGGCGCGGCCCCCGAAACCGACTGGCTGGACGGTTTGGTCATTCGGGACGAGTATGGATACGTGCTGGCGGGTCCGGATCTGATGGTCGACGGCGCGCGGCCGCCCGGCTGGGAGCTGCCGCGACCGCCGGGCCACCTGGAGACCAACGTCCCGGGTGTGTTCGTCGCCGGTGATGTGCGCTCCGAGTCGGCGAAGCGGGTGGCGTCCGCGGTCGGCGAGGGCGCCATGGCGGTGATGCTCGTCCACCGGTATCTGGCGAAGCAGTAGCAGGTAGGAGGAAACGGACATGGGCACGCGTGTGGTGTGCGACCCCGACGAACTGCGGTCGCTGTTCCTGTTCGAGAAGCTCGGCCCCGACCAGCTGGCCTGGCTGTGCCGCGACGGCCGCATGGAGGAGTTCGAACCGGGCCTGGTCTTCCGGGAGGGCGATCCGGCGGAGAACTTCTACGTGCTGATGTCCGGCGAGGTCGTGCTCACCCGGCTGTCCGCCGGGGAGGAGATCGAACTGGTCCGCACCGGCCACCGCGGCTCCTACGCGGGCGCCTGGACCGCCTACCTGGGCGATCGGGCCGAGACGACCTATACCGGCTCGTTCTACGTCACCGAACCGTCCACGTTCTTCGTCGTCGACGCGTCCACCTTCTCGGAGATGATGCACGAGTGGTTCCCGATGGCGGTGCACCTGCTCGAGGGCCTGTTCTTCGGTAACCGCAATTCCAACGAGATCATCGGCCAGCGGGAGCGGCTGCTCGCGCTGGGCCAGCTGTCCGCCGGGCTGACACACGAACTGAACAATCCGGCCGCCGCCGCGGTCCGGGCCACCGGTTCGCTGCGCGAGCGGGTCGCCGGGATGCGCAGCAAGCTGAAAATGATGGCGCGCGGCAAGTTCGACTCGAACACCCTGGAGGCGCTGGTCCAGCTCCAGGAGGAGGCGGCCGCGCAGGTCGGCAAGGCCCCCGTGCTGACCCCGCTGGAGGCCGCCGACCGGGAGGACGAGCTCGGCGGCTGGCTCGAGGACCACGATATCGGCGGCGGCTGGGATATCGCCCCCAACTTCGTCCAGGCCGGATTCGACATCGACTGGCTGGAGAAGGTGGCCGGCACCCTGGAGGGCTGTGAGAGCGGCACCGTGGAGGGCGCGATCCGCTGGCTGAACTACACGGTCGAGACCGAGTTGCTGATGAACGAGATCACCGACTCGACCACCCGCATCTCCTCGCTGGTGAACGCGGCCAAACAGTATTCGCAGATGGATCGGGCCCCGTTCCAGGTGGTCGACATCCACGACCTGCTCGACAGCACGCTGGTGATGCTGGCCCGCAAGATCGGCGACGGCATCGAGGTGGTCAAGGAATACGACCGCACGCTGCCGCCGGTGCCCTGCTACGCGGCGGAGCTGAACCAGGTGTGGACCAACCTGATCGACAACGCGGTGGCCGCGATGTCCGGCCGGGGCACACTCACCGTCCGCACATATCGCGAGAACGACTGCGCGGCAGTGGAAATCTGCGACACTGGTGCCGGCGTCCCACCGGAGCTGCGGCATCGCATCTTCGAACCGTTCTTCACCACGAAACCGGTAGGCGAGGGAACCGGTCTCGGCCTGGACATTTCGTTCCGGATCGTGGCCAAGAAGCACGGTGGCGACATTCGGGTGGAATCGGTCCCCGGCGATACCCGGTTCGTTGTCCGCCTGCCTTTGGAGCAGGCGGAACCCGAACCGGCACAGCCGATTACCGGAAGTGAGTGATATGGCGAACATCGAGGGCATCGACCCGGCGGTCCCGCCCAGCGGCACCGGCTGTGTGGAATGTGAACAGGCCCAGGGCTGGTGGGTGCATCTGCGCCGATGTGCCCAGTGCGGCCACATCGGTTGCTGTGATACCTCCCCGGCCCAGCACGCCACGAAACACTTCGCGGAGACCGGCCATCGGTTCGTCCGCAGCTTCGAGCCGGGCGAGCAGTGGTTCTGGGACTACGGGTCCAACGAGATGTTCGACGAGGGCCCGAAACTGGTTCCGCCGCAACATCATCCGCGTGAGCAGACGGTCCCCGGCCCGCGCGAGCGGGTGCCGGCGGACTGGCGCGAACACGTGCACTGAGGCCCAGGTCGCGTCACCTCGCCGCGCCGTGCCGGGTACGCTGCCAGCGCGCCGGGCACTCTCGGTGTATGTCGACCGTAGCGGGGAATGAATCGGTGATGAGAAGAATCGCGATACTCGCCGTCGTGGCGGGCACGGTGACGCTCGCCGCGTGTGGCGGGAACGACTCGCCCACCGACGCCAGCGGATTGCGCCAGAAGGCGTCCACCGCCGGCGCCGCCGTCACCCCGGCGCCGGGTAGCCCCGCACCCGTCGCGTCCGCGACCCCCGTCCCCGAAACCCCTGCCGCCGCCGGTACTTCCGCTGCCGCGAGCACCACGCCGGTCGCCGGCGGGACGCTCGGCCCGGCCTCGCGCACGCCCTGCAGCCAGTTCAAGGCCCTGGACGTCGACGCGGAGAAGACGCTGATGAATCAGGTGCTGGCGGAGAATCCGGGATCGAAGTTCGAGGGCAGCCCGAACGTCGCGCTGGGTACCGCGAAGCTGGTGTGCCTGTCGGCCAGCCGCGCCGACACTCCCGTCGCCGTCGCGATCGGTATCGCCGCCGGATAGTTTCGCGGCGGAACCCGACCCGTTAAGTGATCGATGGGCCGGCGATAAGGATCGCGAGGGACCGTGAGGGCAGCGGTGGCGCGCTCCGCGCACACCGAACGCTGTCGAACGCGCGGCGCTGCCGTGCCTGGGAGAGTCCCGTGAAGAAGTTGGTGGTGGCCGTCCTGGCCTGCGGCGTCCTGACCCTGTGCGCCGCCTGCGGTCCGGCGGCGAACCGCGATGTGCACACACATCCCCACCCGACACCGACCTCCGGCGCCCCGGGCCTGCGCGGGCACCTCCCGCACTTCACGGTCCGCCCGCCGCACTGAACCGGACCCCATCGGCCGACCCGGAATCCGCACCCGCACAATCGTCAACCAAGTGTTGACGAAGCCGCGATGGTCAACCTATCGTTGACGAATGGCAGACAATCTCCGCCTCGACGATCTGATCGAGGGAATCAAGCGGGCCCGGCCGGACAACGCACTGGAACAACTGTCGGACGCCGTCGTGGTCGCGGGCCATCTGGACGAGGTCGCCGATCATCTGATCGGTCACTTCGTCGATCAGGCCCGGCGCTCGGGTGCGTCCTGGACCGAGATCGGTACCAGCATGGGTGTGAGCAAACAGGCCGCCCAGAAACGCTTCGTACCCAAGGAATCGAGTAATCCGGCGGCGCTGGATCCGAATGCCGGCTTCGCGCGATTCACCACACGAGCCCGGCACGTCGTGGTGGCCTCCATGGAGGAGGCGCGGACCGCCGGCAATGCCGAGATCGCGCCGGAACATCTCGTACTCGGACTGCTCAGTGAGCCCGACTCGCTGGCGGCGGCGGTCATCGTCGGCAAGGGCATCGGACTGGACGCGGTCCGCCGGGTCGCCACCGCGGCGCTACCGCCGGCGGCCGGTGAGGTACCCGCCCTCGTCCCCTACAACGGCCCGGCGCGCAAGGCCCTGGAACTGACCTTCCGCGAGGCACTTCGCTTGGGGCACAACTATATCGGCACCGAACACCTGCTGCTGGCACTGCTCGAACTGGAGGACGGTACCGGCGTGCTCTCCGGCCTCGGCCTGAACAAACCCGATATCGAACGCGATCTGGCCGCACTGCTCGCGACGATACCCACCGGCCCCGCACAGTCTCCGAACCCGCCGGAACCCTCCGCCTGAAGCAGGTGGGATCGTTCGAACCGAACGGTCCGGCGGCGGCGGTGCCGGTCCGTGCCTCGGCGGTAGTGCGGCCCTGTGCATGACGGTGGGGCGGCCCTGTACCGCGGCGGCGGTACTGTCTGCGCCACGGTGGCGGTGCTGCCCGCGCTTTGGTGGCGGTGCTGCCCGCGCGTTGGTGGCGGTGCTGCCTATGCCTCGGTGAGGATGCCGCTAGCCGTCAGGGCCGATGCGCGACGGCGAACACCCGGCGGAACGGCATCCAGGTGCCACCGTCGGGCTGCTGTGGATAGGCGGCGCGCAGCAGGGTGCCGAGTTCGGTGGTGAACCGGTCCCAATCGGCATCGTCGAGCGCATCCCGCACCGGCCGCAGCGCCGTGCCGGTGACCCAGGTCAGTACCGGGTTCTCCCCGGAGAGGTGCTGAACATAGGTGGTCTCCCAGGCGTCCACGGTCAGCCCGGCCGCCGCGAACAATTCCGCGTACTCCGTCGGCTCCAGCACGCTGCGGGCCTCCAGGATGCCGGTGTCCGCCAGCCGATCCCGCCAGTGCGGCCGACCCGCCACCTCACGGATGCTGCTGTGCGAGGGCGCGTCGAAATTCCCCGGAACCTGCAACGCCAGCCAGGCGCCGACCGGCAGTTCGGCGGCCCATCGCCGCAGCAGATCGGGATGGCCGGGCACCCATTGCAGCACCGCGTTGGTGACGATCACATCGGTATCGGCCTCGGGCTGCCAGTCGCGCACGTCGAGCAGGGTCGCGTGCACACCCCGCGCCCGCGCCGCCGCCACCATCTCCGGCGAGGAGTCCGAGGCCTCGACCACCGCCTCGGGCCACCGCTCGGCCAGCACGCCGGTGAGATGTCCCGGTCCGCACCCGAGGTCCACGACACGCCGGGGGCGTTCGGCGCCGATCCGATTCAGCAGTTCGAAAAAGGGGCGGGATCGGTGATCATCGAAGGTCAGATACTGCTGTGGATCCCACACGGTGACTCCCGTCGCGTCATTCACCAAACCGTACGTACGTACTGTATTAGCCATATGCCGCTCCCACAAGGGCGATATGGATACCATGTAGCTATGGCGGATGACCGGGATTCCGACATGATTGCCGGAGAATCACGCGGTGACCTGCTGCATGCGTTGACCTATGTGTCCACGGAGTCCGGTCCCGACGGGAGTTACATAGTGAACGGAGACCTCCCCCCGGAGGTCGCTCCGCCGTTCATCCGCGCCATCATGCGCATCGAGGCGGAACTGCTGCTGCACGACGCGGAGCAGGTCACCATCGACCGCGGCGAGCCGCGCACCCCCGAGGAGCGCCGAGCCGACGCCTTCCTCGCCCTCGCCCTCCGAGTCACCGACACCTGAGGCGTTCGCGGCCCGTCCCGGTCCTGGACTGACGGAGGGAGGGAGCGCAGCGACCGACCGGAGGAGGGAAGGACCGGGGCAAAGGGGGCCGCGAACCCGCCGGAGCGGAGCGGAGGCCAAGGACACAGCCTTGCACTCGGTATCGGCGAGTGCTAAAAATGGACCTGGCACTCCCTTCATGTGAGTGCCAGGTCGGGACGGTGAGACCGGGTACCACGACACCCCCGGTCGTCCGTCGCGGGCACCGAAACCTGGCCAGCGTCAATGGAGCGATCCAACCCTGCGGTCGCTCTGTGTGTCAGCCATACACGTGGAGGATCTCAACAACGCCATGGCCAAGACAATTGCGTACGACGAAGAGGCCCGTCGCGGCCTCGAGCGGGGCCTCAACAGCCTCGCCGATGCTGTCAAGGTGACGCTCGGCCCGAAGGGTCGCAACGTCGTCCTGGAGAAGAAGTGGGGCGCCCCCACGATCACCAACGATGGTGTGTCCATCGCCAAGGAGATCGAGCTCGAGGACCCGTACGAGAAGATCGGCGCCGAGCTGGTCAAAGAGGTCGCCAAGAAGACGGACGACGTCGCGGGCGACGGCACCACCACGGCGACCGTGCTGGCGCAGGCGCTGGTGCGTGAGGGTCTGCGCAACGTCGCGGCCGGCGCGAACCCGCTGGGTCTGAAGCGCGGCATCGAGAAGGCCGTGGAAGCGGTCACGAGCCGCCTGCTGGCTTCCGCCAAGGAGGTCGAGACCAAGGAGCAGATCGCCGCCACCGCCGCGATCTCCGCCGGCGACCCGTCCATCGGCGAGCTGATCGCCGAGGCCATGGACAAGGTCGGCAAGGAAGGCGTCATCACCGTCGAGGAGAGCAACACCTTCGGTCTCCAGCTGGAGCTGACCGAGGGCATGCGCTTCGACAAGGGCTACATCTCCGGTTACTTCGTGACCGACCCGGAGCGTCAGGAAGCGGTCCTCGAGGATCCGTACATCCTGCTGGTCGGCTCGAAGATCTCGACCGTCAAGGATCTGCTGCCGCTGCTGGAGAAGGTCATCCAGGCCGGCAAGGTGCTGCTCATCATCGCCGAGGACGTCGAGGGCGAGGCCCTGTCGACCCTGGTCGTGAACAAGATCCGTGGCACCTTCAAGTCCATCGCCGTCAAGGCGCCGGGCTTCGGTGACCGCCGCAAGGCGCAGCTGGCCGACATCGCCATCCTGACCGGCGGCGAGGTCATCAGCGAAGAGGTCGGCCTCTCCCTGGAGACCGCGGGCCTCGAGCTGCTGGGCCAGGCGCGCAAGGTCGTCGTGACCAAGGACGAGACCACCATCGTCGACGGCGCGGGCGACGCGGAGGCCATCCAGGGCCGCGTGGCGCAGATCCGCACCGAGATCGAGAACTCGGACTCGGACTACGACCGTGAGAAGCTGCAGGAGCGCCTGGCCAAGCTGGCCGGCGGTGTCGCGGTGATCAAGGCCGGCGCCGCCACCGAGGTGGAGCTCAAGGAGCGCAAGCACCGCATCGAGGACGCGGTGCGCAACGCCAAGGCCGCCGTCGAGGAGGGCATCGTCCCCGGTGGTGGCGTGGCCCTGCTGCAGGCCGCCCCGGCTCTGGACGAGCTGTCGCTGACCGGCGACGAGGCCACCGGCGCGAACATCGTTCGCGTCGCGCTGGGCGCGCCGCTGAAGCAGATCGCCTTCAACGCGGGCCTGGAGCCCGGCGTGGTGGCCGAGAAGGTCTCGAACCTGCCGTCCGGCTCCGGCCTCAACGCCGAGACCGGCGTCTACGAGGACCTGCTGGCGGCCGGCGTGGCCGACCCGGTGAAGGTGACCCGTTCCGCGCTGCAGAATGCGGCGTCGATCGCGGCCCTGTTCCTCACCACCGAGGCCGTCGTCGCCGACAAGCCGGAGAAGACGGCCGCCCCGGCCGGCGATCCGACCGGCGGCATGGGTGGCATGGACTTCTGAGTCCCGCCGCCAGGCACTTTCTCGACCGCGGAGCCGGTCCGTCCCACGGGACGGGCTGGCTCCCGGCGTTACTGGGCGCCAAATGATTTGGATTTGTCGGTGGGTTTCGTGATGATGTTCCGTTGGCCTCGCAACGTGGCCATGGGAACGGGAGACGAACATGCTTGTGTCGGGGAAGACGATCGCGGGTCTCGCGCTGGGGGCGGCGGCCGTCGCACTGACGGCCACCGCCGGGCCCGCCGCGGCGGACGACGGGCACCTCTACGGCGCCTTCGCCGTATCGACGGAGAACCCGGACGACGCCTACATCATCGGCGGCGCCCGGAACTACGGCAGCCAGGCCGAGGCCGATGCGGCCGCGATGGGGCAGTGTCACTACGCCAACTGCTGGGTGGTGCTGCGCTATGTGGATGGCTGCGGTGCGATCTCGGCGCGGGACGGCCGGGTTCTCGGCGCGCTCGGATCGTCGAAGCGGGACGCCGAGAACGCGGCGATGGGACTGTTCGGACCGCCGACGCCGTCCACACTGAGTTCGGACGGCAGCCAGACCGAACTGCTCGACTCCGCCTGCAACGGTTAGGGTCCGCGCTGAATTGCCGATCGACCTTTTCGGAGCCGATTCGCCCCTGTGCGGGCGGGTCGGCTCCGCTCATTTTGGCCGGATGACCAGGCGATTTGACATCGAAAGTGGTTCGCACGTAACTTATTCCAGGTCAGAGTGACACGGACGCCGACCCGGAGCCGAAAGGCCCGGGACACGAGGCCGGACGATGAGCGCCTGATAGGATCACACGGCTCGACCGGGACCCCGATTTGGATCGGGATCACGGGGTGGGCTAAGCTTGAAAAGTTGCCTTACTGAGACTCTCTGGTTGTTGCTGGTGGGTTTTGTTTGTGCGTGTGTTCTTTGAGAACTCAATAGTGTGTCGATGAATGTCAGTGCCAAATATTTTTGGTTCCGGTTTCTCATACCCCCGTGTGGGGGACTGGACATTTAGTCAGCTTTTTTGAGCTGGCGTTGTTTTTGAATGTCGGGTTTTCGGACTCTGGCCTTTGAATTTTTCTGATTCGCCT